>NZ_CP040899.1:0-314056 GCF_006349365.1 Georgenia wutianyii
AGAGCCGTCAGGACGGCTCAGTCACGATACGCGAGACGGCGATCGCCGGTCAATCACGCGGCCCATCGTCCGACTATGCCATCCCTCACGATGCTTCTGCACATCTGTGGATAACTATGTGGACCGAGGGTGGGGATGCGACACTCGAAACGTCTGCCGACCCTGTACGAGAGGACCACTGTGCCCGAGAACGACGAGATCACCGGCCTGTGGGCACGGGCTGTGGACATCCTCACCGAGAACGGGGACATCGGCGGCGCCCAGCGGGCCTTCATCCGTCTCACCCGACCGCTCGGCGCGGTCGACGGCACCCTCCTCCTCGCCGTGCCGAGCGAGTTCGCCAAGGATTTCCTCGAGACCCGGGCACGCACGAGCCTCACCGAGGCGCTCACCGAGTCGGCCGGCTCGCCGGTCCGCTTCGCCGTCACCGTCGACCCGACGCTCGAGGAGACGAGCCCGCGGGTGCCCGAGACCGAGACACCCGAGGACGCCGAGCCGCCGGTCTCGCCGTCCGCCGCGGTGCGCCAGCGCTCTGCGGCCGATGCCCGCCGCAACGCCGCCGACGCCGAGGCCGACGCCGCCCGGCTCAACCCGAAGTACACCTTCGAGACCTTCGTCATCGGCTCGAGCAACCGCTTCGCCCACGCGGCCGCCACCGCCGTCGCCGAGTCGCCGGCCCGCGCCTACAACCCGCTGTTCATCTACGGCGGCTCCGGTCTGGGCAAGACGCACCTCCTGCACGCCATCGGCCACTACTCCCGCAGCCTGGATCCGAGCGTCCGGGTGCGGTACGTGAACTCCGAGGAGTTCACCAACGACTTCATCAACTCCATCCGTGACGACAAGGCCGAGGCCTTCCAGCGCCGCTACCGCGAGGTGGACGTCCTCCTCATCGACGACATCCAGTTCCTCCAGGGCAAGGAACAGACGATGGAGGAGTTCTTCCACACCTTCAACACCCTGCACAACGCCAACAAGCAGGTCGTCATCACCTCCGACCTCGCGCCCAAGCGGCTCAACGGGTTCGAGGACCGGATGCGCTCGCGCTTCGAGTGGGGCCTGCTCACCGACGTCCAGCCGCCGGACCTCGAGACGCGCATCGCCATCCTCCGCAAGAAGGCGAACAACGAGAACCTCGAGATCGACGACGCCGTCCTGTCCTACATCGCCTCGCGGATCACCTCGAACATCCGTGAGCTCGAGGGCGCCCTCATCCGGGTCACCGCGTTCGCCAACCTCAACCGCCAGCCGGTCGACGAGTCCCTCGCGGTCATGGTCCTCAAGGACTTCATCACCGACACCGAGGGCGAGGAGATCACCCCGACGCTGATCATGGGCCAGACGGCGGACTACTTCTCCGTCTCGATGGACGCCCTGTGCAGCGCCGACCGGTCGAGGGTCCTCGTCAACGCCCGGCAGATCGCCATGTACCTGTGCCGCGAGCTCACCGAGCTGTCGCTGCCGAAGATCGGTCAGCTCTTCGGCGGGCGCGACCACACGACCGTCATGCACGCCAACCGCAAGATCCGCGAGCAGATGGCCGAGAAGCGCTCGACCTTCAACCAGGTCACCGAGCTGACGAACCGGATCAAGCAGAAGGCCCGCACCGGCGGGGCGTGACGCTCGAGGGCGCCAGGAGGACGTTTCGGCGTTCCGGAGCCAATGCACAGTTGTGGACAAATCTGTGGATTGCGGTGGACAAGGGAAACTTGTCAGTGGACAGGTTGTCCCCGATCCGTGGATCCAGCCGACACGAACGACACGAATCCACCGACCTGCCAACTTGTCCCCACCAGGGTGCGCCCCCGTACCCACATCGTCTCTGCCCGGCTGACCTGCGCAGACGTCGCTTCTCCACAGTGTCCACACCAGCGATGACGATGACGAGACCTCTCTTCAAGACAGCCTGTGAACAACAACAACGGTCCGGGCCCCGACTGCCCAGACCGGACCGGAGGACCGGCCGACTCGCGTAAGGTTTCCCGTGCGCAGCCCTTACTCGCTGCGCCGTGGTGCAGCGAGAGAGGTCAACATCGTGAAGCTCAGGGTCGAACGGGACGTCCTCGCCGAGGCCGTTGCCTGGACAGCACGCTCCCTGCCGGTGCGTCCACCGGTCCCGGTGCTCGCCGGCGTCCGTCTCGAGGCCAGCAGTGAGGGGTCACTGACCCTCTCGACCTTCGACTACGACGTCTCGGCCCGCTCCACGGTCCCGGCCGCCGTCGAGGAGCCGGGAGTCGTCCTCGTCTCCGGGCGCCTGCTGGCCGACATCGCCAAGGCGCTGCCGGCCAAGCCGGTGGACCTCACGCTCGACGGCACCAAGGTCGTCCTGCGCTGCGGCGCCAGCCGCTTCACCCTGCTGACCATGCCCGTCGAGGACTACCCCGCGCTGCCCGAGATGCCCGAGCTCTCCGGCACCATCGACGCCGACGTCCTCACCCAGGCTGTCGCCCAGGTGAGCATCGCGGCCAGCCGCGACGAGACGCTGCCGCTGCTCACCGGTGTGCGCGTGGAGATCGACGGCGAGAAGCTCACGCTCATGGCCACCGACCGCTACCGGCTGGCCCTGCGCGAGCTCACCTGGCACCCGAGCAACCCGGCGTTCAACGCTGTCGCCCTCGTGCGCGCCCGCACCCTGTCCGACGTCGCGAAGTCCCTCACCAGCGCAGGCACCGTCGACGTCGCGCTCGCCCAGGACTCCGCCTCGCTCATCGGCTTCGCGGCCGGCGGCCGCCAGACGACGTCGCTGCTCGTCGACGGCGACTACCCGCCCGTGCGCCGGCTGTTCCCGGACGAGACGACGACGCACGCCGTCATCGCCACCGGGCCGCTCGTCGAGGCCGCTCGCCGCGTCTCCCTCGTCGCCGAGCGCAACACCCCGATCCGGCTGAGCTTCTCCGAGGGCCAGGTCGTCCTCGAGGCCGGCCAGGGCGAGGACGCACAGGCGTCCGAGGTGCTCGAGGCCACGCTCGTCGGTGAGGACATCGTCACCGCGTTCAACCCGCACTACCTGCTCGACGGCCTCGGCGCCCTGAGCACCGACTTCGTCCGCCTGTCGTTCACCCACCCGAGCAAGCCCGCGGTCCTCACCGGCCAGGGCAGCGCCGAGGGGGAGAGCGAGGACGAGTTCCGCTACCTGCTCATGCCCATCCGGTTCGCCGGGTAACCCACCGCGGGAAGGACCCCGCACCCCGACGAGAGGAGCCGACGTGCACATCGGCATGGTTGGACTGGGCCGCATGGGCGGCAACATGCGCGAACGCATCCGGGCCGCGGGCCACACCGTCACGGGGTACGACACCGACCCGGCGATCAGCGACGTCCCGTCGCTGGCCGAGCTCGTCGCCGCCCTCCCCGAGGGCGAGCGCATCGCGTGGGTCATGGTGCCTGCAGGCGCCCCGACCCACGCGACCCTCGAGGCGCTGGCCGCCCTGCTGTCCCCGGGCGACCTGGTCATCGAGGGCGGGAACTCCTACTACCGCGACGACCAGGAGAACGCCGCCATGCTGGCCGAGCGTGGCATCGGCTACGTCGACGCGGGGATCTCCGGCGGCGTGTGGGGCCGCGAGTACGGCTACGGCACGATGGTCGGCGGCAGCGCCGAGGACGTCGAACGCGCGATGCCCATCTTCGAGGCCCTGCGTCCCGAGGGGCCCCGAGAGGAGGGCTTCGTCCACGCGGGGCCCGTCGGCGCCGGGCACTTCTCCAAGATGGTCCACAACGGCATCGAGTACGGCCTCATGCAGGCCTACGCCGAGGGCTACGAGATCATCGCCTCGCGCTCCGACCTCGTCCCCGACGTCACCGCGGTGGTGCGCTCCTGGCAGCGGGGGACCGTCGTGCGCTCCTGGCTGCTGGAGCTGCTCGTCGACGCCCTCGAGCAGGACCCGGGTCTCGCCCGGATCGACGACTACGCCGCGGACTCCGGCGAGGGCCGCTGGACCCTCGAGGAGGCGATCGACAACGCCGTCCCGGCCCCGACGATCGCCGCTGCCCTGTTCGCCCGCTTCTCCTCCCGGCAGGAGGCCTCCCCTGCGATGAAGGCCGTCGCCTCGCTCCGCGAGCAGTTCGGAGGCCACGCGATCCGGCGTGCCGACGAGCGCTGAGGATGTACGTCTCCAACCTCTCCCTGCACGACTTCCGGTCCTACGAGGAGCTCGTCCTCGCGCTCGACCCGGGAGTCACGGCCTTCGTCGGCAACAACGGGCAGGGCAAGACGAACATCGTCGAGGCGGTCGCCTACCTGGGCACGTTCTCCAGCCACAGGGTCGCCTCCGACGCCGCGCTCGTGCGGCAGGGCGCCGGCGGGGCGGTGATCCGGGCCAAGGCCGTGCGCGGGGGCCGCGAGACGCTCGTCGAGCTCGAGATCGTCGCCGGTCGCGCCAACCGGGCCCGGCTCAACCGCTCGCCGGTCAGCCGCACCCGTGACGTCCTCGGCATCGTCCGCAGCGTCGTCTTCGCGCCGGAGGACCTCGAGCTCGTCAAGGGCGACCCGTCGGCGCGCCGCCGCTTCCTCGACGACCTCCTCGTCCTGCTCACCCCGCGGCTGGCGGGCGTGCGCAGCGAGTACGACAAGATCCTGCGCCAGCGCGGCGCGCTGCTGAAGTCGGCCGGCGCCGCGCGCCGGCGCGGGGGCAGCGGGCCCGACCTGTCCACGCTCGACGTGTGGGACGGCCACCTCGCCGCCGCCGGCGCCCAGATCGTCGCGGCGCGCGTCGAGCTGCTCCGGCGCCTGCGCCCCCTCACCGCGCAGGCCTACGAGGAGGTCAGCGCCGGGCAGAGCGAGGCCCGTCTGGGTTACCGCTCCGCACTGCTCGCCGTCGACGGCGAGGGTGAGGCGACGGCGGAGGAGGAGGACGCGCTCACCGACGTCCCCGCCCTCACCGAACGGCTCGTCGCGGCGATGGGCGCGCTGCGGAGCAAGGAGATCGACCGCGGCGTCAGCCTCGTCGGCCCGCACCGCGACGACCTCGTCCTCACCCTCGGTGGCCTGCCCGCCAAGGGCTATGCGAGCCACGGGGAGTCGTGGTCCTACGCGCTGGCGCTGCGACTGGCCTCCTTCGAGGTGCTCAAGGAGGACGACGACGGCGGCCCGATCCTCATCCTCGACGACGTCTTCGCCGAGCTCGACGTGCGGCGCCGGGAACGGCTCGCCGCGATGGTCGCCGGCGCCGAGCAGGTGCTGCTCACCGCCGCGGTGCCCGAGGACGTGCCCGAGGCCCTCGCCGGGGCGCGCTTCACCGTCGCGGGAGGGCAGGTGACCCGTGACTGACCGGCCGGAGAAGGACCAGGCGGCCGCGGACGGCGCCGACACCCCCGCCGCGGAGGAGAGCCCCGACGCGGCGCGCCAGGCGCTGGCCCGTGCCCGCGCCGCCGCCGCGGCCAAGGGGCTGCGGCGCACCGCGCCCGGGCGCCCGGCGCCGGGCTCACGACGTTTTCGTCCGGGCCCCGGGCTCGGGGACGTCGGCAGCGGCGCAGGCCCTTCCCGCCGTGACCCGCAGCCGCTCGGGCCGATCGTCGACAAGATGTTCGCCGAGCGCGGCTGGAGCGCGCCGGTGAGCATGGGCGGCGTCGTCGGACGGTGGCGCGAGATCGTCGGTGACCACCTCGCCGAGCACTGCGTCGTCGAGACCTTCGACGACTCCGTCCTCGTGCTGCGGGCCGACTCCACGGCGTGGGCGACCCAGCTGCGACTGCTCCAGCCCCAGCTCGAGCGACGGCTCGCCGAGGAGGTCGGGGAGGACACCGTCACCGAGATCGTCATCCGGGGACCGGGCGGCCCCACGTGGACCCGAGGGCCGCGGTCGGTGCGCGGGCGCGGACCACGCGACACGTACGGCTGAGCAGCCCGGAAGCCGCGCCACGACGCGCGTCACACTGTGGATGAAGCTGTGGATATGCGGTGATTCAGGCACCGACGCAGTAGAATCGGGTGACCCCGCCCGCGGGAGTCGGCAGGAGTCGCACACCGGGGGCAGCTGTGGTGCCGGCCCACCGTCCCGAACCAGGTGACGGTGCGGTGCTGCGCCGCGACAACTGATGAGGAGAGCGCCAGACAGTGGCTGACGAGACGCCCCCGAGCACCGGCACGAGCCCGCAGGAAGCCGGGTACGACGCAACGAACATCACGGTTCTCGAAGGCCTCGAGGCGGTCCGTAAGCGCCCCGGCATGTACATCGGGTCCACCGGTGAGCGCGGCCTGCACCACCTGGTCTACGAGGTGGTCGACAACTCGGTCGACGAGGCACTGGCCGGGCACGCGACCACCATCGACATCACCATCCTCGAGGACGGCGGCGTGCGCGTCATCGACGACGGCCGCGGCATCCCCGTCGACATCGTCGAGTCCGAGGGCAAGCCGGCCGTCGAGGTCGTCCTCACCGTCCTCCACGCCGGCGGCAAGTTCGGCGGCGGCGGCTACGCCGTCTCCGGCGGTCTGCACGGCGTCGGCGTCTCCGTCGTCAACGCCCTGTCCACCCGCCTCATCGTCGAGGTCCACCGGGACGGCGCGATCTGGCGGCAGAGCTACCAGGACGGCGTGCCCACCGCGCCCCTCGCAGAGGTCGGCACCACCGACAAGACCGGCACGACGGTGACGTTCTGGCCCAACGCGGACATCTTCGAGACCACCGACTTCGACTTCGAGACCCTCCGCGCCCGCTTCCAGCAGATGGCCTTCCTCAACAAGGGCCTGCGCATCGCGCTCACCGACGAGCGGGCCGGCGTCACCGACGCCGGCGACGAGGTCACCGGCGACGAGAAGGGCTCGTCGGACGACGCCCACGAGGGCCACCGCGAGGTCGTCTACCAGTACGCCAACGGCCTGCAGGACTACGTCCAGCACCTCAACTCCGCCAAGAAGGTCGATCTCATCAACCCCGAGATCATCGACATCGAGGCCGAGGACCAGGACCGGAAGATCTCCGTCGAGATCGCGATGCAGTGGACGAGCGCGTACTCCGAGTCCGTCCACACCTACGCGAACACGATCAACACCTCCGAAGGCGGCACCCACGAGGAGGGCTTCCGCGCGGCGCTCACCTCGCTGATCAACCGGTACGCCAAGGACAAGAACATCCTCAAGGACAAGGACGACAACCTCACGGGTGACGACATCCGCGAGGGCCTCACCGCCGTCATCTCCGTCAAGCTCGGCGAGCCGCAGTTCGAGGGCCAGACGAAGACGAAGCTCGGCAACACCGAGGCTCGCACCTACGTGCAGCAGGTCGTCTACAGCCACCTCGGCGACTGGCTCGACTCCCACCCGAACGAGGCCAAGGACGTCATCCGCAAGGCCCAGCAGGCGGCCGCGGCCCGGCTGGCGGCCCGCAAGGCGCGCGAGGCCACCCGCCGGAAGGGCGCGCTGGAGTCCGCCTCCATGCCCGGCAAGCTCAAGGACTGCTCGAGCCGCGACGCGAGCCGCTCGGAGATCTTCATCGTCGAGGGAGACTCCGCCGGCGGCTCGGCCGTCCAGGGCCGTGACCCCGAGACGCAGGCGATCCTCCCGCTGCGCGGGAAGATCCTCAACGTCGAGAAGGCGCGCCTGGACAAGGCGCTGGGCAACCAGGAGATCCAGGCGCTCATCACGGCCTTCGGCACCGGCATCGGCGAGGAGTTCGACATCGCCAAGCTCCGGTACCACAAGATCGTGCTCATGGCCGACGCCGACGTCGACGGCCAGCACATCACCACGCTGCTGCTCACGCTGCTCTTCCGCTACATGCGCCCGCTCATCGAGAACGGCCACGTGTACCTGGCCCAGCCCCCGCTGTACCGGCTCAAGTGGACCAACTCGCCGCACGAGTACGTGTACTCCGACCGGGAGAAGGACGCGCTGCTCGCCGAGGGCGCGGCCGCCGGCAAGCGGATGCCCAAGGAGAGCGGCATCCAGCGCTACAAGGGTCTCGGCGAGATGAACGAGCAGGAGCTGTGGGACACGACGATGGACCCCGAGACGCGCACCCTGCGACAGGTGACGGTCGGGGAGGCGGCTGCCGCGGACGAGGTGTTCTCGGTCCTCATGGGCGAGGACGTCGAGTCCCGGCGTGAGTTCATCCAGCGGAACGCACGCGACGTGCGCTTCCTGGACATCTAGCCCGCGCCCCGCCCCACCCGCTCCCGCAGACGGACAGAAGGACGACAGTGACCCAGCCCCCAGCCGACCACATCGAGCAGGTCGACCTGACCCTCGAGATGCAGCGCTCGTACCTCGACTACGCGATGAGCGTCATCGTCGGGCGTGCGCTGCCGGACGTGCGTGACGGCCTCAAGCCGGTGCACCGCCGCGTGCTCTACGCGATGTACGACGGCGGGTACCGGCCCGACGCGTCGTTCAACAAGTGCTCGCGCGTCGTCGGTGAGGTCATGGGGCAGTACCACCCCCACGGCGACACCTCGATCTACGACGCCCTCGTGCGCCTGGTCCAGCCGTGGTCGCTGCGCTACCCACTCGTCGCCGGGCAGGGCAACTTCGGCTCCGCGGGCAACCTCGGCGCCGCCGCCCCGCGGTACACCGAGTGCAAGATGGCGCCGCTGGCCATGGAGATGGTCCGCGACATCGACCAGGACACGGTCGACTTCCACGACAACTACGACGGGAAGAACCAGGAGCCGGACGTCCTGCCGGCCCGCTTCCCCAACCTCCTCGTCAACGGGTCGGAGGGCATCGCGGTCGGCATGGCCACGCGCATCCCGCCGCACAACCTGCGCGAGGTGGCCGAGGGTGTGCAGTGGTTCCTCGAGAACCCCGAGGCCTCCAAGGAGGAGCTGCTCGAGGCGCTCATGGAGCGCATCAAGGGCCCCGACTTCCCCACCGGCGCGACGATCCTCGGCCGCCGCGGCATCGAGGACGCCTACCGCACCGGCCGCGGCTCGATCACCCAGCGCGCCGTGGTCAACGTCGAGGAGATCCAGGGCCGGCAGTGCCTGGTCGTCACCGAGCTGCCCTACCAGGTCAACCCGGACAACCTCGTCACCAAGATCGCCTCGCTCGTCCACGACGGACGGCTGCAGGGCATCGCCGACATGCGCGACGAGTCCTCCGGCCGCGCCGGCCAGCGGCTCGTCATCATCCTCAAGCGTGACGCCGTCGCCAAGGTCGTGCTCAACAACCTCTACAAGCACACCCAGCTGCAGGACAACTTCCCGGCGAACATGCTCGCGCTCGTCGACGGCGTGCCCCGCACGCTGAGCCTCGACGCGTTCGTCCGGCACTGGGTGAACCACCAGATCGACGTCATCGTGCGTCGTACGCGGTTCCTGCTCAAGCGGGCCGAGGAGCGCATCCACATCCTGCGCGGCCAGCTCAAGGCGCTAGAGATGCTCGACGAGGTCATCGCCCTCATCCGGCGCTCGGAGAGTGGGGACGCCGCGCGCGGGGGCCTCATGGACCTGCTCGACATCGACGAGATCCAGGCCGACGCCATCCTCGCGATGCAGCTGCGCCGCCTGGCCGCCCTCGAGCGCCAGAAGATCGTCGACGAGCACGACAAGATCGAGGGGGAGATCCGCGAGTACAAGGACATCCTCGCCTCTCCGGAGCGCCAGCGCCGGATCGTGTCGGAGGAGCTCGGCACGATCGTCGCGAAGTACGGCGACGAGCGGCGCACGACGGTCGTCCCCTACGAGGGCGACATGTCGATCGAGGACCTCATCCCCGAGGAGGACGTCGTCGTCACGATCACCCGTGGCGGCTACGTCAAGCGCACCCGCACCGACAACTACCGCTCCCAGCGTCGTGGCGGCAAGGGCGTGCGCGGCACGCAGCTGCGCGAGGACGACATCGTCGAGCACTTCTTCGTCACCACGACCCACCAGTGGCTGCTGTTCTTCACGAACATGGGCCGGGTCTACCGGGCCAAGGGGTACGAGCTGCCCGAGGGCGGGCGTGACTCCAAGGGCCAGCACGTGGCGAACCTGCTGGCCTTCCAGCCGGACGAGCGCATCGCCCAGGTGCTCGCCCTGCGCAGCTACGACGACGCGGACTACCTCGTCCTGGCCACCCAGCGCGGCCTGGTGAAGAAGACCCGCCTCGGCGAGTACGACACCAACCGCACCGGCGGCATCATCGCGATCAACCTCCGCGAGGACGAGGAGGGCCGGCGCGACCGCGTCGTGTCCGCCGGCCTCGCCAACAGCGATGACGACCTCCTGCTCGTCTCGCGCAAGGGGCAGTCGATCCGCTTCACCGCGACCGACGAGGCGCTGCGCCCGATGGGCCGCTCGACCTCCGGCGTCACCGGCATGAAGTTCCGCGGCGACGACGAGCTGCTCGCGATGGACGTCGTCCACCCGGGTCACGAGAGCTCGGCGCTCTTCGTCGTCACCGAGGGCGGGTTCGCCAAGCGCACCGCCATCGAGGAGTACCGGGTGCAGGGTCGCGGCGGTCTCGGCATCAAGGTCGCCAACCTCGTCGAGGCCCGCGGGGACCTCGTCGGCGCGCTGCTCACCAAGCCTGACGACGAGGTCATGGTCATCATGGAGGGCGGCAAGATCGTCCGGTCGGCGGTGGAGGAGGTCAACCTCACCGGTCGCAACACCCAGGGTGTCATCTTCGCCAAGCCCGACAACGGGGACCGCATCATCGCCGTCGCACGGAACGCCGAGCGCGACGCCGATGGCGTAGCGTCACCCGAGGAAGCCGAGGAGCCCGCCGAGGGTGACGATGGAGGACAGTCATGAGCACCAGCACTCCCGGGCCGGAGGACGTGACGCGTCCGGCCGCCACCGAGCCCGGCACAGGGGCCACGACGTCCCAGGACCGCACGGCGATCCGCACCAGCCTCGCTGAGCGCTTCGCGGCCGCCAAGGGCGTCTCCGAGCACCCGGTGGTCCCCCACCCCGACCAGACCGCCCCGGTCGGCGGCGCCAGCGCCGTGCGCACCGGTCAGGTCTCCGGCGGGTCGGCGACGGCGCCGCGCTACGGCGCCCAGTCCTCGACGACGGAGCGTCCCGCGGCTGCTGCGGGGGCGACGCAGACCGCCCAGGGGCCGGCCGCCGGCAAGAGTGAGCCGCGCGCTGCCGCCCGTCCCTCCTCCGGCCCGCGGCGCGTGCGCCTGTCGGTCGCGCGGGTGGACCCGTGGTCGGTGATGAAGCTGTCCTTCCTCCTGTCGATCGCCATCGGCATCGGCATCGTCGTCGCCGCGGCCGCCATGTGGCTCGTGCTCGACTCGATGCACGTCTTCGCCGACATCGAGGAGCTGCTCGTCACCCTCGACTCGGAGAACTTCCTCCGGCTCATGGACTACGTCCAGTTCGACCGCGTGGTCTCGATGGCGGCGATCATCGCCGTCGTCGACATCCTGCTCCTCACCGCCCTCGCGACGCTGGGCGCGTTCCTCTACAACATCGTCGCGGCGCTCGTCGGCGGCGTGCACCTCACGCTCACCGACGACTGAGTGTGGCGAACACGACGTCCCCGGGGCCCGGTCCAGGTTTGGGCAGGGCCGCGGCCCTGGGGTAGTCTCATCCGGCACCCATGAGGCGTCACCGGGTGCGACGGGCCTATAGCTCAGACGGTTAGAGCGCTTCCCTGATAAGGAAGAGGTCGCTGGTTCGAGTCCAGCTAGGCCCACACGACCACCACGGAGGCAACCCATGAAGAAGCTTCTCGGAGTCGCCGCCCTGGCGGCAGCAGGCTACGCCGTCTGGGCGAAGGTCCGGGCCGACCGCGAGGAGCGGGCCCTGTGGCAGGAGGTCACCGACAGCTTCGGCGGGAACACCTTCCCCGAGGCGCCCGAGGCCTCCACCGCCCACTGAGCGCGGGTAGCATTCCCCCGCCGGCCACGTCGCCGGCATCGGGGCCATGGCGCAATTGGTAGCGCACCTGCTTTGCAAGCAGGGGGTTACGGGTTCGAGTCCCGTTGGCTCCACCACGGCATCTGGCCGACCTCACCGCGGCTCGAGATCCTGCGTCCCGACGACCGCGAGCATCTCCAGCGCGTCCGCACTGTCCGTGCCGAGCGCCGGGGTGAACCACAGCAGCCGTTGCCGGCCAGCTTCGCGCCGCCCACGGTGAGGTCACGTGTGGCTGTCTCCTTGGGCGCGCGCACCGCCGAGGCGTCGAAGCGGCGCTCGATGCGGGTGTGCCGCGGCGCCGGCTCGGTGAGGGTCGTGGACCACACGAGCTTGTCCGCCGCCTGCCAGGCGTAGGCGGAGTCGGCAAAGAGCCCTGGGCCTGCGGCGAGGGAGGGGTCGGTACTTCGCCCTCTACCCGCACGACGACGAGGTGTTCGCGGCATCGACCGCTCTCATCAGGGAGGCAGGCACGCTGCTCTACGCACGGCGGCTGTACGAGGCGGTGTGGGACAACCGGGTCAGCCCTCGAGCAGCGCGGCGATCTCGGTGGCTCCGAAGTACTGCGCGGTCGCGCGGGCGCTCGGGGTCCCGGCGTCCGGGTCCGCACCGGCGGCCACGAGGCGGCGCACGATCCCCGGCGCCTGCTTGAACACGGCACAGACGAGGGCGCTCTGGCCACGGTCGTTGAGCCGCGAGACGTCGGCGCCACGCTCGAGGAGCAGCGCGACCGTGTCCTCGTGCTCGTGGTAGCTCGCCAGGATGAGCAGGGAGTCGCCCTTGTCGTTCGTGAGGTCGACGGGGGCACCTGCGTCCAGGTACGCGGCCAGCGCGTCGGCCTCACCGCCGCGGGCGAGGTCGAAGACGTGCGCGGCCAGCGCGTGGACGTCGTCGCTCATCGGGTGTTCCTCCTCAGGGGGACGACGATGCCCGGGACCACCAGGGCCCCGGGCATCGTGTGTGGTTCTGGTCAGGCGTTGCGGGTGTCGTCGACGTCGGTCTCGCCGCGGCCCTTGTCGATGGGGTCGGTGAGCTCGTCGGTGGCACCGGCAGCGGCGCCGGCCTCGGCGGCGACGATCTCGGCGTCGGCGGCGGGCTCACCGTCCTCGACACCGGCGGGGGCCGTGGAGACCTCGGCGACGGTGGTCACCGTCGTGTCCTCCCAGTACTCCTCGGCCCACGGGTCGTCGACGGGCTGCGTGCGGCGCCACAGGAGGTAGCCGGTGCCGGCGGCCGCGGTGCCGACGAGCACCCAGCCCAGGGCCTTGCCCTTGCCGCCGCGCTTCTTCGGCTTCGTGGTGAGCGCCTTCTGGGCGGCCTTGCCGGCCTTGACGGCCTTGCCCTTGGCGCCGTTCTCCTTCGCGGCGGCCTCGGCGGCGTCGTGCATCGCCTTCTGGACGCGCGGCAGGTAGTCGTCGACGATCTTGTCGCGAGCGTGGTCGACGGCAGGGCGGGCCTTGCCGGCCGCAGCCTCGATCTTCGGGGCGGCGACGGAGACGCCCTCGCGCCACGCCTTGTCGATCTTCGGGGCGGCGACGTCGGTCGCCCACACCTTCCCCTGCCCTGCCAGGGCGGCCGCGGCCTCGGTGGCCCGCGAGGCCTGCTCGGTGAGGGTGTGGCCGAGGTCCGCTGCCTGCTGGCGCACCTTCTCGGCGTCGATCTCGCTGATCTTCGGCTTGCGCGACATGTGCTCTCCCTCGTGGCTTTCAGGTACGTGCGGCCATAGTCCCATCAAGGGTGGACCGGCGCACCATTCCTACGGCGGATTCTCGCGCTGCGCCCGCTCGCTGCGGCGTGAAAGGATCGGCGGTATGGAAGCAACTGTGCACACGAACCTCGGGGACATCGTCATCGAGCTGTTCCCCCACCACGCCCCCAAGACCGTGGAGAACTTCGTCTCCCTCGCCAAGGGCGAGCGGACCTGGACCAACCCGGCGACGGGCCAGGAGTCGAACGACCCCCTGTACGACGGCGTGATCTTCCACCGGATCATCCCGAACTTCATGATCCAGGGCGGCGACCCGCTGGGCTCTGGGCGCGGCGGCCCCGGCTACACCTTCGACGACGAGATCCACCCGGAGCTCGACTTCACCCAGCCCTACATGCTGGCGATGGCCAACGCCGGGAAGATCGGCGGCCGCGGCACCAACGGCTCGCAGTTCTTCATCACGACCGCGCCCACGACCTGGCTGCAGGGCAAGCACACGATCTTCGGTCGCGTCGCGGACGCCGAGAGCCGCGCCGTCGTCGACAAGATCAGCGCCGTCCCCACCGGCCCGGGCGACCGTCCGGTCGAGGACGTCGTCATCTCCTCGATCACCGTCACCGACTGAGCAGATGACCGCCAGTCCCTACGGGCAGGCCGGCGGCGCCCAGCCGCCGGTCTGCCCGCGGCACCCCGACCGCGTCTCGTACGTGCGGTGCCAACGCTGCGACCGGCCCGTGTGCCCCGAGTGCCAGCGACCGGCAGCGGTGGGCGTCCAGTGCGTCGACTGCGTCGCCAGGGCGCAGGCGGCGATGCCCGCCCGCCGCACGGTCTTCGGGGCCAAGGTCCACAGCGGGCGGCCAGTGGTCACGATGACGTTCGTCGCCCTGTGCGTGCTCGCCTACGCCGCCCAGCGGGTGTTCCCGGGCCTGAGCACGCCGGCGTACTTCATGCCGGCCCTCGGTGAGCTCGAGCCGCACCGGTTCCTCACCGCCGCGTTCCTCCACGGCGGGTTCCTCCATCTCGCGGTGAACATGTACGCCCTGTGGATCGTCGGCTCGGTGCTCGAGCCGGCCCTGGGGCGCTGGCGGTTCGCCGCCCTGTTTCTCGTGAGCGCCCTCGGCGGCTCGGTTGGCGTCCTGCTGTTCGCCTCCCCCTTCGAGCACGACTGGGTCACCCCCGTCGTCGGTGCCTCCGGCGCGGTGTTCGGCCTCTTCGGCGCGATCGGGCTCGCTCTGCGCCGCCTCGGGCGGGACACGACCCAGATCGTCGTGCTCATCGCGATCAACGCCGTGCTCGGGTTCGTCATCCCCAACGTCGCCTGGCAGGCGCACGTCGGTGGCCTGCTCACCGGCCTCCTGCTGTCCGCCGCCTACGTCTACGCGCCGCGCGACCGCCGGACCGCGGTGAGTGTCGTGGCCACCGTGGGGGTCACCGTGCTCCTCGTCGTCCTCGCTGCCGCGAAGTACGCGATCTCCTGAGTTACACAGATGTAGTTCTCCACAGGGTTGTGCACACCTGTGCACCTGGGGAAATGACAACCATGTAGTTCTCCACAGGTTTGTGCACACCTGGGGAAGTTACACCGCTGTAGTTCTCCACAGGTTGCTCCACACCTGTGGGCACAGCCGGGGACGAGACACCCGGAGACGACGAAGCGCCGGTCCAGCACTGGACCGGCGCTCCGTGGACTGGCGGACTACCGCCAGCGCAGGGTCATGAGGAACCCGACGAGCAGGACGACGAACCCGATCGCCAGGTTGAGGTTCCCGATGCCCGGGATGGGGCCGGCAGCCTGGATGATGTAGGTGATGACCACCCACAGCATGCCGACGACCATGAGGACGACGGCGGTGGGCACCCACCAGCGCGGGCTCTCCTTGGGCTGGGCAGGCGTGGGCGGGGGCGTGTACGTCGCCTTGTTCTTGCGGCGCTTGGACTCCGGCACTGTCAGCTCTCCTTCGGTGTCCCGCCCGGCCGGCGGTACCTCGGTACGGTCGCGGTGTCGCCTGCCCTTCCTGGCACGCGACGCCTCCCCTAGCGTAGTGGGCGGAACGCCGAAGAAGGGCACGCCCCTGCTCGGGAAAGGAGGATGTGGACGATGGCTCGCTCGCTGAAGGGCTCGCACTGGAACGGTTCGGTGGCCGTCGGTCTCGTCGCCGCGCTCGCCGGCCTCCTCTTCGCCACCAGCGCCACGCTCTTCGAGGACGAGGCGGACCGGTCCGCCACCAACCTCGTCGACCTCGCCCGCGTCGAGACTGCCCGGCTGGAGGAGAACGAGGAGGAGGTCGCCCGGCTGCGCCAGGAGCGCGCCGATCTCGTGGCCCGGGAGCAGCCGCCGGCCGCGCCGGACCCGGAGGCGGGCGCGCTCACCGCCCTCGCCGCCGGGCAGACGCCGGTGACCGGGCCGGGCGTCGTCGTCGAGCTGTGGGACGCCCCCGCCCCGCCGGACCTCGCCGCCAGCGGCCTGCACCCCGACGACCTCGTCGTCCACCAGCAGGACCTCGAGGCGGTCATCAACGCCCTGTGGACGGGCGGAGCCGAGGCGATGATGATCCAGGACCAGCGGATCACCTCGACCTCCTCCGTGCGCTGCGTGGGCAACGTCCTCCTGCTCCACGGCCGCCACTACTCCCCGCCCTACCGCGTCTCGGCCATCGGGGACCCGCAGGAGCTCGCCGCCGCCGTCGAGGCCGCCCCCGGGGTGCAGGTCTACCTCCAGTACGTCGACGCCGTCGGTCTGGGCTGGTCCCTCGAGGAGACGCCCGCCATCGACATGCCCGCCTACACGGGCTCCCTTCGTCTGGACCACGCGCGAGCAGGGTGAACTACGCTGATCCGGACCCAGTGAGACGCGACCAGAGGACCTCGATGGCCAGCACGGACGTCGACCAGCTCGAGTGGCTGCCCGGCCAGCCGGACGACGGCACGCCGCGGCGCACCCGGCCGCGCAAGCGCAGGGGTGGCTTCCTCGCCGGTCTCGTCGGCGTCGTCGGCGAGCTCATGATCACCGCCGGCGTCCTCCTCGGGCTCTTCGTCGTGTGGCAGCTGTGGTGGACGGACGTCGAGGCGAACAACCACCAGGCCCAGGTGCTGGAGGACTGGCGCGGCCAGGGCGACGTCATCGACGCGCCGCCGCAGCCCGGCGAGCCGCGCACCGACCCGCCGCCGCTGCCCACGGTGGGCGGCGAGGGCGACGTCATGGGAACGCTGCACGTCCCGCGGCTCGGACCGGACTACGAGTACTCGATCGCCGAGGGCGTGAGCCTGGGCGCGGTCCTCAACCGGGGCTACATCGGGCACTACCCCGACACCCAGCTGCCTGGCGAGGTCGGCAACTTCGCGACGGCCGCACACCGGCAGTCCTACGGCGCGCCCTACCGGGAGATCGAGCAGATCGTCGTCGGCGACTCGCTCGTCGTCGAGACCGCCGACGCCTACCTCGTCTACGAGGTCGTCGGGTCCGAGGTGGTCCACCCCTCGCAGGTCGAGGTCATCGCGCCGGTGCCGAACGAGCCCGGTGTCCCGCCCACGGAGCGGATGATCACCCTGACGACGTGCCACCCCCTGTTCTCCGCCGCCGAGCGGTGGATCACCTACGGCCAGTTCCAGCACTGGGTCGACAAGAACGACGGCATGCCGGCCGAGCTGCTCGAGCTCGAGGAGGGACGCTGATGTACGGCGCGTTGTGGCGGGTGCTCCCCGGGCCCGCGTGGTTCCGGGTCGTCCTGCTCCTCCTCCTGGCGGCGGCGGTCGTCTACGCCTGCTTCACCTGGCTGTTCCCGCAGATCGCCCCCTACATGCCCTTCAACGAGACCACCATCGAGGGAGCCCCGTGACCCGCGTCCTCGTCGTCGACAACTACGACAGCTTCGTCTGGACGATCGTCGGCTATCTCGAGCAGCTCGGAGCAACTGCCGTCGTCCAGCGCAACGACGACGTCACCACCGACCCGCGCGACGTCGACGCCGTCCTCGTCTCCCCGGGCCCGGGCACCCCGAAGGGTGCGGGCGTCACGCTCGACGTCATCGCGGCGTGCGCCGAGCACCGGGTGCCGATGCTCGGCGTGTGCCTGGGCCACCAGGCCCTCGGTGAGCTCTTCGGGGCCACCGTCACCCACGCGCCCGAGCTCATGCACGGCAAGACGTCCCTCGTCGAGCACGACGGCACCGGTGTCTTCGCCGGGCTCCCCACGCCGTTCACCGCCACCCGGTACCACTCGCTCACCGTCGACCCGGCCACCGTGCCGGACACGCTGCGGGTCACCGCGCGCACCGCGAACGGCATCGTCATGGGCCTGGAGCACCGCGACCTGCCGCTCCACGGCGTGCAGTTCCACCCCGAGTCCGTGCTCACCGACCACGGGCACCGGCTGCTGGCGAACTGGCTCACGATCGCGGGCGACCGCGAGGCGACCGCCCGCAGCGAGGGCCTCGCCCCGCTCGTCCGCCGCTGACACGGCTCGCCCGAGCCTGGTACGACAGGAGCCCGGCACCGCCTCCGCGGTGCCGGGCTCCGGCGTCTGTGGCTACAGCTCCTCGCCCGCCCGGTGGCCGGGCTCGGCCGAGCCGCTCGGCGGCGGCTCCTCCGTGGTCGGGCTCTCGCTCGGCGCGGGCTCCTCGGTGGGAGCCGGCGTCGGGGTCGGCGTGGGCTGGACCGGCGTCGGGGCCTCGACGGCCACCGTGAGCTCGATCGTGCTGAACCGCGGCACCGGGCCGGTGCGGTCCTGGTCGAGCACCGTACCCGGGTCGAAGTCGCCCGAGGGCTGGTCGACGGCGCTCACCGTGAGGTTGAGGGCGCGCAGCGCCTCGGTCGCCGCCTCGATCGTCTGGCCGCGGACGTCGGGGACGTCGACGTTGCCGGTGGCGATGTGGAGGACGACCTCCGCCCCCGGCTCGACCGGCTCACCGGCCGGCGGCTCGGTCTGCGCGACGCGGTCGGCCTCGTAGTCCGGGCTGTTGATCGGCCGGTAGGTGATCCGGACGCTGATGCCCAGCTCGTCCTCGGAGAGCTGGTCCTGCGCCTGACGCTGGCTCAGGCCCACGACGTCGGGCATCTCGACGGCCTCGGGACCGGCGGAGAAGCGCACCGTGACGGTCTGCCCCTCCTCGACCTCGGCGCCGACCGCCGGGTCGGAGCTGACGAAGATCCCGGGCTCGATGTCCGCGGAGAACTCCGGGTCCCCGATCGCGAAGACGAGTCCCTCGCCCTCGACGGCGAGCCGGGCCGCCGTCTGGTCCATCCCGGTGAGGTCGGGGACGGTGACGACGGCGGGCGGGTCGGGCTCGGTGTCGTTGTCGTTGGTGAGCAGGAGGTAGGTGACGCCGGCGGCGGCCAGCAGGCCCACGAGCACGAGCACCCACACCCACCAGGGCGAGCGCTTCTTCGGCTCCTCGTCCTCCTCGGCGGCCACGGCCGCGCGGGAGCCGGTCTGCGCCGGCATCGCCCGCGTCGCGGACGGGGCGGCGCCGATGACGGAGGTCGCGTCTGCCGCGGCCGCGGCGGCGATCCACGTGCTCGCCGCCGGGGCGCTGACCTCACCGCCGCGCACCGCGGCCTCGAGGTCCGCCCGCATCGCGTCGGCGTCGGGGTAGCGGTCCTCGCGGTCCTTGGCGAGCGACTTGAGCACGATCCGGTCGAGCGCCTCGGGGATGTCGGAGGCCACCTGGCTCGGCGTCTTGGGCATCTCGCGCACGTGCTGGTAGGCCACCGCCACCGCGGAGTCGCCGCTGAAGGGCGGCTGGCCGGTGAGCAGCTCGAAGAGCAGGCAGCCGGTGGAGTAGATGTCGGAGCGGGCGTCGACGACCTCGCCGCGGGCCTGCTCCGGGGAGAGGTACTGGGCGGTGCCGACGACGGCGTGGGTCTGGGTCATCGTCGCGGCGGAGTCGGCCATCGCGCGGGCGATGCCGAAGTCCATGACCTTGACCTGCCCGGTGGGCGTGAGCATGACGTTGCCGGGCTTGATGTCCCGGTGGACGATGCCCTCCCGGTGGGAGTAGGCCAGCGCGGAGAGCACCCCGATGACGATCTCGCAGGCCTCGTCGATCGGCACCGCGGCGCCGTCGTTGAGCAGGGAGCGCACCGTGTGGCCCTCGACGTACTCCATGACGATGTACGGGACGTGGGCGCGCTCACCGCTCGCGGTGACGACGTCGTCCTCGCCGGTGTCGTAGACCGAGACGATCGCCGGGTGGTTGAGGGCCGCCGCGGCCTGCGCCTCGCGGCGGAAGCGCGCCTGGAAGGTGGGGTCGCGCGCGAGGTCGGACCGCAGCACCTTGATCGCCACCGTCCGGGAGAGCCGGCTGTCGTAACCGATGTAGACCTCGGCCATGCCCCCGCGGCCGATGAGCTCACGGACCTCGTAACGTCCTGCGAGCACCTTGGGTACTTCGTCCACCACTAGGGGATCCTCACTGTCGGTCGGTCGGCTGGGCGCATGTCGGGGGCACTGCCCACCCGACCGTCCCCGCCCAGGGCAAGGGTACCGAGGGTCAGGGCGAGCAGGAGGGCGAGCACGACACCTGCCGCGAGAGCGGCGACCCAGCGGCGGTCGGCGGCCAGGTCCTCCCACGTGGGTCGTTGCCAGCGGTCTGCGGGTCCACGACGACGCCCGGGGGGCGTGGCCGAGGCAGCCCGCTGCGGGCGCGCCGTCGTCGTCCTCCTCGTGCCGGCGGGCGCGGGCGTCGGAGGGGAGAGCGGGGCCTCCCCGAGCTCATCGAGGCGGCGGGCGACCACCGCGGCGGACGGCGGCCGGTCCGCGGGGTCCTTGGCGAGCATCGCGGTGACGAGCTCGCGGACCGGGGCCGGCACGTCGTCGGGGAGCGGGGGCAGCGGGGAGGTGACGTGTGCCATCGCGATGTCCACCTGGGTGGTGCCGGTGTAGGGCCGGCGGCCGACGATGGCCTCGTAGGCGATGACGCCGAGGGCGTAGAGGTCCCCGGCGGGCCGCGCCGGCCTGCCCATCGCGAGCTCGGGCGGCAGGTACTGGGCGGTGCCCATGACCATCCCGGTCGCCGTGAGCGCCGGCTGGTCGGTCGCGACGGAGATGCCGAAGTCGGTGAGCTTGACCGTGCCGTCCGGGGTGAGCAGGACGTTGGAGGGCTTGACGTCGCGGTGCACCACCCCGGCGTCGTGCACCGCCTGCAGGCCGCGGCAGCACTGGAGGAGGATCGGCAGCAGCCGGTCCAGGGGCAGGGTGCGCTCGCGGGCGAGGATGCGGGACAGGGGCTCGCCGGGCACGTGCTCCATGACGAGGAACCCGCCGCCGTCCTGCTCGCCGTAGTCGAGGACGACGGCGACGTTCGGGTGCACGACGCCGCTGGCGTTGCGCGCCTCGGCGCGCAGCCGGTCGAGCGAGGCCTCGTCCCCCAGGAGGTCCTCGCGCAGCACCTTGGCCGCGACCGTGCGCCCGAGCAGCCGGTCACGGCCGCGCCACACCTCGCCCATGCCGCCGACGGCGATGCGCTCGGTGAGCTCGTAGCGTCCCTTGAGGAGGTGTCCTGTGCGGATCGGCACGCCTACTCCAGGAGCAGCGCGGCGAGCACCTGCCGCGCGATCGGGGCGGCGGTGGTCCCGCCGGAGGCGACGTCCCCCTCGAACCCACCGTTCTCCACGACCACGGCGACGGCCACCCGCGGGTCGTCCGCGGGGGCGAAGGACGTGAACCACGCGTGCGGCGGGGCGTCCGTCCCGCTCTGCGCGGTGCCGGTCTTGCCGGCGACGGCGATGCCCGGCAGCTGGGCGGCCCGCCCGGTGCCGTTGGCGACGACGCTCGTCATGAGCTCGGTGAGCACGCCGGCGGTGCGCGGGGTGACCGACTGGCGCAGCTCGGTCGGCTCGGTCGTGGAGACGACCTCGAGGTCGGCGTTGCGCTCGGTGGCCACGAGGTAGGGCTGCATCTGGCGCCCGTCGTTGGCGATGGCCTGGGAGACCATCGCCATCTGCAGCGGCGTGGCGCGCACGTCGAACTGCCCGATGGAGGCCAGGGCGGTCTGCGCGGCGTCCATGTCCTGGGGGAAGCTCGAGGGGGTCACCTGCAGCGGGATGCGCAGCGGCTGGCCGAACCCGAACGCCTCGGCCTGCTCCCGCAGGGCGTCCGCGCCCAGGTCCATGCCGAGCTGGGCGAACGTCGTGTTGCACGACTGCTCGACCGTGTAGCGCAGCGGCGCTGTGTCGTTGGGCGTGCACTGGATGCCGCCGGGGTTGTTGATGACCCGCGTCGACTGCGGGAGCTGGAGCTGGGCGGGGGAGGGCACCGGGCTGTCGGCGTCGAGGTTGTCGGCCTCGATGGCCGCCGCGGCGACGACGATCTTGAAGGAGGAGCCCGGCGCGTACAGGTCCCCGCCGATCGCCCGGTTGACGAGGGGCTCGGTGGGGTCGGCGACCAGGGCGTCGTAGGCCTCCTGCGCCGCCGAGCCGGAGTGCACGGCGAGGGCGTTGGGGTCGTAGCTCGGCTTGGAGACCATGGCGAGGATCGCCCCGGTCCGGGTGTCGAGGGCGACGACGGCGCCGCGCTGGTCCCCGAGCGCGTCCCAGGCGGCCTGCTGGGCGCGCGGGTCCAGGGTGAGCTCGACCGACCCGCCCTGCGGCTGGCGCCCGGTGACGAGGTCCTGGAGCCGCTGGACGACGAGGGAGTCGGCGGTGCCGCCGAGGACGTCGTTGGCGGCGAGCTCCATGCCGGTCATCGAGCTCAGCGCGGCGGCGAAGTAGCCGGTGGAGTGCGCGTAGAGGAACGGCTGGGAGTAGGAGCGCTGGTAGCGGTAGTCGGTGTCGACCGGCGTCGAGGAGGCGATCGCCTCCCCGGCGACGATGATCGGGCCCCGGTCCTGCCCGAACTCGCGGTAGATGGTGCGCACGTTGCGACCGTCGGCGTTGAGCGACGGCGCCTGGACGTACTGGACGGACGTGGCGGCGACCATGAGCGCGAGGAACATGAGCGCGGCCACCACCGTGAGCCGGCGGACTGGCGTGTTCACGAGAGCCTCACCACCTCGGTGGGGTTGGCGTCGTCACCGGTCGGGCGGAACGTCACCTCGGCGACCTCCCCGGAGGTGTCGAGCGGCGGGATCGGCAGCTCGCCGCTCATCGCCGCGGGCCGGCGGGCGGCGTCGGAGATGCGCAGGAGCAGCGCGACGATCATCCAGTTGACGACGAGGGAGGAGCCGCCCTGGGCGAGGAACGGCATCGTCAGGCCGGTGAGCGGGATGAGCCGGGTGACCCCGCCGACGACGACGAAGCACTGGAAGGCGACGACGAAGGACAGGCCCGAGGCGAGCAGCGTGCCGAAGCCGTCGCGCACCCCGATGGCGGCCCGCATGCCGCGCTCGACGAGGACGAGGTACATGAGGAGGATCGCCAGCAGGCCGGTGAGGCCGAGCTCCTCGGCGAGCGAGGCGATGATGAAGTCGGAGTGGGCGTAGGGCACGATCTCGGGCCGGCCCTGACCCCAGCCGGTGCCCATGAGGCCGCCCGACGCCATCCCGAACAGCCCCTGGACCACCTGGTAGGAGCCGCCGAACGCGCGGTTGTAGATGTCGGGGTCCAGGGCGTTGAGCCAGACGTCGAAGCGGGCGCCGACGTGGTCGAGGGTGGCGGCGGCCAGCGCCGCCCCGCCGCCGAAGAGGAGCAGGCCGATGAGCACCCAGCTCAGCCGTTCGGTGGCGACGTAGAGCATGGCGACGAACAGGGCGAAGAAGAGCAGCGCCGTGCCGAGGTCCCGCTGGAAGACGAGGACGACGAGCGCGACGCCCCAGGCGAGGAGGATCGGGCCGAGGTCGCGGGCCCGGGGCAGCTGGAGGCCGAGCACCTTCGGGCCGGCGAGGGCGAGGGTGTCGCGGTTCGTCACGAGGTAGCCGGCGAAGAAGATGGCGAGGAGCACCTTGGCCAGCTCGGCGGGCTGGAAGGACAGCCCCCCGAGCGAGATCCAGATCCGGGCGCCGTTGATCGTCGCGCCCAGCCCCGGCACGAGCGGCAGGAGGAGCATGACGAGGCCGAGGATCATCGACAGGTAGGTGTAGCGGCGCAGCTGCCGGTGGTCGCGCAGGAGCACGACGACGGCGACGGCGGCCGCCACCCCGAGCATCGTCCACATGACCTGGCGGGAGGCGAAGGACGTGCCCTCGGCCTGGTCGATGCGGTAGATCATCGCGAGCCCGAGGCCGTTGAGGGCGACGGCGGTAGGCAGGATGACAGGGTCGGCGTAGGGCGCTCGCCACCGCAGGACGACGTGCGTGAGCACGGCGAGGACGACGAGCACCCCGAGCTGGGTGAAGACCCCGCTGGGGACCTCGCCCGTCGTCGCCAGCCCCACCTGCACGTAGGCGTACAGGCCGATGCCGATCGCGAGGGCGAGGAGCCCCAGCTCGACCCACCGGCCCGGGCGCCCTGCCTGCTGGCTGACGATGGCCATCTAGGCCCCGTCCTGCGTGGCCCCGGGCACGCTCGTCGGGGTGGGGGCGGGGGTGGCGCCGTCGGCGGGGCGGCGCACGTCTGCCCGCAGCTCGCGCACGCGGGTCTCGGCGTCCTCGAGGGAGTCGACGGTCATCGTCGCCTCGAGGCGGTCCTGGACGTAGCTGGGCAGGTCGTCCAGGCGCAGGTCGGTGCGCTCATGGACCTCGGAGAGGGTGAGCGGCCCGAGCTCCTGGGGGATGCCGCGGTAGATGGCGACGACCTCGCCGTCGGGCGCGAGGTAGTACTGGTCCTGGGTCCAGCGGTAGCCGAACCAGGCCGCGGCACCGAGGCCGGCGAGGACGAGGAGCGTGAGCAGGGTGGCCCCGATCCAGCGGCGGCGCGGACGGGGCTGGTCCTCCTCGTCCTCCTCGGCCGGCCGCGGTGCGGGCGCGGTCAGGGCTGCGGCGCGGCCGGCGGCGCCCGGGGTGCCTCTCGTGGCGCGCAGCCGGTCGGTGGCGGCGGCGCCGACGACCTGCGGGGTGGTCGCCGGGACGAGGCCGTCGGGGAGGTCGTCGGCGTCGAGGAAGTCGGCGATGACGCAGGTGACGTTGTCCGGACCGCCGCCGCGCAGGGCGAGGTCGATGAGCTCCTCGGCGCAGCGGCCGGGGTCGGCGACGCGGGTGAGGGTCTCGGCGATGGTCTCCGCGCTCACCACGCCGGACAGGCCGTCGGAGCACAGCAGCCAGCGGTCCCCGACCTTCGCCTCGCGGACCGACTCGTCGAGGATGACGTCGCCGTCGGTGTCGCCGAGCACCCGCAGGAGCACCGAGCGCTGCGGGTGGCGCTCGGCCTGCTCGGGGGTGAGGCGGCCGATGTCGACGAGGTGCTGGACGAAGGTGTGGTCGGTGGTGATCCGGGTGAGCTCGCCGTCGCGCAGGAGGTAGGCACGCGAGTCGCCGATGTGGACCATGGCGATCTTGTTCTCCGAGCGGAGGACCGCGATGCACGTCGTGCCCAGGCCGGCGAGCTCGGGGTCGGCCTCGGCGCGTTCCTCGAGGTCGGCGTGCGCGGCGGCGACCGACTCGCGCAGGCTCGGCAGGAGGTCGTCGGCCGCCGGCTGCTCCTCGTCGAGGTGGACGAGGTGGGCCAGGGCCACGGAGGAGGCGATGTCGCCGCCGGCGGGGCCGCCCATGCCGTCGGCGAGCACGAGGAGGTGGGGCCCGGCGTAGCCGGAGTCCTGGTTGCTCGAGCGCACGAGCCCGACGTCGGAGCGGGCGGCGAAGTTGACGGTCAGCGGCATGGGCTCAGCGCTGCAGCTCGATGACGGTCTGACCCACCCGCACCGGCGTGCCGGTGGCGAGCTGGACGGGCTGGGCGAGGCGACGGTCCCCGACGAACGTGCCGTTCGTCGAGCCGAGGTCCTCGACCCACCACGAGCCGTCCTGGGGGAAGAAGCGGGCGTGCCGCCCGGAGGCGTAGTCGTCGTCGAGGACGAGGGTGGAGGCGGGGGAGCGGCCGATGATGATCGCCGAGGGGCCCAGCGGCACGGTCGTGCCCGAGAGCGGGCCCTGGGTGACGACGAGGCGGGTGGGGGCGCTGCGCGCCGGGCGCGGGGCCGCGGGGCGTGCCTGCTTGCGTGACCGGGCGGCGCCACGGACCCGGCGCACGATGCGGGTGCCGAAGATGTCCTGGCGGAGCACGGCGAGGGCGCTGAGGACGAAGACCCACAGGAGCACGAGGTAGCTCAGGCGCAGGAGCGTGACGGCGAGCTCGGTCATCGGCCTGCCTCGGCGCTCGCGCCGTTCCAGAACATGATCCGGGTGCGGCCGATGGTGATCGTGTTGCCGTCCAGGAGGGTTGCCGCCTGGACGCGGTGGCCCTCGACGAACGTGCCGTTGGTCGAGCCGAGGTCGGTGGCGACGGTCCCCTGCGGGGTGACCCGCAGCTCGAGGTGACGGCGCGAGACACCGGAGTCGTCGACGACGATGTCCGCCTCGGTGCCGCGGCCGAGCACGGTGACCGGTCCGGTGAGCAGGTAGCGCTGACCGTCGATGTCGATGATCGGGTGGCGCGTGGAGGCCGCGGTGGACGTCGCGGGCGCGGCGGCGCCGCGGACGGTCGCGGTCTCGACGTCGAGGCGGCCGGTGGACACGGACTCGTCGGTCTCGAAGACGACGCGGACCGGGCCGACGAAGGCGTACTGCTGGCTGTCGGCGTGCTCGGTGGCCGCCGAGACCATCTCCTCGGCGAGGGCGTCGGCGCCCCACGCGTCGACGCGCTCGCGGTCCTCGGGGCTCAGCCGCACGGTGAACTCGTTGGGCACGACGGTGCGTCCGCGGGAGACCGCGGCGGCGCGGTCGTCCATCGCGCGGCGGATCGCGCTGGCGATCTCCACCGGCTTGACCTCGCTGCGGAACGCCTTCGCGAAGACGCTGTTGACCGCGTTCTCGACCTTCTTCTCGAAGCGATCGAGAGCTCCCATCGTGACACCTCCTCCCTTGAGCCACCCTGATCGTAACGATCATGCATCGTTCCCGAGGCATCGGCGTGGAGGTAGGGGCGCGGCAGACCCGGTGGGGCGGCCCCGTGGCGGCCAGGTGGGGCGCGCGAGGGCCCTGGCTGTGAGCCCGCTCTCGTTGCCCCCCGCGGCGTCGTCCCCGGCCCGAGCCCCGTGCTAATCTCGTCCTCGCTGTACACGCGCGAGTGGCGGAATAGGCAGACGCGCACGGTTCAGGTCCGTGTGCCCGAAAGGGCGTGGGGGTTCAACTCCCCCCTCGCGCACAGCAGGAGCGGCGGGTCCCCAGGGGCCCGCCGCTTCGTCGTTCTCTGAGCCGCCCCCGCGCCGTGATCCCTCTGGGACGCCCCTCGCAGCCCGCGGACGCCCCCTGCGCGGCGCCGCACGGCCGCAGAAGGGTGTCCCAGACGAGCTGTGCCAGCCGCTGAGTCCGCCGGTCGGCCCGGTGGAGGACCCGTAGCCGCACGCCCGGCCGCGGGTCCCCGCGGGCTGACGGAGACCCCCACCACCACCTCTGGGACACCCCCTGGATCCCCGGAGACACCCCGTGCAGCGCGCCCGGGACCCGCAAAGGGGCGTCCCAGAGAACGCGCCGCGCCGCCGCCGACCTCGCCCGGCCCTTCTCTCTGGGACACCCTCTGGACCCCCGGGGACACCCCGTGCAGCGCGCCTGAGACCCCGCAAAGGGGCGTCCCAGAGGAACAGGTGCCTTCCTCTTTCGCCGGGGGCGGGATGGGGCCACCATGGTGGTGAGCCGGTACAGCGGCCGGCACTGACGGAGGTGAGGGGCATGGCACCCGTCGAACCGGGGGACAGGATCGTCGTCAACGCCACGCACGTGGGCGGCCACACCCGCGACGGTGAGGTCCTCGCCGTCCACGGTCAGGGCGGGACCCCGCCCTACCTCGTGCGGTGGTCGGACACCGGCGCCGAGTCCCTCTTCTTCCCGGGCTCGGACAGCGTGGTCCACAGCGGAGGGGTGGGCGAGCCGACCTGACCTCACCCGCCTCCGTGCCCGCGCGCGTCGCGCTCCGGGCGGCGGCCGGCTGGCTACGCTGAACCTCCGCGAACTCCTCGATTCCGACGGCGCGCTGCCGATCGTCGGTACGGGCCGTGTCCGCGCGCCCTGCCTCCGACTCCCGGGACCTCCACGCCGCCATGCGCATCCCCACGAGCCGCCTGCGGGCGCTGACGGCGGGCGTCCTGCTCGCCCTCGGGAGCGTCGCGGCACCGGCGGCACCGGCGGCCGCACAGCCGTCCGGCGAGGTGCCGCCACCCGTCGAGCAGCCCGGCCCGGTGCCCGGTGAACCCGTGGCTCCCGTCGTCGTCCACCTCCCGCCGCCCGTCCACCTCGACGACGGCGCGGGCTACCTCCTGCCCGACCACCCCGGGGTCACGTGGCTCGTCGACGGCACGCCCGTCGCCGACCTCGTCGCGGCGGGTGCGGCGCGCCACGTCCCCGGCGACCCGATGGGGCACGTCGAGATCACCGCGGAGGGCCTGGGCCGGGAGCTAGCCGGCGTCGTCCTCGGCGCGCTCGCCGCCGAGGGTCACGTCCTCGCCACCGACGACGACGGCGGCACGGCGCCGGTCCGCTACGTCATCGACCCGCGGGCGGCGGCCGAGCTCGTCCTCCCGGAGGCGTTCGACGCCGACGGGACCGAGGCGGACGCCGTCCACGTCCCGGAGGCGCCCGGGCAGGTCGTGCGCGACGCGGCGGGGGAGGTGCTCGCGCCGGGGGTGCACCTCCCGGCGCTCGCGTACCTCGACGGCACGGCGGTCCTCGAGCTCACCGTGACGGCTGCCGCCGGTCACCGGCTCGAGGTCGAGGGGCTGCCGGTCGAGCCGCTTCCAGGTGCGGGCGGGACGCACGTGGTGACGCTCGCCCTCACCGACGCGGTCACGCCCCCGGTCGAGGAGCCCGAGCCCGAGCCGCAGCCCGAGCCGAGCACGCCCCCGTCCGCCCTGCCTCCTGCCGGCGAGCCCTCCGCGCCCCCGGCCCTGCTCACCCTGGACGCCGCGGCGCCGTCAGAACCGATGAGCGCCCCGGCCGTCACGGCGCCCGCGACCGGGCCCGCGTCCGCGGCGGCGGCGCCCGCGGCGCCCGCGCCGCCGCCCGAGGCGTCGATCCCGCGGGAGCCGCAGGACCTCGAGCTCCTCGTGATCCTCGGTGCGTTCTTCCTCGGAGGGCTCGGGCTCGTCCTCGGCGTGGGCCGCGACGCCCGCTGAGCCGGCGCCGTCACCCCGGCGCGCGCGGCCCGGCGCTCCTACGATGCACCCATGCCACGCATCGCCACCGCCGACCGCGTCAGCCGCGAGGAGCTCCTCGAGTTCCTCCGCACCCGCCACCACCACGTGCTGCTCACCAGGCGCGCCGACGGGCGCCCGCAGCTCTCGCCGGTCAGCGGCGGCGTCGACGAGTCCGGGCGGATCGTCATCTCCACCTACCCCGACCGCGCGAAGGCGGTGAACCTGCGGCGCGACCCGGCGGCGTCGGTGCTCGTGCTGGGCGAGGACTGGGACGACGCGTGGGTGCAGGTCGACGGCACCGCCGAGGTGCTCGACATGCCCGAGGCCGAGGATGCGCTCGTCGACTACTACCGGTGCATCGCCGGCGAGCACCCGGACTGGGAGGACTACCGCGCCGCGATGCGACGCCAGGGCAAGTCGCTCATCCGGATCACGATCACCGGCTGGGGACCGGTCGCGACCGGAGGCTTCCCGCCCGACCGCGTGCCCTCCTGACGCTCAGCGGTCCCCGGCCACGCCGAGCGCCCGCATGCTCGCCTCCGGGGACAGGTCGAGGCGGCGCAGCAGCTGGGCGTTGGCCGCGACGACGACGGTCGACAACGACATGAGCACCGCGCCGGCGGCCATCGGCATGACGAACCCGACCGGCGCGAGCACACCCGCCGCGAGCGGGACCGCGGCGAGGTTGTAGCCCGCCGCCCACCACAGGTTCTGCGTCATCTTGCGGTAGGCCGCGCGGGACAGGTGGATGACGGACAGGACCGAGCGGGGGTCGTCACTCGCGAGGACGACGCCCGCCGAGCCGATCGCGACGTCGGTCCCCGCCCCGATGGCGATGCCGACGTCCGCCTGGGCGAGCGCGGGCGCGTCGTTGACGCCGTCGCCGACCATCGCGACGGTGCGTCCCTCCCGCTGCAGCGCGGCGACCTCCTCGTTCTTGCGCTCGGGCCGCACGCCGGCGAGCACCCGGTCGATGCCCAGCTCGGCGGCGACCGTGCGCGCCACCGGCTCGGCGTCACCGGTGATCATCGCGACCTCGATCCCCAGCGCGCGCAGCCCGGCGACCGCCTGCCGAGACTCGGGGCGCACGGCGTCGGCGAGGGTGAGGACACCGATCGGCTCACCGTCGCGCAGGACGTGGAGCACGGTCCGCCCCTCGTCGGACCGGTCGGCGGGCAGCGGCCGGGCGTCGTGCTCGGCGAGGAGCGCCGGACCACCGACCGCGACCCGCGCGCCGCCGACGACGGCGCTCACCCCGACCCCGGGCGTCGACCGGAATGCCCCGGCGTCCGGCACGGTGAGCCCGCGGCCGGCAGCGGCCCGGACGACCGCCCGGGCGAGCGGGTGCTCGCTCGGCGCCTCGACCGCCGCCGCCAGCGCGAGCACCTCCTCCTCCCCGACGCCGGGGGTGGCCCGGACGGCGGCGAGGGCCGGCTCGCCGGTCGTGAGGGTGCCGGTCTTGTCGAGCAGGACGGTGTCGACCGTCCGCATCCGCTCGAGCGCGAGCCGGTCGGTGACGAGCACCCCGCCGCGGGCGGCACGCTCGGTGGCGATGGAGACGACGAGCGGGATCGCCAGCCCGAGCGCGTGGGGGCAGGCGATGACGAGGACGGTGATGACGCGCGTGAGCGCGGTCTGCGGCGTGCCCCAGGCGAGCCAGGCGACGGCGGTGAGCGCCGCCACCCCCACCGCGTACCAGAAGAGCCAGCCCGCGGCGCGGTCGGCCAGACGCTGCGCCCGGCTGGCCGAGCTCTGCGCCGCCCTCACCAGCCGCTGGATCCCGGCGAGCGTCGTGCCCTCCCCGACGGCGTCGACCCGCACCCGCAGGCCCGAGTCGGTGGCCACCGTCCCGGCGACCACTCGGTCTCCCTGCCCGCGGCGGACCGGGACGGACTCCCCGGTGATCATCGACTCGTCGACGTCCGCGGCGCCGTCGAGGACCGTGCCGTCCGCGGGGACCCGTCCCCCGGGCCGCACGAGCACGACGTCGCCCACCGCGAGGTCCGCGGGGGCGACGACGACGGTGCCCTCGCCGTTCACCCGCTCCGCCTCGTCGGGCAGGAGCGCGGCGAGGGAGTCGAGCGCCGAGGACGTGCGGGCCAGGGACCGCATCTCGACCCAGTGCCCGAGCAGCATGATGACGACGAGGAGGGCGAGCTCCCACCAGAACTCCAGGGAGGGGTCGACCACCCCGAGCGTGGCCGCCCACGAGGAGAGGAACGCGACGGTGATCGCGAGCCCGATGAGCAGCATCATCCCCGGCTGCCGGCGGCGGACGTCGGCGACGGCACCGGTGAGGAAGGGCCGCCCGCCCCACAGGTAGACGACCGTGCCGAGCACGGGGGAGACCCACGTCAGCCCCGGCACGTCGGGCAGCCGGTAGCCCAGGACCATGGCGAAGGACCCGCTGAGCAGCGTGGTCGGGACGGCCAGGACGAGCATGATCCAGAAGAGCCGGCGGAACTGGGCGACGTGGTCGCCGTGGCCGCTGTGGCCCTCGTGCCCGCTCGGGCCCTCGTGCCCGCCGTCGCCCTCGTGCGCTCCGTGGTCGTGGGGCGCGGTCCCCACCGCCGCGTGCGCGGTCGGGGCGCCGAGGACCTCCCCGCGGTGGTCGTCGTGGTCGCCGTGCGTGACGCTCATGCTTCCTCCCCTGGGGGACTGGTGCCACGGAGCGGGTCTCGAGGACGGGGGAACGCCGTCCCCTGCCGGGGCATTCCCGCGCCCCGGGCACCGCGGGATGCGCTGGCGCCCGGGGCGGACGTGTCAGACGGTGACCACGGCGGGCTGCCGGACCGACTCCAGGGCCGTGGCCCAGGCGACGAGCTGGTCGAGCATCGGCTCCACGGAGGCGGTGGACGACTCCGTGGGGGTGAAGGTCGTGTAGTTCTCGAAGTCGGTGGACAGTGGCAGCGTCACCGCGTTGCGCACGTGCGCAACCCGCATCTCGGACAGGATGCCGCGCAGGTGCTCGACCGCGCGCACCCCGCCCGCCGAGCCGTAGCTGACGAAGCCGGCGGCCTTGTCGCTCAGCTCGAGGTAGAGGTAGTCGAGCGCGTTCTTCAGCGCACCGGTGATCGAGTGGTTGTACTCCGAGACGACGAAGACATACCCGTCGTACTGGTCCATCGCGCGGGACCAGGCCTGGCCGTGGGGCGTGCTGCTGGGCGCCATCGCGGGTGGCGCCACGTCGTCCCACACCGGCAGGGTGAAGTCGGCGATGTCGACGATCTCGAAGGTGGCGTCGGTGCGCCGCTCGGCGAGCGACCTCACCCAGCGGGCGACGTCGAGGCTCTGTCGTCCGGGACGGACGCTTCCGGTGACGATGGCGATCCGCGTCATGACTGCTCCTCGGGATGGGGGCGGCGGGACGGTGCTCGTCCCTGGATGCACGGTTGAACCGTCAACCAATGATTGCTGTTCCCCTTCAGCCCGTGGCGTCGGTCACGTCATCGGCCGTTCCTGCCACAAAGTGCGCGACACGCGGACGACACGCCGGTCCCGCCGGCCCGCCAGGGTCCTGGCGCGCTACGTGGTGGCAGGTTCGCGGCGCGCGGACGGCGACGACGCCTCAGCGCACCCCGCGCATGGCGCGCGTGATGCGCGGCGAGAGCGCGAGCAGCACGAGGCCCACCCCGATCGTCACCGCGCCGAGGGTGCCGAAGTACGGTCCCTCGTTGTCCTCGCTGTAGAAGGAGGCGAGCGAGCCGGACAGCGCCGTGCCCAGGGCCAGCGAGAGGTAGAACAGCGCGACCATCATGACCGGGTAGGCCTTCGGCGCGAGCTTCGTCGACAGCGAGAGACCCACGGGGGAGAGCATGAGCTCGCCCATCGTGGCGACCAGCATGATGAGCGCGATCCACAGCACCGGCACGGCAGTGGTCCCCACCATCGGCAGGAAGATGAGGAAGGCCGCCCCCATCGTCATGATGCCGAGGCTGAACTTCACCGGGGTCGTCGGCTGGCGGCGGCCGAGCCTGGTCCACAGCGCGGCGAACAGCGGCGCGAGCAGGATGATGAAGAACGGGTTGAAGGACTGCACCCAGGAGATCGGCATCGTCCAGTCCCCGAGGAGCGGCAGGTCGGTGAAGTCGCGCTCCACCCGGGTGTCGGAGTAGATCGTGATCACCGTGAACTGCTGCTGGAACAGCGCCCAGAACGCCGCCGAGCCGATGAACATCGGGATGAACGACACGACGCGGGAGTGCTCGTCCGCGCTGATCCGCTTGCTCGACAGGAGGAAGACGAACAGGACGATCGCGGCCACGATCGTCGCGCCGACGACGACGTCGGCGAGGTTCTCGGCGGTGAGCAGCCCGGTGACGACAGCGAGGACGACGACGACGACGGCGCCCGCGCCGATCGCGATGTACCGCCCGTAGAGGTTCCGCGGCAGCGGGTTGGGGACCTCGTGCACCGAGTCGGGGAAGTTCCGGCGGGCGAGGAGGTACTGGGTCAGGCCGATGGCCATGCCGATCGCCGCGAGCCCGAAGCCGAGGTGGAAGCCGGCCCGCTGCTGGGCGAGGCCGGTGAGCAGCGGACCGATGAGCCCGCCGATGTTGATCCCCATGTAGAAGATCGAGAAGCCGGCGTCACGGCGTGGGTCGTCGGCGGAGTAGAGCGTCCCGACGAGGTTGGTGATCGTCGCCTTCAGCCCGCCGGAGCCGACGGCGATGAGGATGAGGCCGACGGCGAGCCCGGGGACGCCGGGGATCAGCGCGAGGGCGATGTGGCCGAGCATGATGAGGACGGCGCTGCCGAGCATCGTCCGCTCCGAGCCCAGCAACCGGTCGGCCACCCACCCGCCGAGGATGGAGAAGAGGTAGACCGACCCGCCGTAGGCGCCGACGATCCCCGCAGCGGCGGCCCGGTCGATGCCGAGCCCGCCGTCGGTGACGGAGAAGTACATGTAGAGCAGGACGATGCCCTGCATGCCGTAGAAGGAGAACCGCTCCCACAGCTCGACGCTGAAGAGGTTCGCCAGACCGCGCGGCTGCCCGAGGAACGTCTTGCCGCTCGCGGGTGTGCGCCCGCCGTCGCGCGGGGCGAGGGGAGATGTGCTCGCGGTTGCCGGGTCCTCCGATGCCATGGCGACCATGGTCCGCCCGCTCGTGGCCGGTCGCACCTTCAGAGTGTCGCTCCCGGCGGCATCCCGAGGTCCGGTCCGACCCACGCAGGGGGTCCCGTACCGATAACCTCCGTCCTGCGGGCGACGTCGCCCACCTCCACCCCCTTCCCCTGGAGCCTCGATGGGTGACCTCGCGATCGACACAGCCGCGCTGCGCCGCACCTACCCGCGCCGTGGGGGTGGCCGGGTCGGCGTCGAGAGCCTCGACCTGCACGTGCCCGTGGGCGGGGTCCACGGCTTCCTCGGACCCAACGGCTCGGGCAAGACGACGACGATCCGGATGCTCCTCGGCCTCATCCGCCCCGAGAGCGGCACCATGCGGGTCTTCGGCCACGAGGTCCCCCAGCGGCTCCCCGAGGTCATCGGACGGGTCGGGGCCATCGTCGAGTCGCCGAAGTTCTTCCCGACGTTCTCCGCGCGGCGCAACCTCGACCTGCTCGCCGGCGCCATCGGCGCGCCGCGCGGCAAGGTCGAGGAGGTCCTCGCCGCGACCGCGCTCAGCGACCGGGCCGGGGACCGCTACGCGACCTACTCCCTGGGCATGAAGCAGCGCCTGGCGATCGCCGCGACCCTGCTCAAGTCCCCGGACCTGCTGATCTTCGACGAGCCGACCAACGGCCTGGACCCGGGAGGGATCCGGGAGATCCGCGAGACGATGCGGCGCCTGGGGGACGAGGGCCGCACCGTCCTCGTCTCCAGCCACATCCTCGCCGAGGTCGAGCAGGTCGCCGACACGGTCTCCATCATCGGCCGCGGCCGCCTGCTCGCCGAGGGGACCGTCGCCGAGGTCATCGGCGCGGCCGACGGCGGGACGACGGTCAAGGTCGGCGTCGCCGACCCCGACACCGCCGCGCAGGTCCTCACCGCCGCCGGCCTGCGCGTCCGGCTCGAGGCCGGACGGCTGCGGGTTCGCGGGGCGGCGGACCCGGCCCGGATCACCGAGCTCCTCGCCCACGCAGGGCTGTACGTCAACGAGCTCACCCCGGAGCGGCGCGACCTCGAGCGGGTCTTCCTCGACCTCACCGCCGGCCAGGGCCTGGAGCAGGACACCCCCGGACGGCACGCCGGGCGAGATGCCGTCCTCGCGGGCGGTGAGCGGGCATGAGGCGTCTGCTCACGGTCGAGCTGCGGCGTCTGTTCGCCCGCCGGCTCGTCGTCCTCACCATGGTCGGCGCCCTCCTCGCCACCCTGCTCGTCCTCCTCAGCGCCTGGCAGTCCGCGCAGCCGATGTCGGAGCAGGAGCTCGCCGTCGCCGAGAAGGCCTACCAGGACGAGCTGGAGTACTGGGAGGAGAACGGGGAGGAGATGGTCGCCCAGTGCCTGGAGGACGAGGCGGCCGAGTCCGAGGCGACCGGTCAGCAGGTCGACTGGGGCTGTGCGGACTACGGCCCGCCGGAGCGCGAGTGGTACGTGCGCACGGCGCCGCTCCTGGAGCAGAGCCTGCCGGGCTACGTCGCGGGCTACGCCCAGGTCCTCCTCCTCGCCGCGCTGCTCGTCGGCGCCACGTCCACCGCCGCCGAGCTCACGACCGCGGCGATGGGCACCTGGCTCACCTTCGAGCCGCGCCGGCTGCGGGTCTACGGATCGAAGGTGCTCGCCGCCGCGCTCGGCGCGGTGCCCTTCGCCGTCGCCGGGACCGCGCTCGTCGTCGCCGGGGTGTCGCTGATCGCCGTCCACTTCGAGGTCGCCTCGGGGATGGGCGGGGACGAGTGGGCCGCCGTGGCCGGCACCGCCGCCCGGGTGGTCGCGCTCGCCGTGGTCGCTGCGCTCGTCGGCGCGGCGCTGGGCTTCCTCCTGCGGCACACCGCGGCGGTGCTCGGGGTGGCCGTCGTCTACCTCATCGGCGAGGGGATGGTGCGCGGGCTGGTGCCCGGCTCCGCGCCGTGGGTGCTCGGCACCAACGTCCAGGGGTGGCTCGCGCGCGGCACGACCTACGCCGTCGAGACGTGCACGACCGACGCGACCGGGACGATGTGCGAGTACACCGAGCACGTCCTGTCCTTCGGGCAGAGCGCCGCCTACCTGGGCATCCTCGCGCTCGCCGTCCCGGTCGTCGGCGCCGTCGTCTTCCGTCGCCGCGACGCCGCCTGAGCGGCGGTCAGGACCATCGTCCCCGGGCCCCTCACTAGGGTGAGAGCGTGATCACCCTGGCGGTTCCACGCGAGCCCGTGCCCGAGACCCGTGTGGCGCTGGTGCCGGAGGTCGTCCGGGCGCTGACCCGCGGCGGCACCCGTGTCCTCGTCGAACGCGGGGCCGGGGCGCGCGCGACGTTCTCCGACGCCCAGTACGCCGAGGCCGGCGCCGAGCTCGTCGACGCCGTCGACCTCGACGCCGTCGACGTCGTCGCCCACGTCTCCCCGCTGCCCGCCGCCGCGCTCGGCCGGCTGCGCGAGGGCGCCCTCACCATCGGGATGATCGGGCCGCCCGAGCCGGACCGGGTGGCCGCGGCGCTCGGCCGGCGGATCACCGCCCTGGGCTTCGAGCGGCTGCCGCGCACCTCCCGCGCCCAGGCGATGGACGCGCTGTCCTCCCAGGCGTTCGTCGCCGGGTACCGCTGCGTCCTGGAGGCGGCGGTGCGCCTGCCCCGCTTCTTCCCGCTCGCGATGACCGCCGCGGGCACCGTCCCGCCGGCCCGCGTGGTCGTCCTCGGCGTGGGCGTGGCCGGGCTCCAGGCCATCGCCACCGCCCGCCGGCTCGGGGCGGTCGTCCAGGCCAACGACATCCGGCCCGACTCCGCCGAGGAGGTGCGGTCCGTCGGAGCCACGTTCATCGACGTCGGCGTCGACCGGCGCGAGGCCTCCGGCGGCTACGCCCGCGACCTGCGCGAGGACGACGCCGCCCGCCAGCGGGCCGCGCTCGCCCCGCACATCGCCGCCGCCGACGTCCTCATCACGACGGCGGGCGTCCCCGGCCGTCCCGCGCCGCGCCTCGTCACGACCGACATGGTCGCGGCGATGCGGCCCGGCTCCGTCGTCGTCGACATGGCGGCGGCCACCGGTGGCAACGTCGAGGGCTCCCGGCCCGGCGAGGACGTCCTCGTCCCGTGCGCCGACGGCTTCGGCGCGGTCACCGTCGTCGGGCTCGACTCACCGGCCGGCGCCCTCGCCGCCGACGCCTCGAGCATGTACGCCCAGAACGTCAAGGCGCTGCTCGGCCTGCTCGTCCGCGACGGCGAGATCGCCGTGGACCTCGACGACGACATCCTCGACGGCGTCGTCGTGACCCACGACGGCGTCGACCGCGTGGCGCACCGCGCGCAGCCGCCCCGACCCACCGAGCTGGGCGTGCCCCAGGGAGACGAGAGCACCGATGAGTGACCCGATGACCATCCTCACGGTCCTCGTGCTCGCCGCGTTCGTCGGCGTCGAGGTCGTCTCGAAGGTCTCCTCGACGCTGCACACGCCGCTGATGTCCGGCGCGAATGCCATCCACGGGATCATCCTCGTCGGGGCGCTCGTCGTCACCGCGCACGCCGCGAACACCTTCCTCCTCGTCCTGGGTCTGCTCGCCGTGGTCCTGTCGACGGTCAACCTCGTCGGCGGGTTCGTCGTCACCGACCGGATGCTCGAGATGTTCGCCCGGAAGGGGAGCACGAAGTGACCCTGCTGCCCACCTGGCTCACCGCCCTCGGCTACCTCGCCGCCGCGGTCTGCTTCATCCTCGCGCTCAAGGGCCTGAGCTCCCCGCGCACCGCCGTCCGGGGCAACCGGCTCGGCGCCCTCGGTGCGGCGCTCGCCGTCCTCGTCGTCCTCCTGTCGGTCGACTTCCCCACGCTCAACCTCGTGCTCGCGCTCGTCGCGATCCTCCTCGGCACGGTCGTCGCCGTGCCGCTCGCGCGCCGCGTGCGGATGACCGACATGCCCCAGCTCGTCGCCGTGTTCAACGGCGCGGGTGGCGGTGCGGCGGCCGTCGTCGGGATCATCGAGCTCGCCGAGTGGGCGGGGGAGGGCACCGCGCTCGGCAACGGCGCCTCCGCCTTCGCCGTCCTCGTCGGCGCCATCGCGCTGTCCGGCTCGGTCGTCACCTTCCTCAAGCTTCAGGGGCTCATGACCTCCCGGCCGGTCGTCCTGCCGGCGGCCCCGATCGTCATGGCCGTCACGGCGCTCGCGGCCGTCGTGCTCGCGGTGCTCACCGCGACCACCGGGCACACCGCCTTCGGCGGTCCGCTGCTCGCCGTCGGGCTGGTGCTCGGGCTGCTCCTCGTGCTGCCCGTCGGTGGGGCGGACGTGCCGATCGTCATCTCGCTGCTCAACGCGTTCACCGGTCTGGCGGTCGCCGGCTCCGGCCTGGCGATGCCGAACACGCTCATGCTCGTCGCCGGCACGCTCGTCGGCGCGTCGGGCACGATCCTCACCCTCGCGATGGCGCGGGCGATGGGCCGGTCGGTCACCGGCATCCTCTTCGGTGCGCTCAAGGGCGGGTCGACGGCCGGGTCGACCGAGCAGTCCGACCGGCCGGTGCGCCGCGCGCAGCCCGACGACGTCGCCATCGCCCTCGCCTACGCCCACCGGGTCGTCGTCGTGCCGGGCTACGGGCTGGCGGTCGCGCAGGCGCAGAACGCCGTCGCCGAGCTCGTCGGGGCGCTGCGCGAGCGCGGGGTCGACGCCGTCTACGGCATCCACCCGGTCGCCGGGCGGATGCCGGGCCACATGAACGTCCTGCTCGCCGAGGCGAACGTGCCCTACGAGCAGCTCGTCGAGGCCGACGCCGTCAACGCGGCGATGCCCTCGACGGACGTCGTCCTCGTCGTCGGGGCCAACGACGTCGTCAACCCCGCCGCGCGCACCGACCCGAGCGCCCCGATCTACGGGATGCCGATCATCGACGCCGACCGCGCCGGCCAGGTCTTCTTCCTCAAGCGCTCGATGCGTCCTGGCTTCGCCGGGATCGAGAACGAGCTCCTCTTCGCCGAGCGCACCCAGCTCGTCTTCGGGGACGCGAAGGAGACGCTGACCGCGACGGTCAACGCGCTCGCCGAGGTGTGAGCCTCAGCCCTGGAGGACGGCCGCCGGGACGTCGATGAGGTCGAGGGTGACGTCGGCCGACAGGACGGCGACGTCGTCGACCGCGAGGTGGAAGTCCTCCCCGGCGGTGGGTCCGCACAGGTCCGAGACGCCGCGGACGGCGACGTAGGGGATCCCGAAGGAGTAGCAGACCTGCGCGATCGCCGCCGTCTCCATGTCGGCGGTGAGGGCCCGCGGGAAGCGCTCGCGGAAGACGTCCACGGTGCGTGCGTCGACGAAGGAGTCGCCCGAGACCATCGCGCCGACGAGCACGCCGGGGCGGTGACGGGCGCGCTCGACGAGCGCGGGCGAGGCCGGGTAGGTCGGCGGCATGCCGGGGATCTGGCCGGGCACGTAGCCGAAGGCCGAGGCGTCCGCGCCGGCGAAGGCGTACTCGTCACCGACGACGACGTCACCCACCCGCACGCCGTTGCCGAGCCCGCCGGCCGACCCCGCCGAGATGACGACGGGGGTGCGCACGGCGTGGATCGCCAGCACGGCGGCCGTCGCGGCGTTGACCCCGCCGATGCCCGAGCGGATGAGCAGGACGCTGCGCCCGCCGATCCGCGCGATGACCGAGCGGGAGGCCCCGACGTGGCGCTGGGTGGCGATGTGGTCGGCGCGCTGCTCGAACGGCGCGATCTCCTCCTCCATCGCGGCGATGACGACGGCGTCGACGGTGGTGATCGGGGCGGTCAGCGGCGACCCGGGGGCGACGCGGACACCGAAGATCTCGCTCATGCCTGCACCTGCTCCCACTCGTCACGACGGTCGAGGAACGCGCGCGCGGCGCCCTGGGCGCCGGCGAGGTCGTGGCTCGTCCCCCAGCCGCACTGGACCTCGTTGGCTGCGGGGACCTCCAGTGCCGCGAGGACGTCACGCAGGGTGGCCTCGAGGATCGGGAGGAACGCCGCGGTGTCCACGCCGAGGAGCAGCGCGTAGAACCCGGTCTGGCAGCCCATCGGCGAGACGTCGATGACGGCGTCGGTGTGGTTGCGCATGTGCTCGGCCATGAGGTGCTCGAGCGAGTGCACGACCGGCATCTCGAGGTGGGCGACGTTCGGCTGGGCGAAGCGGACGTCGAACTTGGTGAGGACGTCGCCCCCGGGCAGGGTCTTCGTGTCCGCGACCCGGACGTACGGTGCACTGACGGTTCGGTGGTCGAGGTTGAAGCTCTCGACGTTCATCTTCACAGTTCCATCATGAGTGATGGCTCCCAGGCTGTCTCCGGGGATTCCTGTGCGTTACGACACCTGGGGTGAGGCGCCGCACAGCGGGGAGATTTCCAGGCCTCCCAGGGCCGTCGTCCACCGTCTGTGGACGACACGCCGCGCGCCCTGTCCACACCCCCGCCGCCGGCCGCCCACGGGGGCGATGTCAGTGCTCGGTGGGACGCTGGAACAGTGCCGTCCCGCCGCGCCACAGCGCTCTCCACAGGCTGTCCCCAGGCTGCGGACAACCGTGCACAGATAGGCCGCGAGGCTGTGGATGACACGCCGAGAACACGACACTCCGACACAACACCTAGGGGTAGTGCCCAAGCCGGACCACTAGGTGTAGTGTCGGTCTTCCAGCCGAGGTCCGAACTACATGTCTGTCGTTCAGCCGCCCGACCCGGGCGAGGCGCAACGAGGGGAGAGCCGCTCCGATGAGCATCACCGTCTTCAGCAAGCCGTCCTGCGTCCAGTGCGACGCCACGTACCGCACGCTCGCCAAGCACGGCCTGGAGTACGACGTCGTCGACATCTCCACCGACCTCGAGGCGCTCGAGACGGTCAAGGCCCTCGGCTACCAGCAGGCTCCCGTCGTCTTCGCGGACGGCGACCACTGGTCGGGCTTCCGCCCCGACAAGATCAAGGCGCTGGCGGCGCAGGCCGCCTCTGTCGCCGTCTGAGCTTCGGCCGGGTCGCCCTCGACCGGCGACCCGGCCGAGTCCACGGGCTCCCCGGAGCACGCACGAACGACACGCGAGGGGTGACATGGGAATCCTCGTCTACTTCTCCTCGGCCTCCGAGAACACGCACCGGTTCATCGAACGGCTGGGGCTCGATGCGCGGCGCATCCCGCTGCGACCCACCGAGCCCTTCCTCACCGTCGACGAGGAGTACGTCCTCGTCGTCCCCACCTACGGTGGTGGCAACGGGCGCGGAGCGGTGCCCAAGCAGGTGATCAAGTTCCTCAACGACCCGCACAACCGCTCCTTGTGCCGTGCGGTGATCGCGGCCGGCAACACGAACTTCGGCTCCGCCTACTGCATCGCCGGCGACATCATCGCCGCGAAGCTCGAGGTGCCGTTCTTGTACAGATTCGAACTACTCGGAACAGCAGAGGACGTCACCCGCGTCCGTGAGGGATTGGGACAGTTTTGGCAGCAACGGTCACTGATATCGGCATGACGCAGCGGGGCACGTCGCCAGAGCTCGACTACCACGCCCTCAACGCGATGCTCAACCTCTACGACGCGGACGGCAGGATCCAGTTCGAGGCGGACAAGCACGCCATCGACGCCTACTTCCGCCAGCACGTGGTGCCCAACACCGTGACGTTCCCCAGCGTCGCGGAGCGGCTGCGCTACCTCGTGGACGAGGGCTACTACGAGAAGGCCGTCCTCGACGCCTACACCCCCGAGTTCCTCGAGCGGATCTGGCAGGTCGTCGACTCCCTCGGCTTCCGCTTCGACTCCTTCCTCGGCGCCTTCAAGTACTACACGTCCTACACGCTGAAGACGTTCGACGGCACGAAGTACCTCGAGCGCTTCGAGGACCGCGTCGTCATGGTCGCCCTCACCCTCGCGGCCGGCGACGAGGACTTCGCCGTCGCCATGGTCGAGGAGATCGCGACCGGCCGCTTCCAGCCGGCCACCCCGACCTTCCTCAACGCGGGCAAGGCCTCCCGTGGCGAGCTCGTCTCCTGCTTCCTCCTGCGCGTGGAGGACAACATGGAGTCCATCGCCCGCGGCATCAACTCCGCCCTGCAGCTGTCCAAGCGCGGCGGCGGCGTCGCCCTCTCGCTCACCAACCTGCGTGAGGCCGGTGCGCCGATCAAGCGCATCCAGAACCAGTCCTCCGGCGTCATCCCCGTGATGAAGCTCCTCGAGGACTCCTTCTCCTACGCCAACCAGCTCGGGGCCCGCCAGGGTGCGGGGGCCGTCTACCTCAACGCCCACCACCCCGACATCATGCGGTTCCTCGACACCAAGCGGGAGAACGCGGACGAGAAGATCCGCATCAAGACACTCTCCCTCGGCGTCGTCGTCCCCGACATCACCTTCGAGCTCGCCAAGCGCAACGAGGACATGTACCTGTTCTCCCCCTACGACGTCGAGCGCGTCTACGGGGTGCCCTTCTCCGAGATCAGCGTGACGGAGAAGTACGACGAGATGGTCGCCGACGACCGCATCAAGAAGACGTCGATCAAGGCGCGCGACTTCTTCCAGACGATCGCCGAGATCCAGTTCGAGTCCGGCTACCCGTACGTCATGTTCGAGGACACGGTGAACGCCGCGAACCCGATCGACGGCCGGATCAGCATGTCCAACCTGTGCTCGGAGATCCTCCAGGTCTCCACGCCGTCGACGTTCAACGACGACCTCTCCTACGAGGAGGTCGGCAAGGACATCTCCTGCAACCTCGGCTCGCTGAACATCGCCCGGGCGATGGACTCCCCGGACCTCGGCCGCACGGTCGGCACCGCCGTCCGCGCGCTGACCGCGGTCTCCGACCAGACCCACATCCGGTCGGTCCCCTCGGTGGAGAAGGGCAACAACGAGTCCCACGCCATCGGTCTGGGCCAGATGAACCTCCACGGCTTCCTCGCCCGCGAGCGGATCTACTACGGGTCCGAGGAGGGCGTGGACTTCACCAACATCTACTTCTACACGGTGGCGTTCCACGCGATCACCGAGTCGAACAAGATCGCCATCGAGCGCGGCCGCAGCTTCGCCGGCTTCGAGAGCTCGACGTACGCCACGGGGGAGTTCTTCACCAAGTACGTCGAGCAGGAGTGGAAGCCCCGCACGGAGCGCGTGCGTGAGCTCTTCGAGAGCTCCGGCACCCGCATCCCCACCCAGGACGACTGGCGCGCGCTGGCCGCCTCCGTCATGGAGCACGGCCTGTACAACCAGAACCTCCAGGCCGTGCCGCCCACCGGCTCGATCTCCTACATCAACCACTCGACGTCCTCGATCCACCCGATCGTGTCGAAGATCGAGATCCGCAAGGAGGGCAAGCTCGGGCGCGTCTACTACCCGGCGCCCTACATGTCGAACGACAACCTCGAGTACTACGAGGACGCGTACGAGATCGGCTACGAGAAGATCATCGACACCTACGCGGCGGCCACCCAGCACGTGGACCAGGGCCTGTCGCTCACGCTGTTCTTCAAGGACACCGTGACCACCCGCGACCTCAACAAGGCGCAGATCTACGCGTGGCGCAAGGGCATCAAGACGCTCTACTACATCCGCCTGCGCCAGATGGCGCTCACCGGCACCGAGGTCGAGGGCTGCGTCAGCTGCACGCTCTGAGCGTCCGCTGACCCCCGTCGCACCAGAAGAGAGAACGAGAAACACCGTGGAGAAGCTCAAGCTCGTCGACCGGGTCCAGGCGATCAACTGGAACCGGGTCGAGGACGAGAAGGACGTCGAGGTCTGGGACCGCCTCACCGGCAACTTCTGGCTGCCGGAGAAGGTGCCGCTGTCCAACGACATCCAGTCGTGGAACACGCTCAGCCCCGCCGAGCAGACCATGACGACCCGGGTGTTCACCGGCCTCACCCTGCTCGACACGATCCAGGGCACCGTCGGGGCCGTGAGCCTCATCCCCGACGCCGTGACGCCCCACGAGGAGGCGGTGTACACGAACATCGCCTTCATGGAGTCGGTCCACGCGAAGAGCTACTCCTCGATCTTCTCCACCCTCATCTCCACCCGGGAGATCGACGCCGCGTTCGCGTGGTCGGAGGAGAACGAGAACCTCCAGCGCAAGGCCGCGATCGTCATGGAGTACTACCGCGGTGATGACCCGGAGAAGCGCAAGGTCGCCTCGACGATGCTCGAGTCGTTCCTCTTCTACTCCGGCTTCTACGCCCCGATGTACTGGTCCTCGCGGGCCAAGCTCACCAACACCGCGGACCTCATCCGCCTCATCATCCGCGACGAGGCCGTCCACGGGTACTACATCGGCTACAAGTTCCAGCGGGCCGTGGAGAAGGCGTCCCCGCAGCGGCGCCAGGAGCTCAAGGACTACACCTTCGACCTGCTCCTGGAGCTCTACGAGAACGAGGAGCAGTACACCGAGGACCTCTACGGTCCCCTCGGGCTCACCCAGGACGTCAACGCCTTCCTGCGCTACAACGCCAACAAGGCGCTGATGAACCTCGGTTACGAGGGGCTGTTCCCCAAGGACCAGACCGACGTCAACCCGGCGATCCTGTCCGCGCTGAGCCCCAACGCCGACGAGAACCACGACTTCTTCTCCGGCTCCGGCTCGAGCTACGTCATCGGCAAGGCCGTGGACACCGAGGACGAGGACTGGGACTTCTGAGCGACCCGACCGACGGCCCGGTGCCGGAGCCGACCATGCACACCGCCCCGCTGCGGGTGGTGTCCATGGACGCCCGGCACTGGCCGGCGGTCGAGGCGATCTACGCCGAGGGCATCGCCGGCGGCCAGGCCACCTTCGAGGCGGCCACCCCGAGCTGGGAGGCCTTCGACCAGGGCCGGCTGCGCGCCCACCGGTTCGTGTGCCTCGACGACGACGCCGTCCTCGGGTGGGCCACGGTGAGCGCGGTCTCCACACGTGCCGCCTACGCGGGCGTGGTGGAGGACTCGGTGTACGTCGCCGGCGCCGCGCGCGGGCGGGGCGTGGGCCGCCTCCTCCTCGACGCCCTCGTCCGCTCGACGGAGGAGGCGGGGATCTGGACGCTCCAGTCCTCCGTGTTCCCGGAGAACCTGCCGAGCCTCGCGCTGCACCTGGGCGCCGGCTTCCGTGAGGTCGGCATCCGCCGGCGGATCGCCCGGATGGAGCGCGGGCCGTTCGCCGGGAGCTGGCGCGACATCGTGCTGCTCGAGCGGCGCAGCCCTGTCGTCGGCGCCTGACTCCGAACGGGACCTTGGGCCCACCTCCCGGGGTGCGGCAGGAGAAGAGTTGGGTCACCAACGAAGGAGGGTCCCATGTCCCGTATTTACGTCATCACCGGAGCAGGATCGGGGATCGGCGCCGCCGCGGCACGGCTGCTGCGTGAGGCAGGCGCGACCGTCGTCGGCGTGGACCTCCGGGGGACCGAGGTCACGGCCGACCTGTCGACCCCCGAGGGCCGTCGCCAGGGCGTGGCCGACGCCGTCGAGGCGGCCGGCGGGACGGTCGACGCCGTCATCGCCTCGGCCGGTGTCTCGGCCGTCAGCCCGCTCACCGTCTCGGTGAACTACTACGGCGTCACCGAGTTCCTCGAGGGGATCCGCCCGACGCTGGCCCGGTCCGCCGCGCCGCGCGTCGCCGTCGTCAGCTCGATGTCCTCGCTGCAGCCCAACTACCCGCCGCTCGTCCAGGCGATGCTCGAGGGTGACGAGGCGACTGCCCGGGCGATGGCCGAGCAGCTCGCTGCCGACCCGCGGGCCGGCGGCCTCATCTACGCGTCGTCCAAGCGGGCGATCTCCCGCTGGGTCCGCGCCCAGTCCGTGACTGCGGAGTGGGCGGGCGCGGGCATCGCGCTCAACGCCGTGGCGCCGGGCATCGTCAAGACCCCGATGACCGAGGAGCTGCGCGCGACCCCGGAGTCCGTCGCCTTCCTCGACGCCGTCGTCCCGATGCCGCTGAACTACCACCAGCCGCCGGAGTCCATCGCCAACCTGTGCATCTGGCTCACCTCGGTGGAGAACTCCCACTGCGCGGGCCAGACGATCTACTGCGACGGCGGTTCCGACGTCGTCATGCGCGGTGAGGACGCCTGGAGCTGGGCCGACGAGCGGGTCGGGAAGTACTTCGCCGAGCTCATGGCGGGGGACACGGCCCACTGACCGGCCGGTCCGGCGCGGCTGCCTCCACCGCGCCGGACCCGCCCGGGGGCGACGCGGGCTGCGTCGTGGCCGGGTGCCGGCGCGTAGCATGCCGCCGTGCTCCCCTTCGACGCACGGCTGCCCGGGCGGCCGCAGCGGGTGCTCGTCGCGGGCGTCTCCGGCTCGGGCAAGACGACCGTCGCCCGCGACGTGGCCGCGGTGCTCGACGCGCCCCACACCGAGCTGGACTCCCTGTTCCACGGTCCCGGCTGGGTGCCGCGGGCGGAGTTCTGCGACGAGGTCCGCGCGCTGGCGGCGCGCGAGACGTGGACCACCGAGTGGCAGTACGCGGCCGCCCGCCCGCTGCTCCTCGAGCGTGCCGACCTCCTCGTCTGGCTCGACCTGCCGTTCGCCACGGTGACGCTGCCGCGGCTCGTGCGCCGCACGGTGCGCCGGCGGGTGAGGCGCGAGGTGCTGTGGAACGGGAACGTCGAGCCGCCGCTGCACACCGTTCTCACCGACCGGGAGCACGTCGTGCGATGGGCAGTCACGCACAGGGCAGGGAACCGGGCACGGGTCACGGCGGCCGCCCAGCAGCTCCCGCACCTGCCCGTCGTCCGCCTCAGGTCGCCCCGCGAGGTCACCGCGTGGCTCAGCGGCCCTCTCGCGGAGTCCGCCGGCGCGGGGTGAGCGCCGCGCTCCGGGCACGGACGCGCCGGTGAGAGGAAGTGGCACGACCGGCAACGGGTGCGGTACGACCTGCCCCCTGGGAGAGTCTTCTCCATGACGGGTGACGCCGACCTACTCGCCCGGGCCGCGGCCCACGGCCTGCAGCTGCGGCCGCGCACCCTGCGGCACAACGACGCCGGCCTCGACTTCCACGTGGCCTACGCCCACGACGTCCACGGGCGGGAGTGGGTGCTGCGGGTTCCGCGTCGCCCGGACGTCCAGGCGGCCGTCGAGCAGGAGCAGGCGATCCTCGCCTTCGCCTCGCGCCACCTGCCCGTGGCCGTGCCCGACTGGCACGTCGTGGCCCCCGACCTCGTCGCCTACCCGCTGCTGCCCGGCCGGCCCGGCCTGACGATCCAGGGTGAGGACGTCGTGTGGCACCTCGACCCGGGATCCGAGCAGTACGCCGCCGAGCTCGGCCGCCTGCTCGCCGCGCTGCACGCCGCCCCGGTGGACGAGGCGGAGGGGGTGGGTGTGGAGGTCCGCAGCCCGGCGGAGGTCCGCGAACGCTGGGCCGAGGACATCGACAGGGTCGCGGCTGAGTTCGAGGTCCACCTCGAGCTGCGTCGTCGGCTGGATGCCTGGCTCGAGGACGACGGGCTGTGGCCCGAGGAGACCGTCTTCACCCATGGCGAGCTCTACCCGGCACACGTTCTCATCGAGGACGACGACGCCGTCTCGGGCGTCCTGGACTGGACGACGGCCCGGGTGGACGACCCGGCGCGGGACTTCATGTACCAGCACGCCTTCGCGCCGCCCGAGGCGTTCGCCGCGACCGTCGCCGCCTACGCGGAGGCGGGCGGCCGGGACTGGCCGCGGCTGGAGGAGCGGTGCGCTGCGCTCATGGCGGCCGGTCCGGTGGGCTACGGCCTGTTCGCGTTGACGACGGGCCGTGAGGAGCACCGGGCCGCCGCGCAGGCGCAGCTGGCGGGAGAGTAGCGGGCGACCCCTACTCCTCCTCGAGGGCGGCGCCCTTGAGCTCGGGCAGGAAGAGGGCACCGACCATGGCGACGACGAACGCGATCCCGAAGGCGAGGAAGGCGACCGAGCTGCCGCCGCGGCCGACGAGCCACGGCACGGCGAGCGGCGCGATGATCGAGGCGAGCCGGCCGAAGGCGGCGGCGGAGCCGGAGCCGGTTCCCCGCAGCGCCGTCGGGTAGACCTCCGGGCTCACCGCGTACAGCGCCCCCCACGCCCCGAGGTTGAACGCGGACAGTGCCATGCCGGCGGCGATGATCGCCGGGACGGTGGTCGCCTGGCCGAAGAGCAGCGCCGCCACCGCCGAGCCGGCGAGGAAGGCGGCGAGGGTCGCCCGGCGGCCCCACTTCTCGATGAGGAACGCCGCGAGGGCGTAGCCGGGGAGCTGGGCGAGGGTGATGATCAGTGTGTACTCGAAGGACTTGACCAGGGAGAAGCCCTGGGCGACGAGCAGGGACGGCAGCCAGATGAACGCGCCGTAGTAGGCGAAGTTCACCCCGAACCACACGACCCACAGGGCCGCGGTGCGCCGGCGGAAGCGCGGTGCCCACAGCGTGCGCCAGCGCGGCGGGGCGGACTCCTCGACGACGCCGGGGGAGGGCACGGGCTCGATCCCGGCGGCCTCCTCGTAGGTCCGGACCGCGGCCTCGGCCTCCTCGACACGGCCCTTGCGCTCGAGGAAGCGCACGGACTCCGGCAGGTGCAGCCGCACGTAGAGCGCGTAGAACGCCGGGACCATGCCGATGACGAACGCCCAGCGCCACCCGTTCTCACCGGGCACGACGAAGTAGCCGATGAGGGCCGCGGCGATCCACCCGACCGCCCAGAAGGCCTCGAGGATGACGACGACCCGGCCGCGGATGCTCTTCGGGGCGTACTCGCTGACGAGCGTCGAGGCGACGGGCAGCTCGGCGCCCAGCCCCAGGCCGACGACGAAGCGCAGGACGATGAGCGCGACCAGCCCGGTGGCGAGGGCCGACGCGCCGGTGGCCAGGCCGTAGACGAGGAGGGTGAGGGCGAAGACCTGCCGGCGGCCGATGCGGTCGGCGAGCAGCCCGCCGACGCTCGCACCGATCGCCATGCCGACGAAGCCCGCCGAGACGATCCACGACCGCTGACCGTCGCTGAGGCCCCACTCCACGCCCAGCGCCGCGATGACGAAGGAGATGAGACCGACGTCCATGGCGTCCAGCGCCCAGCCGATGCCGGAGCCGCCGAGGAGCCGGCGGTGCGGGCGGGTGAAGGGAAGCCGGTCCAGGCGCTGGGCCCGGGTGAGCGAGGCGGTCTGGGTGTGCTCGGCCATCGAGGTGCTCTCTTTCGCCGTGGGAGGCGGACCGCGTCACCCTACACCCTTACGCTCGCGCTGAGCATAAGCGGTCCGTGACGCGAGGACGCGGGACTCAGGGCCGCAGCGCCTCCAGGGCCGCGGGGACGGCCGCGGGCGGCAGCTGGAGGAGGACACCGGTGGCCACCGTCCCCTCCCAGGCGCGCAGCTGGGCGCGGACCTGGTCGGGCCGCCCCGCCAGGGCGACGTCGAGGACGAGCTCGGTCGGCACCGCGCGTGCCGCTCCCTCCCGGTCCCCGGCGGCCCACAGCCGGGCGATCTGCGCGCACGCGGCGTCGTGACCGAGCCGCTCGACCGCCTCGCGGTGGAAGTTCGAGCGCTCCGAGCCCATCCCGCCGACGTACAGCGCGAGGTGCGGGCGCAGCAGGTCCGCCGCCGCCTCGACGTCGGCGCCCACCGCCAGCGGCAGGCTGACGTTGACCTCGAACCGGTCGGCCGGCGCGAGCCGGGGGTCGCGTCGGGCGAAGCCCGCGGCGAGCTGCTCGCGCGCCCAGCCGTCGAGCCGGGGGGAGAGGAACGCGGGCAGCCAGCCGTCGGCGATCTCCGCGGCCAGCGCGACGTTCCTCGGCCCTTGGGCCGCGAGGTGGATGGGCAGGTCCGCGCGCAGCGGGTGGACCGTGGGGCGCAGCGCCTTGCCCTCCCCGGTCGTCCCCTCCCCGGTGAGCGGGAGGCGCACCTGACGGCCCTCGAGGTGCACGGGCGCCTCGCGCCGGAGCACCTGGCGCACGACGTCGACGTACTCGCGGGTGCGCTCCAGCGGCCGCGGGTAGGGCCGGCCGTACCAGCCCTCGACGACCTGCGGGCCGGAGGCGCCGAGCCCGAGCACGAAGCGCCCGCCGGAGAGGTGGTCGAGGGTGAGGGCGGCCATCGCCGTCGCCGTGGGCGTGCGTGCCGAGATCTGGGCGATGCCGGTGCCGAGGCGTACCCGGGAGGTCCGGGCGCCCCACCACGCGAGCGGCGTGAGCGCGTCGGACCCGTAGGCCTCGGCGGTCCACACCGAGTCCACGCCCGCCGCGTCGGCGAGCTCGACGGCGCGCGCCGCCCCCTCCGGCGGCCCGGCGGACCAGTAGCCCAGGTGCAGGCCGGTGCGCAGGGGTCGGCGCGCGCCGTCGTCGTCCGTCATGCCGAGGCGGGGAGGTGGGCCATGACCTCGCTCGCGACGAGGTCGAGGTGCTCGAGGTCGCCGAGGTCCAGGCACTGGAGGTAGACGCGGGTGATGCCCTGCTCGCGGAGCGCGGCGAGACCGTCGAGGACCTCCTGGGGCGTGCCGGCCAGGCCGTTGCGGCGCAGCTCCTCGGGGTCGCGGCCGATGACGGCGGCCCGGCGGGCGACCTCGGCGTCGTCACGGCCCACGCACGCGACGAACGCGGCGGAGTAGACGAGCTCGTCGGGGTCGCGGCCGACCTCCTCGCAGGCGGCGCGGACCCGGTCGCGCTGGGCGGCGACGGCGGCCTTCTCCGGGAAGGACTGGTTGTACTCGGCCGCGAACCGGGCGGCCAGGCGCGGCGTCCGGCGGGGTCCGTTGCCGCCGACGACGACGGGCAGCGGGCTCTGCACCGGCTTGGGCAGGGCGGGGGAGTCGGTGAGCTGGTAGTGCTCACCGGAGTGGCTGAAGGTCTCCCCGACCGGGGTGGCCCACAGCCCGGTGACGATCTCGAGCTGCTCGGTGAGCAGGCCGAAGCGCTTGTCGGGGAAGGGGATGCCGTAGGCGGCGTGCTCCTCGGCGAACCACCCGGCGCCCAGGCCGAGCTCGACCCGCCCGCCGGACATCTCGTCGACCTGGGCCACCTGGATGGCGAGCACGCCAGGCAGGCGGAAGGTCGCGGAGGAGACGAGGGTGCCGAGGCGGATCGTCGAGGTCTCGCGGGCGAGGCCGGCGAGCGTGGTCCACGCGTCGGTGGGGCCGGGCAGCGGGTCACCGGCGCCCATGCGCAGGTAGTGGTCGGAGCGGAAGAAGCCGGAGAAGCCGAGCTGCTCGGCGCGCTGCGCGAGGGCGAGCTGGTCACCGTAGGTGGCCCCCTGCTGGGGCTCGACGAAGATGCGAAGGTCCATGCCCCTAGCCTGCCAGGGCGTGGGAGCACCCGCGGGCTCCTGGTCTTGGCCAGGGTGCCGTGGTGGACGATGCCACGGCTCCCGCGGGTGCCGGTGACTGCCGGGATCTCGCCGCCGTTCGGCGGTGGGACCGACAGGTCCGTCCGTCGGACGGCTAGCGGACAGCCACCTCACGTGTCCATGCGTTGCTCATCTTCTGGACCACCTCCTTCCACGTGTACCGACGACGGTACGCCCGGGCGGCGGGGGTGTCACCGGGTTTTCTCCTCAGGGGCTGAGGATCGCCAGGGCGGTGGTCTGGGCGGCCGTGAGGGCCTCCTGCGTGGGGATCTCGCCGCGGAACAGGCGGGCGAGGAGTGGACGGACGGCCTCGAGGGCGTCGGCCACCCGTGGGCCGGTGGGCGCGCTGACGGCGGGGACGTCGAGCGCGGCGGAGACGTCCACGCCCCGCAGCGCCCAAGCCTCCCGGTACAGGTCCTGCGCCCCTGCGGCGGCCGGGATGCCCACGCCGTGGCCGGCGAGGGCGGACTGCCCGTTGCTCGAGGCGAGCCACTGCAGCACCTGGGCGGTGGCCTCCGGCTGCTCGCTCGCCGCGTTGGCCGCGGCCCCGACGCCGTCGACGACGGTGGCCGCGCCCTCGGGTCCGGCAGGGACCGGGGCGAGGCCCCACTCGGCCTGGGCGTGGCTCTGCAGGTGGGGCAGGTCTGCGGAGGTCGACTGGTACAGCGCGAGTCGCCCGCCGGTGAAGAGCTGGCGGGCGGTGACGTCCGCCGCCCGGGCGCCCTCGTCGGGCAGTGCGGCGAGGTAGGAGAACGTCGCCCGGCCCGCGGGGCCGTCGAGCACGAGGTCCTGCGGCCCCTCCGAACGGGCCCCGAGCTGGGCGAGGAACGGCAGCCAGACGGCCGGGGAGGTGAGGTCGGTGTTGTAGCCGTACTCGGCGACGGCGGCGGGGTCGAAGCCCTCCTCCGTCGCGCTCCGGCCGGAGGAGTCGCGGGTCAGTGCGCGCACCGCCGCGCGCAGCGTGTCGTCCGTGGGGGCGGTCTCCTGCGCCGTCTCCGGCGCGGGCTCGGAGCTGGACGCGGGGGCGGAGGTCGCGACGAGGACGTCCTCCTCGACGGCGGCCGGGTCCCAGGTGAGCGCCGCCGGGTCCACGCCCGACCGCTCGACGAGCTCGGTGTTGTAGAACAGGACGGTCGCGTCCCACAGCTGGGGCACCGCCCACAGCTCCCCGTCCGCCGCGTAGGGCTCGGCCAGCTCCGGGGCCCACGTCTCCTGGTCCTCGCCGATCACCTCGCCGAGGGGCAGGAGGTGACCGGAGCCGGCCTCGGCGGCGACGTCCTCGCTCGTCGTCCAGAAGATGTCGGCCATCGTGCCCGCCGCGAGGTCGGAGGCGGCGGCCTCGGCGTAGGCGTCGTGGGGGACGACCTCGACGTCGACGTGGACGCCGGGGTGGATGGCGTTGAACGCGTCGAAGGACTCGCGGTAGGCGTCCGCGGCGGCCTCGTCCCACAGCCGGAACGTCACGGTCGACAGGCCCGCGGAGGCGAGGTGGGCGGAGTCCTCCCCCGGCGGCTCGCCGCATCCCGCCATGGCGAACGCCAGCGCGGCGGCCGCGACGGCGCAGGCGTGCGCCCGGCGGGACATGCATCCTCCTGGGATCGGATCCGGTAAAGCGTACCGGCTGATCCTGACTCTCCGCTGACCTTTTCGCGGGACGGACCAGGGGAAGTCCTCGCCGGCCCATGAAGGGTGTGTGTAAAGGAGTTCTGTACAGCTGGCGCTACGGGGTAAGGATTGACACCACCTGCGCGGCAGCCCTAGCGTGACCCACGCCACGCCGGAGTGATGGAGGGGATCATCCGTATGCGCACACGCCGCCGACTGGCCACGACAGCCGCCGCCGGGCTCCTGCTCGCGGGACTCACGCCCGCCGCCGCCTCGGCGCCTGTCCTACCCACCCCAACGAAGGAGTGAAGGTCATGACCCTACGAAAGCCCTCCCGGGCCGGCGTCGCCCTCGCGATCGCCCTGTCCGGGGCGCTGACGCTCGGCGTCGGCAGCACCACCGGAGCCGACCGCGGACCGGGCGGACCCGGCCACGGTGACTCCCCGGAACCCGACGGACCGACCGTCGAGCTCGGCGTCGAGGTCCTCCTCGAGGACCAGCTCGACCTGCTCGAGGGCAAGCGCGTCGGTCTCATCACCAACCCCACCGGCGTGGACAGCGAGCTCACCCACACGATGGACCTCCTCGTCGAGCACCAGGAGGAGGGCGGCTACGAGCTCACCGCCCTCTACGCGCCGGAGCACGGCATCCTCGGCGGCGCACCCGCCGGCGCCCAGGTCCCCAACTACGAGGACCCGCGCACCGGCCTCACCGTGTGGTCCCTCTACGGCGCCACCCAGCGGCCCACCGCCGAGATGCTCGCGGACGTCGACGTCCTGCTCTTCGACATCCAGGACATCGGCGCCCGCTTCTACACCTACATCTGGACGATGTACTACGCGATGGACGCCGCGGCGGAGTTCGGCAAGGACTTCGTCGTCCTCGACCGGCCGAACCCCCTCGGCGACCGGATGGACGGGCCGGTCCTCGACCCGTCGGTCTCCTCCTTCGTCGGGCTGCGCGAGATCCCCATGCAGCACGGCCTCACCGTCGGTGAGCTCGCCGCCCTGTTCAACGGCGAGTTCCTCGAGGAGCCGGTGGAGAACTTCCACGTCGTGCAGATGGAGGGCTACGACCCCGACGACTTCGTCGACGGCTACGGCCTGGAGTGGGTGCTGCCCTCCCCGAACATCCCCACGCTCGAGACGGCGTGGGCCTACGCCGGCACCGGCCTCATCGAGTCGCTCGACGCCTCGGAGGGTCGCGGCACGACCAAGCCGTTCCTGTGGATCGGGCACGGGGACCTGGACGAGGTCGAGGCGTACGCGCTCGCCGAGGACCTCAACTCCCGCGGCCTCGAGGGCGTCCACTTCCGGCCGATGTTCGCCAACCCGGCCGCCGGGCAGAAACAGGGCGGGCGTCTCTCCGGCGGCGTCGAGGTCCACATCACGGACCCGGCCTCCTACGTCCCGGTGCGCACCGGCCTGCACGTCCTCCAGGCGTTCTACGACACCCCCGAGGTCGACTGGCGCGAGGGGACGATCTACCCCAACCAGCGCTGCGAGACCGAGGCCGACACGTGCTGGATCGACCGGCTCACCGGTGACAAGGACGTGCGTCTCCAGCTCGAGGCGGGCGTCGACCCCGACGAGATCATCGCCGGCTGGGCCGAGGAGCTCGCGGCCTTCGACGCGCTCGCCGACGACTACCGCCTCTACGAGGTGTCCGTCGACGGCATCCGCTCCGCGCTCGACCGGCACGTCGCCGCCGGCGCGGTGGCCGGGCCGGTCGTCGGCCAGCTCACCCAGGCCCTGGACCAGGCCGAGCGGCACCTCGCGTCCGGCAAGACCCGGCAGGCCGAGCAGGCCCTCGACCGGTTCGTCCGCCACCTCCAGAGCCCGAGCCGCCGCGACACGGTGACCGAGGAGGCAGGCGCCGACCTGCTTCAGCGGGTCGACCGCCTGCGCGACCGCCTGTGAGCAGAGGCGGGCCCGGGCCGACCCGGCCCGGGCCCGCCCCACACACCCACACCCTGCCCGCCCCACACACCACACCCACACCCTGCCCGCCCCCGACCCCAGCGGACCGCCCCCTGGCCCCCTCCCGCGACAGCCGACTTCCGCGCGACAGCCGACTTCCGCGCGAGAGCGGGGTTCTGCGCGGGCCGCTACGAGAGACTGACGCCGTGACGAAGACGCCGCACCTCGCCCCGCTCGCCGCGGCCGCCGGCGCGGGCGGGCTGAGCACCCGGGAGGTCGACCGCGCGCGCCTCGCCCACGACGCCTCCCACTACCTCCTGCGCCCGCAGGCCGTCGTCACCGCGACGTCGGTCGAGCAGGTCGCGGCCGTCATGGCCGCCGCCGGCCGGGCGACCCCGCCCGTGCCGCTCACCTTCCGCGCGGGCGGCACGAGCCTGTCCGGCCAGGCCGTCACGGACGGCGTCCTCGTCGACGTCCGCCGCCACCAGCAGGACGTCGAGGTGCTCGACGACGGCGCCCGCGTGCGCTGCCGCCCGGGCGCGGTCCTGCGGCGGGTCAACGCCGCCCTCGCCCGCCACGGCCGGCGCCTGGGCCCCGACCCGGCGAGCGAGATCGCCTGCACCGTCGGCGGGGTGGTCGCCAACAACTCCTCGGGGATGACCTCGGGCACCGCCGCGACGGCCTACCGCACGCTGGACTCGGTGGTCCTCGCGCTGCCCAGCGGCACGGTCGTGGACACCGCCGCCCCGGCCGCCGACGCGCTGCTCGCCGCGCGCGAGCCCGAGCTGCACGCCGGCCTGCTCCGCCTGCGCGACCACGTGCGCTCGCGGCCCGACCTGCGCCGCGCCGTCGAGCACCAGTTCTCGATGAAGAACACCATGGGCTACGGGATCAACGCGCTGCTCGACCACGACTCCGCCGTCGACATCCTCGCCCACCTGCTCGTCGGCTCGGAGGGCACCCTCGCCTACCTCGCCGAGGTCACCCTGCGCACCGTGCCCGTCCTGCCGCACGCGGCGACGGCGCTGCTCGTGCTCGACTCCATCGGCGCCGCGACCGCCGCGCTGCCGACGGTCATCGCGACCTCCGCCGTCTCCGTCGAGCTCATGGACGCCGCGGCGCTGCGGGTGGCCCAGCGCGACCCTCGCGCCGACCCCGTCCTGCGTGAGCTCGCCGTCGACCGGCACACCGCCCTGCTCGTCGAGCTCCAGCACGCGACGGCGGACGGCCTCGCCGAGCTCGCCGCCGGCGCCGAGCCGCTGCTCGCCGGCCTGTCCCCGGCCGCGGCGACGCCGCTCACCACCGACCCCCGCGCGCGGGCGGCGATGTGGCAGGTGCGCAAGGGCCTGTACGCGGCCGTCGCCGGCGCCCGCCCGACCGGCACGACGGCCATGCTCGAGGACGTCGTCGTCCCCGGGCCCGCCCTCACCGACACGGTGCGTGCCCTGGAGGGTCTGCTCGCCCGGTACGGCTACGACGACGCCGTGACGTTCGGCCACGCCAAGGACGCCAACCTCCACTTCATGGTCAACCCCGACCTCGGCGACCCGCGGGCCCGCGACGCCTACGCCGCGTTCAGCGAGGAGCTCGCCGGGCTCGTGCTCGACGCCGGCGGCTCGCTCAAGGCCGAGCACGGCACCGGCCGGATGATGGCCCCGTTCGTGCGCCGCCAGTACGGCGCGGAGCTCTACGAGGTCATGCGCGAGATCAAGCGGCTGTGCGACCCGCGCGGCGTGCTCGCCCCCGGCGTCGTCATCAGCGACGACCCGACCATCCACCTGCGCGACCTCAAGCGCCCCGCGCAGGTCCACCCCGAGCTCGACCGGTGCGTCGAGTGCGGCTTCTGCGAGCCCGCCTGCCCCTCCCGCCACACGACGACGACGCCCCGCCAGCGCATCGCCCTCCTGCGCGAGGCCGCCGACTCCGGTCCCGAGCGGCGGGCCGAGCTCGAGGACGCCTACGACTACGCCGCCGTCCAGACGTGTGCCGCTGACTCGCTGTGCCGCGTCTCCTGCCCGGTCGACATCGACACCGGCGCGGTGATGAAGCAGCGCCGCGCCGCGGCCAACGGGCCGCTCGCCCAGGCGGTCGGGCGGCGCCTGGCCGGGGCGTGGGGCACCGCGACGACGACGCTGCGCGCCGGTCTCGCCGTCGCCGACCACGTCCCCGGGCCGGTCCTGTCGGCGGCGACGACGGCGGTGCGCGCCGTCGTCGGGGAGCGTGGGCGCGACCTCCTCCCGCACGTCGACGGCTCCCTGCCCGGCCCGGGCAGCCCGCGCAGCCGGATGGTCGGCCCGGTCGCGCCCGGGACCCACGACGCCGTGTTCTTCCCCGCGTGCATCGGCTCGCTCTTCGCTCCCGAGGGGGACGGCACGCTCGGCGCCGGGGCGGCGTTCGCCGCGCTGTGCGAGCGGGCGGGGGTGCGGCTCGCGGTGCCCGAGGGGATCGACGGGCTGTGCTGCGGGACGGTCTGGGAGTCCAAGGGCCTGGTCGACGGCGCGGTCCTCATGGCCGGGCGGGTCGCGGACTCGGTGTGGGAGCTCACCGACGGCGGACGCCTGCCGCTCGTGTGCGACGCCGCGAGCTGCACCCACGGCCTCGCCTCGATCGGCAAGCGGCTCACCGGACCGGCGGCCCAGCGGTGGGCGCGGGTGCGCGTCGTCGACGCCGTCACCTACACCCGCGAGGTCCTCCTCGACCGGTTCGACGTGCCCGCGGGCGCGCTGCTCGACCGGCTCGTGGTCCACCCGACGTGCTCCACCGTCCACCTCGGCGCGGTCGAGGACCTCACCGCCGTCGCCGGCGCCGTGGCCCGGGAGGTCACCGTCCCCGCGGAGTGGGGGTGCTGCGGGACGGCGGGGGACCGCGGGATGCTCCACCCCGAGCTGCCAGCAGGGGCCACCGAGCGGGAGGCTGCCGAGATCGCCGCCGCCGAGCGCGCCGCGGGGCCGTTCGACGCCTACGCCTCGTCCAACCGCACCTGCGAGATGGGGATGACGGCGGCCACCGGCCGTCCCTACCGGCACGTCCTCGAGCTGCTCGAGGAGGGCACCCGACCGGCCGCCGGCCGGGCGTGAGGCGGGCGGCACGCCCACTGGACGTACAGTGGACGGCGCATCCCGCGACCCGAGAAGGAGCCCTGTGACCGAGCGCCCCGTCCGTCGTCGGCGTCCGCAGACCGTCCTCGAGGTGCTCCGCAGGGAGACCCTCACGCCCTCGATGGTGCGGCTCTACCTCGGCGGGCCCGGCCTCGCGTCCTTCACCGACAACGAGTGCACCGACCGGTACGTCAAGCTCTACTTCGTGCGCCCGGAGCTCGGTCTCGAGCCGCCCTACGACGTCGCCGAGCTGCGCGAGCGGCTCGCGCCCGAGGACCTGCCGGTCACCCGCACCTACACGGTCCGCGCGCTCGACACGGCCGCGGGCTGGCTGGCGATCGACGTCGTCGTCCACGGCGACGAGGGCCTCGCGGGGCCCTGGGCGGCACGCGCGCAGCCGGGGGAGCGGGTCGTGCTCTCCGGGCCGGGCGGCGCCTACCGCCCCGACCCGACGGCGGACTGGCACCTCCTCGCGGGGGACGAGTCGGCGCTCCCGGCGATCGCGGCCGCCCTGGAGGCGCTGCCCGACGACGCGCGGGGAGTGGCGTTCATCGAGGTCGGCGGGCCGCAGGACGAGCTGCCGCTGCGCGCGCCCGCCTGCGTCGAGGTGCGGTGGCTGCACCGGGCGCCCGCGGCCCCGGGGACGTCCCGGGTGCTGCCCGAGGCGGTCGCCGGGTACGACTGGCCGCAGGGGCGGGTCCAGGTGTTCGCCCACGGGGAGCGCGAGGCGATGAAGGCGCTGCGCGAGGTGTTCTTCACCCAGCGCGGGCTCGAGCGCTCGCAGGTCTCGCTGTCGGGCTACTGGGCCTACGGCCGCACCGAGGACCGCTTCCAGGCCGAGAAGCGCGAGCCGGTCGGCAAGATCTTCGCCGACTGAGGCCCGCTGGTTCTGCGACCTCGTCGGCCGAGCCTCCCCACCGACGGCAGGAAGAGGCTCCGCGACACGTCAGGCTGCCCCATGTCGCGGGGCAGTCTGACGTGTCCGGACACCTACCTCCCCGGGCGGGCGCGCCGCACGCCCCTCACTGTGCGCCCACTGCTGGACCGCGGCCCCGTTGCTGCGTCCGTGCGCCCGGTGGAGCGGGCGCACGGTGGGCCTTGAGGGCGCACAGTCGGGCTACCTACCACCCCGCGCGCGCTCAGTGGACGGTGAGCAGCGGCTCGGCCGGGGTGAGGTCCCCGGCCAGCCAGCGGCGGGCGAGGAGCTCGGCACCGTCGAGCGACGTGCCGCGCGGGGGCTCGAGGACGACGTCGGGCCGTGCCTCGGCCAGCGCCTCGCGCATCGTCTCGAGCACCACCCGCGACCCGAAGATCCCGCCGGTCCACGAGGCGAGCGGCGGCACCGGGGGGCGCAGCGCCGCGGTGAGGCTGCGGGCGAGCTCGTGCCCGGCGCGGCGCAGGATCGCGACGGCCACGTCCTCGTCCTGCCCCGCGAGGGCGACGACGTCGGGCACGACGGAGGCGAGCACCCCAGCCCGGTCCTCGCGCGTGTAGATCTGCCGCGGCCAGGACTCCGGCTCACCGAGCCGGGCCACCGCGGCGGCGAGCAGGCCGCCGGCGTCCGAGCGGCGCCCATCGTGCTGCTCGAGCGCCGCCTCCAGCGCCCGCATCCCGATCCACGAGCCGGAGCCGGCGTCCCCCAGGACGTGACCCCAGCCGTCGACCTTGCGCCAGCACCCGGCGAGGTCGGTGCCCAGCGCGGTCGAGCCGGTGCCGGTGAGGACGACGGCCCCCGCCCGGCCCCCGAGCGCGCCCACCGCGGAGGTGACGGCGTCGGAGGCGACGACGGTCGGGACGTCGCCGAGGGCGGCGCGGACGGCGTCGAGCACCACCTGCGGGCCGTCGGCGAGGGTGAGGAGACCGCTGGAGCCCACGGCCACCGCCGCGACGTCCCCCGGGCGCAGGGCCAGGTCGGCGACGAGCGCGGCGACGAGCGGGGCGGCGACGAGCCCGCGCGCGTCCACCCGCAGCCGGTCCCCGGCGGTCTCCCGCGCCCCGCCCGGGCCGGTGAGGCGAGCGCGGGAGCCGGAGCCGCCGAGGTCGACGGCGAGGACGGCGCTCACGCCGCTACTTTCCCATCCCCGACGTGAGGCCGGCGATGATCTGCCTCGTCGCGACGAGGAACAGGAGGATGAGCGGCAGCGTGGCGATGACGAGCCCGGCGAAGAGCGTGGACCAGTCGGTCTGGTACTCCCCGAAGAACGTCGTCAGCCCGACCGGGAGGGTGTAGTTCTCCCGGTTGCGGATGAGGATGAGCGGGTAGAAGAAGTCGTTCCAGATCGGCACGAACCGGAAGACGATGACGGTGGCGATGGCCGGGCGCACGAGCGGGGCCATGACCGACCAGAACATCCGGAACGGGCCGGCGCCGTCGAGCCGCGCCGCCTCCTCCAGCTCACCCGGCAGCTGCCGGAAGAACGTCGTGAGGACGAACACCGAGAACGGGATGCTCACCGCCGCGTAGACCATGACGAGACCGAGCCTGGTGCTGATGAGCCCGAAGGAGTCCAGCAGGTAGAAGATCGGCACGATCATGAGGAAGACCGGCATCATCAGCCCGGAGATGAAGATCGCCTCGACGACCGACATGATCCGGCCCTTCGCCCGGGCCAGCGCGTAGGCCGCGAGCAGGGAGACCGCCGTCGCGATCACCACCGAGGTGACGGTGACGATGATCGAGTTCATGAAGTACGTCGAGAACGACGCCTCGATCCACGCCCGCTGGTAGCTGGTGAAGTCCGGCCGCAGCGGCACCCCGAGCGGCTCGGTGGCCAGCTCCCGGTTCGTGCGCAGGGAGTTGAGCAGCATGATGAGCAGCGGGACGGTCGCGACCGCCGCGTAGATCCACAGCGCCGCGCTCGTCGCCGCCGCGGCCCAGCCCCGGTCCCGGCGCCCCGGCCGGTTCGGCCGGAGCGTCGGGTCGGAGATGACGGGCGGGAGGTCGGGCGAACCGGGCTGCTGCGTCGTCGGGAGGGCGGCGCTCATCCGAGGATCTTCCTCTCCGTGCGACGGAACCACCGGGTGAAGACGGTGGACAGGCCGAAGATGAACAGGAACAGGAGGATTGCGATCGCCGACGACGTCCCGATGGCGTTCGAGGACCCGGACTCGAAGGCCGTGCGGTAGAAGACGAGCGAGAGCACGTCGGTCGCGCCGGCCGGGCTGCCCGTCGACCCGCCGAGGGCGTAGGGGATCGGGAAGGCCTCCATCGTGAAGATGAACGTCAGGACGCTCACCGTGCCGATGATGGGCGTGAGCAGCGGCAGCGTGATCGCGAAGAACCGCTGCGGCCCGGACGCGCCGTCGAGCTCCGCGGCCTCGTCCAGCTCCTGCGGCAGGCCACCGAGGGCCGCCCCGTAGAGCAGGAGCGGGAAGCCGACCCACTGCCACGCGGTGACGAGGACGACCACCCACAGCGCCGTCGACGGCGTGCCCAGCCACGGCAGGGCGAGGGAGTCCAGGCCCACCGCCTTGAGCGCGGCGTTGACCGGCCCGAACAGCGGGGAGAGCAGCAGCGACCACAGGTAGCCGACGACGAGCGGGCTCACCAGGTACGGCATCGTGTACAGCACCTGGAAGAAGCGCCGGAAGCGCGCGCGGCGGTGGAGGATGACCGCGAAGAACAGGCCCACCGAGTTCTGCACGATCATCGCCCCGCCGAACATCAGCAGGTTGTGCCCGAACGCGCGCGGGACCGAGCTGCGGTACGGCTCGGCCGTGAAGAGGTGGACGAAGTTCGCCAGCCCGACGAACTCCTCCTGGCTGGTGCCGCGCCAGGAGTACATCGAGTAGGTCACCGCGGTGGCCATCGGGTAGAGCACGAAGATCCCGAAGAGGACCGCCGCGGGGGCGATGAAGAGCAGGGCGACCCGGGTGGGCAGCGCCGCCGTCATGGTGCGGCGGCGGCGCTGCCCCGGCTCCACCGGGGCCGTCTGCGCGGCTGTGGCGGTCACTGGCCCGGGGTGAACCACTCGCTCAGACCGGCCTGGACGTCCTGCGCGACCTGCGCGGGCTCCTTGTCGCCGAGGAAGAGCTCCTGGACACCGGCGCCGATGAGGTCGGTGCCCGTCGGGTCGCCGTAGCGGAAGTTCACCAGCTGCAGGTAGGGCGCGGGGCTCTCCTGGTACAGGTCCCACATCTCCTGCATGAGCGGCTCGTCGAAGGAGACGCCGGGGACGGGGGAGAACTGCTTGAGGTCGTTGGCGACCATCTGGCCGAACTCCTGCGTGGCGAGCCACTGGATGAGGGTCTCGGCCTCCTCCTGGTGGGTGCTGTTGGCGCTCAGGCCCCAGTTGCCGTCCGCGTAGGCCGGGGTGACGGCCTGGTCGAGCGCGGAGCCCGGGGGCGGCGGGACCTGGAAGACGCCGAGCTCCATCTCCGGGTTCTCCGCCTGGAAGAACCCGAGCTCGAAGGAGCCGCCGGGGAACATCGCTGCCTGCTCGGTGGTGAACAGGACCTGGGACTCGGTGTAGCTCACGCCGACGACGTTCTCCGGCATGTACTGCTGGAGGTCGACGACGGTCTGGAGGGAGTCGACGTAGGCCTGGTCGGTGAACTCGGTGTCACCGGCGAGGATCGCCTGCTCGAACTCGCTGCCGCCGTACTGGGCGGAGCCGAGGATGTCGTGGACGATCGGCATCATCCACGCGTCGAGCCCGCCGACGGCCATCGGGGTGACGCCGGCCTCGGCGAGGGACTCGTTGAGGGCGACGAACTCCTCCCACGTCGTCGGCTCCTCGAGGCCGTTCTCCTCGAAGATCGCCGTGTTGTAGTACATCTGCAGGGTCTGGGAGGCGAAGGGGACGCCGTAGGTGGCGCCGTCCTCGCGGCCCTTCGCGCCGGCGAGGATGGTCTCGTCGAACTCCGCGACCTCGGGGACGATGTCGTCCAGCGCCACGAGGTTGCCGCCCTCGACGAGCGGCTGGAGCAGGCCGTAGCTGCGGACCTGCGCGATGTCGGGGCCGTCGCTGCCGGTGAGGCCGGTCTGCAGGATCTGGTTGTACTCGGTGTTGACGAAGGCCTGGAAGTCGACCGAGATGCAGGGGTTGGCCTCCTCGAAGGCCGGGAAGATCACGTCGTTGTAGGTGTCGGCGTCCTCGGTGCGCCAGGACCACACCCGCAGGGTGACCTCCTCGGCGCACTCGCCACCGTCGGCGGTCTGCTCGGAGGAGGTGTCCTCGTCGCCCGGGTCGGGGGCGTCGGTGGACGGTGCGCAGGCGGCGAGGAGGAGGCTGGCGGACAGCGCTGTCGCGATGACGGTGCGGCGTTGCATCATGGTTCCCTTCGTGACGGGGTGCTGTGGCTGGGGCTGGACAGGGACTGCACTGCACCCCGGACGACGCCACCGGCGTCCTCCAGGGCGGCTCGGGCGCCGGGGGGATCGGCGTCCGCGAGGGTCATGACGAGCGCGACCTTGAGGTCGCCGTCGGCCTCCTCGAGGAGCTCCTCGCACACCGACCGGTCGAGCCCGGTGGCCTGGTGGAGGATCGTCACGGTCCGGGCGCGCAGCTTCTGGTTCGTGGCGACCATCGAGACCATGAGGTTGGACCACGTGCGCCCGAGCCGCACCATGAGCGCGGTCGAGAAGCTGTGCAGGACGAGCTTCTGGGCGGTGGCCGACTTCATCCGGGTGGACCCGGTGAGCGCCTCGGGGCCGGTGTCGACGACGATCGCGACCTCGACGAGCTCGCGCAGCGCCGAGCGCGGGTTGGACGTGACGAGCGCGGTGAACGCGCCGTTCGCGGCGGCGTGCTCGAGCGCGCCGGCGACGTAGGGGGTGCGCCCGGAGGCGGCGAGGCCGATGACGACGTCGCCCTCACCGACGTCCCCGAGCTCGCGGCGCCCGGCGGCGGCGTCGTCCTCGACGTTCTCCGCGGCGCGCACGATCGCCGGCGCGCCGCCGGCGAGGTGGGCGGTGACCACGCCCTCCTCCAGGCGGAAGGTGGGGAGCAGCTCGGCGGCGTCGACGACGCCGATCCGGCCGCTCGTCCCGGCGCCGACGTAGTGGACCGTCCCGCCGGCCCGCACCCGCTCGGCTGCGGCGTCGACGAGCCCTGCGAGGGCGGGCAGGGTCGCCCCGACGGCGTAGGGCACGAGCTGGTCCTCGGCGTTGATGAGCCGCAGCAGCTGCAGCGTGTCGACGACGTCCATCTCGACCGTGCGCGGGTTGCGCTCCTCGGTGGGGGAGTCGACGAGGACCCCCCACCGGGTGTCTCCCGCTCGCGTCATCGCTCCGCTCCTCGCATCTTCCGGCTGGACGGGTGCGGCTGGAACGCCCCCGTCGTGACAGTCTGGTGGCGCAGACGATGCCCCGTCGGCGGGGGGAAGTCAAGGAGTTTCGTCGTAGTAAGATCGATGAGAACTAAATTTCATCCCGAAGGATGGTTGTCATGGTCGAGTCCGGCCCTCCCCCCGACGGCGCCGCGCTGGTGAGTCGCATCAGCGCCGTGCTGCCCGAGCTTCGCCCCGCCGAGCGACGGGTGGGTGAGGCGGTCGTCGCCGACCCCACCTCCGTGGCCCGCGAGTCGATCACCGCTCTCGCCGAACGGTGCCGCACGTCCGCGCCCACCGTCGTGCGGTTCGCCAAGCGCATGGGCTTCTCCGGCTACCCGCAGCTGCGCCTCGCGCTGGCCAAGGCGGCCGGCATCGAGGAGGGGCGCACCGCCCGCGGCCCCATCTCCGGCACGCTCGACCCGGGCGACACCCTCGAGCAGGTCGTCGCCAAGATCGGCTACGCCGACGCGCGCGCCGTGGAGGACACGACCGCGATGCTCGACATCGCGGCGCTCGAGGCCGCCGTCGACGCGCTCGTCGGGGCCCGCCGGATCGACCTCGTCGGCGTGGCGGCCAGCGGCGTCACCGCGACCGACCTGTGCCAGAAGCTCTCCCGCCTCGGCCTGCAGGCCACGTGCCACCACGACCGGCACGCCGCGCTCACCGCGCTGTCGCTGCGCGGGCCGGGCGACGTCGTCATCGCCATCTCCCACTCGGGCAGCACGCCCGACGTCATCGCCCCGACGCGGCTCGCGGTCGAGCAGGGCGTCACGGCCATCGCGCTCACCAACCACCCGGGCTCCAAGCTGGCGCAGACGGCCGACATCGCGCTCATCACGACGACGCGCGAGACGACGTTCCGCTCCGGGGCGATGGCCAGCCGCATCGCCCAGCTCGTCGTCGTCGACTGCCTGTTCGTCGCCGTGGCGATGCGGGACATGGACGCCACCCACGCCGCCCTCGACGCCAGCTTCAAGGCCGTCGCCGACCTCTGACCCCACCCAGCCCCTCGCCCGCCGAGCGCTGGATCCGGCACGGGTGCGCGGACGATAGCCTCGGCCCGTGGACACAGTGCGATGGGGCATCATCGGGGTCGGCGACGTCACCGAGGCCAAGAGCGGCCCGGGCTTCCAGCAGGCGGAGGGCTCCTCGCTCGTCGCCGTCATGCGCCGCGACGGTGAGAAGGCGGCCGACTACGCCCGGCGCCACGGCGTCCCGCGCTGGTACGACGACGCCCAGGCGCTCATCGAGGACCCGGAGGTCGACGCCGTCTACGTCGCGACCCCGCCGGACTCCCACCGCGACTACGCCGTGCGCGTCCTCGAGGCCGGGAAGCCGGTCTACGTGGAGAAGCCGATGGCGCGCACCGCCGCGGAGTGCGAGGACGTCCTCGCCGCGGCCGAGCGCGCCGGGCAGCCCGTCTTCGTCGCCTACTACCGCCGCGCGATGCCACGGTTCGTCACCGTCAAGCGGCTGCTCGACGACGGCGCGATCGGCGAGGTCCACGCCGTCGCCGTCCACGCGTCCAAGCCGTCGGCGCTCGCGGACGGCGCGGACGTCCCGTGGCGGGTCCGCCCGGAGGTCGCCGGGGGCGGCCTGTTCGTCGACCTCGCCTCCCACACCCTCGACCTGCTCGACCACCTCCTCGGGCCGGTCGCCCGCGTCACCGGGTACGCCGCGAGGTTCGGGCGGGTGACGACCGCCGAGGACGTCGTCAGCGCCTCCTTCGAGCTGGAGTCCGGCGCGCTCGGCAGCGGGCTGTGGAGCTACGGCACCGCCGAGGAGCGCGACGAGGTCCGCATCCTCGGGTCCACCGGCACGCTGCGGTTCTCGACGTTCGGCCAGGAGCCGCTCGTGCTCACCACCGCCGCCGGCGAGCAGCACATCGAGGCGCCCTACCCGGTGACCGTCCAGCTGCCGCTCATCCAGAGCGTCGTCGACGAGCTCACCGGCCGCGGCACCTGCCCGAGCACCGGCGTCAGCGCCCTGCGCACCGCCCGCGTCGTCGACGCCCTCCTCGACGAGCACCGCGCCCGCCACGCCATCACCTTCGCCTGACCCCCGGACTGCTCGGGGCGGTCCGCCAGCCGGTGCGGGCCGGCGCGTGCGGACCTAGCCTTGCCTCCTCGACACATCTGCTCCTTGGGGGATGCGTGATGAGCACCGAGCACAGGTCCCGTCTCGTGGTCACCGATCAGGCCCGACGCCGGTACGGCACGGCCGTGTGGGTCGGCATCATCACCGGCTGCATCGGTGCGATCGTCAAGTTCGGCTGGGAGGTGCCGTTCCCGCCTCGCACGCCCGAGCGGAACGAGACCAACCCGCCGCAGGCGTTCGCCGAGCTGTTCGGCACCCCGTCGGACCTCACGCACGCGGTCTACTACTTCAACGAGAACGCCTTGCCGTGGTTCAGCTTCCTGCTCCACTTCGCGTTCTCGATCCTCTTCGCGGTGATCTACTGCGTCGTCGCCGAGAAGTGGCCGCGGATCAAGCTCTGGCAGGGCGTCGCGTACGGCCTGGTCGTCTGGATCGCCTGGCACTGGGTGGTCATGCCCGCGGTCGGCATCATCCCGGCGCTGTGGGACCAGCCGATCGAGGAGCACCTCTCCGAGCTGGCCGGGCACGCCGCGTGGATGTGGGTCATCGAGCTCACCCGCCGGGATCTGCGCAACCGGATCACGCACGAGCCGGACGCCGAGGTTCCCCTCACGTCCCCGTTCCGCTGAGTCGACCCACCACCACCCCGGCCGCGCGCTCCCCCGCCGCCGAGGTCGCACGTTCTCGCCTGAGTCCCGCCGGAAGAACCGGCGACCGCTGACGGAAACGTGCGACCTCGGAGGGTGGGGGTGACTAGCGCACGGTGGTCGCCGTCGCCGTCGCCGTCGTCGTCGGCACGCCGACCTTCGCCATGTGGCGGGCGGCGCGCATCCCGAAGACGGCGGCCGGGCCGATGGTCGAGCCGGGCCCGGGGTACGTGCGCCCCATGACCGAGGCGGAGTTGTTGCCCGCTGAGTAGAGGCCCTCGATGACCGAGCCGTCCTCGCGCAGCGCCCGCGCGTCGGCGTCGGTCACCACACCACCCTTGGTGCCGAGGTCCCCGACGACGAGCTTGAAGGCCGTGAAGGGGCCCTTCTCGATGGGGCCGAGGTTGGGGTTGGGGCGCACGGTCGGGTCGCTGTAGTAGCGGTCGTAGGCCGAGTTGCCGCGGCCGAAGTCGCCGTCGACGCCGGAGCGCGCGAAGCCGTTGAAACGCACGATCGTCTCGGCGAAGCGGGCCTTGTCGACGCCGAGCTTCTCGGCGAGCTCCTCGAGGGTGTCGGCCTTGACCATGATCCCGGCCTCCTGCATCTTCTTGTTCGCCCGCGGGTCCAAGGCGTAGGTGCGCAGGTAGCGGCGGGCGTGCCGGACGTCGGTGACCATCCAGTACGGGCCGTCCTTGTCGTGCTCGAGCATGTGGTGCCCGAGGTCGACGTAGGACTCGGACTCGTTGGCGATCCGTTCGCCGGTGGAGTCGACGATGATCGAGTAGGGCATGGACCGCTCGCCCACGATGAAGGACGGCGACCCGCCGGGCAGTGCCTCGATCGAGGCTCCCCACCAGGCGTCGTCCATGAGCTCGAGCGCCGCTCCGTGGCGTGCGGCGATGTCGATCGCGCCGCCGAGGTTGCCGCGGGCGCCGGAGGGGGCGCCGTCGATGCCGTGGTACTTGCGGCGCCACTCGACGTTGTGGTCGAAGCCGCCGGCGGCGAGCATGACGCCGTGCGTCGCGCGGATCGTCAGCGCCTTGCCCTCGCGCGTCGTCCGGACACCGACGACGCGGTCGTCCTCGATGACGAGGTCCTCGAGCGGGGCGCTCAGCCACAGGTCCGCGCCGAGCTTCTGGACGACGACGTCGAGGAACGCGGCCGTCCAGCCGGAGCCGATCCCGGCGAGCTTCTTGCCCGTGACGATGCCGCCGAGGGCGCGGAAGACGAACTGGGCGCCGCGGACGAAACCGCTCGGGGTGGACCAGGCACGGCCGAGCAGCCACACGTCGTCGGTCTTGGCGGGCAGCGGGATCGGCGACTGGTTGGTCTTCCACCAGTCCCCGATGCGCTTGACGTCGAAGGGCTTGACCTCGAGGCCGCGGCCGATCTTGCCGCCGGGCAGCTCGGGGTAGTAGTCGGCGTAGTCGGGCGCGCGGACGAGCTCGATGCCGTACTTCGTCGCCGTGTCGACGAAGTCCGCGACGCCGTCGACGAAGGCCTCCTTGCGCTCGCGGCTCGTCGCGCGGCCCTCGTCGCCGATCGTCGCCTCGAGGTACTCCAGCGCCTCCTCGCGTGAGTCCCCTGCACGGTCGCGGCGCATGAGCGGGTTGTTGGGCAGCCACATGCCTCCGCCGGACATCGCGGTGTTGCCGCCCCACGCGCCCGTGCTCTCGAGGATGAGGACGCGCAGGCCCTTGTCGGCCGCTCCCAGCGCCGTCACCATGCCCGCGGCACCGCTGCCGACGACGACGACGTCGTAGGTCTGGTCAAATTCGGTCATCTCTGCTCCCTCCAGTGGGACAGATACCGGACAGAGTTGTCCGGTTCCTATGATCATGAGCATGACGCTCGCCGCCCGCGGAGGCAACAGAGGTCCTGCGGCGGCCGCCGACAACCGGCGCGCGCTGCTCAGGGCGGCACGCGAGCTCTTCGCCGACAAGGGGTACAACGTCCCCCTGAGCGCCATCGCCCGTGAGGCCGGCGTGGGGCAGGGCGTGCTCTACCGCCACTTCCCGAGCCGCCTGGACCTCGCGTTCGCCGTCTTCGAGGAGAACTTCGCCGAGCTCACGGCGCTCGCCGAGGACGAGGCGCCCGACGCCTTCGAACGGGTCGTCGCGCGGATGGTCGAGCTCATGGTCGAGTCGGTGGGGTTCGTCGAGCTCGTCGTCGGCGCGCGCGGCGTCGTCACGGACTACCAGGGCGACCGCCAGCTGGCCGAGATCCTCACCGGGCCCCTCGAGCGCGCCCGGGCCGCCGGCCTGACAGCCCCCGACATCGGGGTCGAGGCCGTCGCCCTCGCCCTGCGGATGATCTACGGCGTGGCGACCACCGCCCGCGATGACGACCAGCGCCGCGCCGACGTCGCCGCCGCCCTGTCCCTCGTCACCACCCGCTGGCGCCCCTAGCGCACGCCCGCCGCCCTCGCCCTCGAGGTCGCTCCCGCCGCTCGCCCGGCCTTCGCCCGCCGCCGAGTTCGCACGTTCTCCTCCGAGTCCCGCTGAAAGAACCGGCGACCGCTGACGGGAATGTGCGACCTCGGCGGGTGGGTGAGGGTGGGGCCGGGGAACGTGGCTGCGTCAGGCGGTGGCGAGGAGCTTGCGGATGCGCTTCTCGCTCACCTTGACCGGGGTGCCGAGCTGCTGGGCGAAGAAGCTCACGCGCAGCTCCTCGATCAGCCAGCGCACCTCCTCCAGGGTCGCCTGCCGGGCCGCGTCGGCGGTGGCGTGGCGCGCGGCCGACGCCGCGGCCTCGTACTCCTCCTCCAGCTCGCCCACGCGCCAGGCCAGGTTGGCGTCCTGGTGGACGTTGTCCTGGGCGCGCTGCACGCGCCGCTGCGCCGCGCGCAGGTAGCGCGGCAGGTGGGCCAGCCGGTCGGCCGGGGTGCGCGAGACGAAGCCGTCGTAGACCAGCCGCGAGGCCTGGTCCTTGACGTCGGTGAGCGTGTTGAGGAGGAACATCGACGTCGCGTCCTTGACCGTCGCCTCGAGCTCACGGTGCGCGTCGAGCACCGCCACCACCTGCCCGACGATCCGGTACACCCGGTCCTCCAGCCCGGCGCGGACGGCGTGGCGCAGCTCGGCGTAGCGGGCGGCGTCCATCGGCTCGCGACCGCCGTGGGCCGCGACCCACTCGTCGGCCAGCGCCGTGACGGCGGCGAGCTGGACGTCGGCGACGAGCGACCCGGTGTCCCGGTACGGGCTTGCGGCGAGGGTGAGCGCCTCGCGGCCCGTCCACCGCGTCGTCACCCGCGAGGTGGACAGCGCCGTCTCGGTGAGCAGCAGCCGCCGGACGCCGCGACGGTGGTCGCGCGCCTGCTCGCCGGAGTCGGCGAGGACGAGGAGGTCCACCCGCGGCGGCTTCCCGCGCTCGGCGCGCACCTCGACGAGCGCCGGGTACCCGCGCACGAGCAGGCCGTGCGGCCCGGTCGACTCGACCTGCGCGGGGATGGTCCCGACGGCCGGCCACGTGCTGAGCCCGTGCTCCTCGGTGATCCCCGCCGCCACCGGCCGCGCGGCCCCGGCGGCGGCGCCCTCGACCGCCGTCTCGCCGCCGGTCGGCGCCGGACCGCCCGCAGACAGCCGCCCGCCGCCGGACTGCTCGCGGGCCTCCTCCAGCGCGAGGGCGACCGCGCCCTTGACGGCGCTGCGCACCGCGGCCTGGGTCTGTGCCGCGAGCCGCCGCTGGAGCATCGGCAGCGACGTGCTCTCCCCGAGCACGGTGCCCTTGTCGTCCAGGACGCGGAACGTCATCCGCAGGTGGGAGGGCAGCTTCTCCTCGTCCCACGCGTCGTCGGGGATCTCGACGCCGCGCGCCATGGCGACGGCGGCGGAGAAGGCCTCGCGGAAGGACGGCGCCCCGAACGGCGCCGGCGCGACGTCCGACCACTGCGGCAGCAGCTTGAGCACCTCCCGGGCGACGTCGGGAGCCGGGACGAGCTGGACGCGCACCTTCTTCGGCAGCGAGCGGATCGTCGCGACGGCGAGGTCGGGCAGCAGGCCGGGGACCAGCCAGTCGAACCCGTCGGCGCGCAGCCTCCCGAGGACGGCGACCGGGACGTGGACGGTGACGCCGTCGGCGGCCGTGCCGGGCTCGAACTGGTAGGTGAGCGGCAGGGTGAGGTCGCCCTGCCTCCACGTGTCCGGGAAGTCGCCGGAGGAGACGTCCGGCTCCCCGCCGAAGAGGAGCTCGCGGGTGAAGTCGAGCAGCTCCGGCTCCTCGTGGCGGCGCTTCTTCCACCACGAGTCGAAGTGCCGGGCACTGACGACGGACTCGGGCAGGCGCTCGTCGTAGAAGTCGTAGATGCCGTTCTCGTCGATGACGAGGTCCCGGCGTCGGGTGCGGTTCTCCAGCTCCTCGGCCTCGGCGAGGAGCTCCTTGTTGCGCGCCCAGAACTTGTGGTGGGTGCGCCACTCGCCCTCGACGAGCGCGTGGCGGATGAACAGCTCGCGGGCCAGGGCGCGCGCCGCGTCGGTCCCCACGCGGGAGAGGGGCACCGTGCGGTCCGCGACGAGCGTCATCCCGTAGAGGAGCACCTTCTCGTGGACCATCGCCGCGCCCTGCCGGGCGGACCAGTAGGGCTCGGAGTAGACCTTCTTCACGAGGTGCGCCGCGGCCGGCTCCACCCACGACGGCTTGATGTGCGCGACCGTCCGGGCGAAGAGGCGGGAGGTCTCGACGAGCTCGGCGGCCATCACCCAGTCGTAGGTCTTCTTCGCCAGGCCGGACCCGGGCCACACGACGAACCGGGTGCCCCGGGCGCCGGCGTACTCGCGGCGTCGCTCGTCGTAGCTGCCGAGGTTGGACAGCAGCCCGACGAGCAGGGACTGGTGGATCGCGTCGGCGCTCGCGGCGTCCGCGGAGCGGCCCGCGGTGACGGCGGCGGCGGCCGGGTCCTCGCCCACCTCGTCCGCGTGCGGCAGGGCGATCGGGTGCATGGACAGCCCGAGCGGCTTGGCGAGCTGACGCAGCTGGGCGACGACGTCCTGCCACTCCCGCACCCGCAGGTAGTTGAGGAACTCCGCCCGGCACATCCGGCGGAACGCCGAGCCGGACAGGTCGCGCTGCTGGATCCGCAGGTAGCGCCAGAGGTTGAGGTAGGCGAGGAAGTCGGACGTGGGGTCGGTGAACCGGCGGTGCTTGGCGTCGGCGGCCTGCTGGTGCTCGGCGGGCCGCTCGCGCACGTCCTGCACCGACAGGGCGGCGACGATGACCATGACCTCCGCGGCGCAGCCGTTCGTCTGCGCCTCGAGGAGCATCCGGCCCAGCCGCGGGTCGATCGGCAGCCGGGCGAGCTGACGGCCGACCGGGGTGAGCCGGGGACCGCCGGCGTCGTCCGGGTCGAGCGCACCGATCTCGACGAGGAGCTGGACGCCGTCGCGCACGGACCGCGTGTCGGGCTGGTCGACGAACGGGAAGCCCTCGACGTCGCCGAGCCCGAGCGCCGCCATCTGGAGGATGACCGCGGCGAGGGAGGTGCGCAGGATCTCGGGCTCGGTGTACTCCGGTCGCGAGTCGTAGTCGGCGCGGGAGTACAGCCGGATCGCGATGCCGTCGGCCACGCGGCCGCAGCGTCCGGCGCGCTGGTTCGCGCTCGCCTGGGAGACCGGCTCGATCGGCAGCCGCTGGACCTTCGTGCGGTTGGAGTAGCGCGAGATCCGGGCGGTGCCCGGGTCGACGACGTAGCGGATGCCGGGCACGGTCAGCGAGGTCTCGGCCACGTTCGTCGCGAGGACCACGCGGCGGAGCTGGTGCGGCTCGAACACCCGGTGCTGCTCGGCGGCGGAGAGCCGCGCGTACAGCGGGACGACCTCGACGACGCCGGGCCGTCCGGGCGCGGCCCGGCCGGCGTACCGCGGGCCGAGGTGCTCGGCGAGGGCGACCTCGGTGTCACGGATCTCCCGCTCGCCGGAGAGGAAGACGAGGATGTCGCCCGGGCCCTCGGTCATGAGCTCGTCGACCGCGCGGCAGATCGCCGTCGGCTGGTCGAGCTCCTCCTCGGGGGCGGGGGAGTCGTCCTCGGTGTCGGGGACGAGTGGCCGGTAGCGGACCTCGACCGGGTAGGTCCGCCCGGAGACCTCGACGACGGGCGCCGGGACGCGCTCGCCGTCCTCGCCGTCGCGGCCGAAGTGGGCGGCGAAGCGGGCGGAGTCGATGGTCGCGGAGGTGATGACGACCTTGAGGTCGGGACGCTGCGGGAGCAGCCGGGCGAGGTAGCCGAGGATGAAGTCGATGTTGAGGGACCGCTCGTGGGCCTCGTCGACGATGATCGTGTCGTAGCGACGCAGCAGCGGGTCGCGCTGGATCTCGGCGAGGAGGATGCCGTCGGTCATGAGCTTGACGAGCGTCGTCGGGCCGACCTCGTCGGTGAAGCGCACCTGGTAGCCGACGGCGCCGCCGAGCGGGACGCCGAGCTCCTCGGCGATGCGCTCGGCCACGGTGCGGGCGGCGATCCGGCGCGGCTGGGTGTGCCCGATGGTGCCCTCGACCCCGCGGCCGAGCTCGAGGCAGATCTTGGGCAGCTGGGTCGTCTTCCCCGAGCCGGTCTCACCGGCGACGATGACGACCTGGTGGTCGCGGATGGCCGCGGCGATCTCCTCGCGGCGTGCCGAGACCGGCAGCTGCTCCGGGTAGGTGATGTGCGGGACGGCGGCGCGTCGGGCGGCCAGCTGCTCGGGCGAGTAGCCGCGGTGCCCGGCCGGACGTCCCTTGCCCGAGCGGCCCGAGCGGCGGCCCGCGCCGGAGCGTCCGGGGTTCTCACCCGTGGTGCCCGAGCCGGCAGCCGGGGTTCCGGCGTCGGCGCCGGAGCGTCCGGCCGGGGTGTCGGAGCGTGCGGCGTCGGCACCGGAGCGCCCGGCCTCGGCACCGGAGCGTCCGCCGCGCCGGCGCCGTCCGCGGCGGCCGTCGCCGCTGTGGGTCTCACCCCGGTGGGTCTCGCCGCGTGGGGCACCGTCCGGCTGGGCCGGGGCGCCGGTCTCCGGTCGCTGGGGCGCGTTGTCTGCGTGCTCCGCGCCCGGCTCCGTGCTCACGGTCGACCATTCTCGCCGATCGGGCGGGCCCGGTCATCCGGGTTTCCTCCCGATGAACGGTCCCGTCCGGGCGAGGAGGAGTGCGGGAGTTGCGCGCGCCGGGTGAGGGGGGTGGGAGGACGGCGCCCCGGGAGTGCCTGCCGGGTGACAATGGCGCGGTGTTCAAGCTCCTCGGCTGGGTGGTGACCCTCGCCCTCGTCGCCGCCGCCGCGCTCACGCTCGACCCGGCGCGCCTCGGGCTGTCCACCCGGCTCCCGGTCACCCAGGCGATCGCCATGCGTCCCTACCTCGTGGCCGGTTTCGTGGTGCTCGGCGGTGTCCTGCTGCTCGGTGTCCTGCTCGCCGCGCTCCGCGGACGACGGCGGCCGCGGGGTGCCGTCCTCGCGCTCGCGTTCCTCGCGGTCGGGCTCGGGCACGGGCTCGTCCTGTGGGACCGGGGCCTGACGGACGACCCGCTCCCCGAGGCGCCCGCCGGTGCCGTCACCGTGTTCACCCTCAACACCCTCGGGGGCGGCGCGACGCCCCAGCAGGTGGCCGCGGCCGCGCTGGGGACGGGCGCGGACGTGCTCGCCCTGCCGGAGACCTCCGCGGCCAGCGCGCGACTCGTCGCCGAGGAGCTGACGGCGAGCACGGGGACGCCGTTCCAGGTGTTCGCCCGGCAGACCGGGAAGTGGGAGTCGAGCTCGACCGCGCTCCTCGTGAGCGCTGACCTCGGGGAGTACGCGGAGGCCGACCCGCCGGCGACGTCGCACGGCGCGGTGCGTGCCGAGCCGGTCGACGGCGAAGGCCCCACGTTCCTCGCCGTCCACCCCATCAGCCCGCACGCGCCCGGCCGGGCGATGGAGCGGTGGCGGGCCGACCTGCACGCCGTGACCGAGGCGTGCCGCAGCGAGTCCGACGTCATCGTCGCCGGGGACTTCAACGCGACGCTCGACCACGAGCCCATGCGGGACATCGGCACCTGCGTCGACGCGTCGACCGAGGGTGGTGTCGGCGGGCTCGCGACGTGGCCGGCGCACCTGCCCCGGCTCGTCGGCGCCCCCATCGACCACATCCTGCTCGACGGCGACCGGTACGTCGTCGACGCCGCCGCCGTGCTCGACGTCGGTGACAGCGACCACCGCGCCGTCGTCGCGCAGCTCTCCCCGAGGTAGCCGCACCCTCGCGCACAACTCCGCTCTCGCGAGCAACTCGGCTGTCGCGAGCAACTCGGCTGTCGTGAGCAACTCGGCTGTCGGCGGGGGAAGGGTTGAGGACCTCCTCACGAGAGCCGACTTCTGCGCGAGAGCCGACTTCTGCGCGAGAGCGGGTTTTTGCGCGAGAGCGGAGTTCTGTACGACGGGCGGCCCCGTCTCACCGCGCCCGCCCGAGCGGGCCGGTGGTCTCGCATCCCGGATGGTCTTTGCCCAGGTCGCGACGGCACCAGCACGATCGCACCACCATCCAGAGCGGTCGAGAGTCCTGGCTCGTCGACGCCGCAGCAACCCCCCGGTCCACGGGTGCGGGTGCTTCCGCCAGGTCCGATGGGAGAGTCTCCTTGAGCACCGCTAGCCTGCTGACCGTGCCGCGTGGCCGACCGACCGTGTCCTTCGAGCTCTACCCGCCGCGCACGCCGGCCGCTGCGGCCGCCGCGTGGGAGACCGTCGAGCGCCTGGCCGCAGCCGCGCCGGACTTCTTCTCCGTCACCTACGGTGCGTCCGGCTCTGCACGGGACGCCTCCCGGCAGCTCGTGCAGCGGATCCTCGCCGAGACCTCGGTGACCCCGATCGCCCACCTCACCTGCGTCGACAGCACCCGGGAGGAGCTCCGGCAGCTCGTGCGCGAGCTCGTCGACGACGGCGTGCGCGACTTCCTCGCGCTGCGTGGCGACCCGCCCGACGGGCGCCCCGCCACCCGCCCGGGCGGCCTGAGCCGGTCGAGCCAGCTCGTCGCGCTCATCCGCGACGTCGAGCGGGAGCGCCTGGGCGGCCGCGGGCTGAGCATCGCCGTCGCCGCCTACCCGGCGGGCACGTCCCACACCCGCGCCCAGGACGTCGCCGCGCTCCTGGAGAAGCAGGAGGCCGGCGCGGACTACGCGATCACCCAGGTGTTCTACGACCCGGCCGCCTACGCCGACCTCGTCGCCGAGGCGCGGGCCGCCGGGGTCCACCTGCCCGTCGTCGCCGGGATCATCCCGCTGACCGAGCCGCGCCGGCTCACCCGGCTCGCGGCCCTCACCGGGGTGCCCGTGCCGGACGACGTCCTGGACCTCCTCGCCGCGGCCCCCGACGACGAGGAGCGCCACCGCGTCGGCGTCGCCGCGACCGTGCGGCTCGCCGAGGGCGTCATCGCCGCTGGCGCACCTGGTCTGCACGTGTTCACCTTCAATCAGTACCGGCCCGCGCTCGACGTCGTCGAGCGACTTCGCCGACCACTCGCCCACACCCGACCGATCACGAGGACGACCCGATGACCGACCGCACCGCGCCCCAGCTGCCCGCCGCCACGATCCTCGGGTACCCGAGGATCGGGCCGCTCCGCGAGCTCAAGCGCGTCGTCGAGGCCTTCTGGGCGGGGCACAGCGAGCTCGACGACCTCGAGGCGCAGGCCGCCGAGCAGCGCCGCTCCCAGCGGACCCGGCTCGTCGACCTCGGCCTGGCGCCGGACGACGCGTCCATCCCGAGCGACTTCTCCTACTACGACCAGGTGCTCGACGCCGCCGTCACGCTCGGTGCGGTCCCGCCGCGCTTCGCCCACCTCCTCGACGAGGACGGCGCCCTCGACCTGCCCGGCTACTTCACCCTGGCCCGGGGCGAGGGCGACGTCGCGCCGCTGGAGATGACGAAGTGGTTCGACACGAACTACCACTACCTCGTGCCGGAGATCGGCCCGCGCACCGAGTTCCGCCTCGCCGACGACCGCGTCCTGCGGCTCTTCCTCGAGGGCGCCACGGAGGGCGTGACCACGCGCCCCGTCGTCGTCGGGCCGGTGACGTTCCTCCTGCTGAGCAAGGCGGTGGGGGAGCAGCACGGTGAGGGCGCCGCTCCCGCGACCGCGCCGCCCGCGGGCTTCACCCCCCTCGACCGGCTCGAGGACCTCCTGCCCGTCTACGTCGAGCTGCTGCGCTCGCTCGGCAGGGCCGGGGCGCCGTGGGTGCAGCTCGACGAGCCCGCGCTCGCCGTGGACTGGGACGTCCCGCGCGAGCGGGTGCTCGCCGCCGCCGAGCGCGCCTACGCCGTGCTCGCCACCGAGACGACCCGCCCCGAGCGGCCCGCGCTGTTCGTCCCGGTCCCCTACGGCTCCGCGGAGGACGCCCTGCCGGTGCTCGCCCGGGCCGGCGTCGAGGCCGTCGGCCTCGACCTCGTCCGGGGCGCCGCGCCCTCGCCCGAGGTGCTCGCGCAGCTCGGGGACGCTGTCGTCGTCGCCGGGGCGGTCGACGGGCGCAACGTCTGGCGCACCGACCTCGACGCCGCGCTCGCCCGTCTCCAGGAGCTCGAGGCGGGGCTGCCCGACGGCGCGGCGCGCGACGGACGGCTGTGCGTCACGACGTCGACCTCCCTGCAGCACGTCCCCTACGACGTCGGGGCGGAGCGCGCGCTGGACCCCCAGCTGCGCAGCTGGCTCGCCTTCGCCGACCAGAAGGTCGAGGAGGTGCTCGCCCTGGCGACCGCCCTCACCGGCGGCCCCGGCGCCGCGAGCGAGGCGTTCCGCACGGCCGCCGACCGCCGCCGCTCCCGCTTCGAGCACCCCGGTGTGCGTCGGGAGGACGTCCGCCGGCGCGTGGCCGCGATCGGTGAGGAGGACGTGACCCGGGCGGACTTCGCCGAGCGGGCCGCCGCGCAGGCCGAGGTGCTCGACCTCCCGCCGCTGCCGACGACGACGATCGGCTCCTTCCCCCAGACCTCCGAGATCCGCAGCGCCCGCGCCCGTCACCGCGCCGGCGACCTCTCGGAGGAGGAGTACACCGCGGCGATGCGCGCGGAGATCGAGCGGGTGGTGCGGCTGCAGGAGGAGCTCGGCCTGGACGTGCTCGTCCACGGCGAGCCCGAGCGCAACGACATGGTCCAGTACTTCGCCGAGCAGCTCGAGGGGTTCGCGGCCACCGAGCACGGGTGGGTGCAGTCCTACGGGACGCGGTGCACCCGGCCCTCCATCCTCTGGGGCGACGTCGCGCGTCCCGCGCCCATCACCGTCGAGTGGACCCGGTACGCCGCCTCGCTCACCGACAAGCCGGTCAAGGGCATGCTCACCGGACCGGTGACGATCCTCGCCTGGTCCTTCGTCCGCGACGACCAGCCGCCGGCGGACACCGCCGCCCAGGTGGCGCTCGCGCTGCGGGAGGAGGTGGCCGACCTCGAGGCCGCCGGCATCGGCATCATCCAGGTCGACGAGCCCGCCCTGCGCGAGCTGCTGCCCCTGCGCGCGGAGCACCGGCCCGCCTACCTCGACTGGTCGGTGCGCGCGTTCCGCATCGCCACCGCCGTCGCCGGCCTCCGCACCCAGGTCCACACCCACCTGTGCTACTCGGAGTTCGGGGACGTCATCGACGCGATCGACGCGCTCGACGCCGACGTCACGAGCATCGAGGCCGCCCGCTCCCGGATGGAGGTGCTGCCCGAGCTGCACGCCGCGGGGTTCGCCCGCGGCGTCGGGCCGGGTGTCTACGACATCCACTCCCCGCGGGTGCCGAGCGAGGACGAGGTCGCCGAGCTCGTCGGGCTCGCGGCCGAGTCGGTCCACCCGCGGCTGCTGTGGGTCAACCCCGACTGCGGCCTCAAGACGCGGCGTTACGAGGAGGTCGAGCCCGCGCTGCGCCGCCTCGTCGCGGCGGCGGGGCGCGTGCGGGCGCGGCTCTAGGCCGGCGCCCCTTCCAGGCGCTCGGTGGTGATCTGGAACCCGGCGCGCACGAGCCGGTCGGCAAGCACCGGGCCGAGGGCCGTGGCGGGGGTGAGCACGCCGCCGCCGTCGGGCAGCCGGCTCTCGTCGGTGGCCAGAGCGAGGGCCGACTCCCCGAGCATGACGGCGGTCGCCGCGTACCCCGGGTCGCCCTGGGCGGCGAAGACAGTGCGGTAGCGGGCGCCGGTGGTCGTGCGGGCAAGGGTCTCGACGCGGAAGTGGCCCGACAGGCGCGTCTCCTCGTCGGGTCCCTCACCGGGAGCGGGCAGCAGCCGGTCGGCCAGCCAGCGGGTGGGCGGCAGGGTCATCGCGGCGGCCGCCGCCCCCGTGCCCAGGGCGAGGGCGCGCGCCCGCCGCTCCCCGCGCGGGCCGGGCCCGAGGTCGATGACCTCGCGGTAGCGCAGGTCGCGCCCGTAGGCCCAGCCGGCCAGCGCGTTGCTGCGGTGGACCACCCGGGTGTTGAACGCCGCCATCGGGAAGGGCGCCACCCAGGTCCCGGTGAGCAGGTCGCGGAAGGCCCGCGCGGGCACGTGCTGGTCGACGGCGGGCGGGGCGACGCCGTCGGGCAGCAGCGCGTAGGGGTCGGCGAGGACGCGCCCGGCCTCCGGGTCCCGGGCGGCGTCCGCCTGCACCCGCATCGAGTCGATCGTCCCCCCGCTCACACCGCCCGCGATCTCGCGCACGGCGAGCGTGACCTCGCGCAGCCCGCCCGCGGCGTCGGCCCGGGCGTGGAGCGCGGTGAGGAGGACGGACAGGTCCGAGGGCACCGAGTCGAACCCGCACGAGTGGACGATGCGCGCCCCGGTGCCGCGCGCGGTCTCGTGGAAGCGGTGGGCGCTCTCGCGCAGGAAGAGCACCTCCCCGGCGAGGTCGGCGTAGTGCGTGCCCGCCTCCGCGCACGCCCGCACGAGCGGCAGGCCGTGGCGCGTGTAGGGCCCGACGGTCGTCGCGACGACGCGCGTGGAGGCGGCGAGGTCCGCCAGCGCGGCGTCGTCCTCGGCGTCGGCGGTGAGGACCTGCCAGTCGGCCGCGTGCTCACCCAGCCCGGCACGCACCGCCTCGAGCCGCTCGCGGGAGCGCCCGGCGAGGGCGACTCGCCGGCCGGGGGCGTGCCGCGCGAGGTACTCGGCGACGAGACGGCCGACGAAGCCGCTCGCGCCGTAGACGACGACGTCCAGCGGGCGGTCCTTCCGGTGCTCGCTCATGCACCCGAGGCTAGGTGGACAGCGCCGAGCGCGCACGGTCGTGCGCCGCCGGGTTCAGGAGTAGACCATCCCCAGCGCCCTCTGGACCTCGGCGAGCGTGGCCGCGGCGACCTCGTTCGCGCGGGCGTTGCCCTCGGCGAGCACCTGGCGCAGGTAGCCCGGCTCGGCGAGGAGCTCGGCACGGCGGGCACGGATCGGGGCGAAGTGCTCGTTGACCGCCTCGGTCACCGCCTTCTTCAGCGCGCCGCCACCGCCGTCGCCGATCTCGGCAGCGACCTCGTGCGGGTCGCGCCCGCTGGCGAGCGCGGCGAGCAGGACGAGGTTGGAGACCTCGGGACGCCCGGCGGGGTCGTAGGTGATGTGCCGGTCGGAGTCGGTGACCGCCTTCTTCAGCCGCTTGGCGGTGGTGTCGGCGTCCATCCCGATCTCGATGGTGTTGCCCTTCGACTTGCTCATCTTCTGCCCGTCCGTGCCGAGCAGGAGCGTCGCAGCGGACAGGAGGGCCTCGGGGGCGGGGAAGACGGGGCGGTCGGGCTGCACGCGCCCGTAGCGCTCGTCGAAGCGGCGGGCGATGACGCGGGCCTGCTCGAGGTGCGGGAGCTGGTCCTTGCCGACCGGCACGAGGTTGGCCTTGCAGAAGAGGATGTCGGCGGCCTGGTGGACCGGGTAGGTGAGCAGCAGCCCGGACATCGGACGCCCGCCGCTCGCCTCGTACTCCGCCTTGACGGTCGGGTTGCGGCGCAGCTCGGCGTCGGTGACGAGGGAGAGGAACGGCAGCATGAGCTGGTTGAGCGCCGGCACCGCGGAGTGGGAGAAGACCGTCGAGCGCTCCGGGTCGATCCCGATCGCGAGGTAGTCCGCGACGAGCGAGAGCACCCGCTCCTCGATCTCCCCGACGGCGTCGCGGTCGGTGATGACCTGGTAGTCGGCGATGAGCACCCAGGTCTCCACGCCACGGTTCTGCAGCGCCACCCGGTTGGCCAGGGTCCCGAAGTAGTGGCCGAGGTGGAGGTGGCCGGTGGGCCGGTCCCCGGTGAGGACGCGGAACCGCGAGGGGTCCGCGTCGATCTCCGCCTCGATCTGCTGGGAGCGGCGGGTCGTGCGCTCGAGGGAGGCGTCGGAGGTGGACTCGGCCAGCGCGTCTGCGGCGGCGGCGTCGGCGGTCTGCTCGGTACTCACCCCGCGATCCTAGTCATTCCCCCCGTTCCCGGGCGGTCGTGCCCGTGCGCGGTGGCCCAGGTCACCGTAGGGTGATGCCCCTCATCACATACGGAGGTGGACGTTTCATGGGCAAGCTCTCGTTCTTCGTCGGAGCCGGGGTCGGTTACCTGCTCGGTGCTCGCGCAGGTCGGCAGCAGTTCGAGAAGATCAAGTCCGCGAGCCAGCAGGTGTGGGAGAACCCCCGCGTGCAGTCGGGCGTGCACAAGGTCGAGGAGAAGGTGGGCCAGGTCGCCCGCGACCAGGCCTCCGCCGTCACCGACAAGGTGACCGGCACGGTGAAGAGCCGGATCAACGGCACGAACGGCTCGACGAGCTCCTCGTCCGCCCCGTCCGCAGGCTCCGGTGGCGGCTCCCAGATGCCCCCCACGCCTCCTCAGCCCGAGATCTGAGCGCGATCCGCACCGCCCTCGTCGGCTTCGGCCACGCAGGGCAGGTCTTCCACGGCCCGCTCCTCGCCGACGACGCGCGGTACCGGCTCGAGGTGATCGTCACCTCGGACGCCGGTCGCGCGGCCGCGGCGGCCCGCCTGCACCCGCAGGCGCGGGTGGTCCCCGACCTCGCGGCGGCGCTCGCGACCGGGCCGGACCTCGTCGTCGTCGCCTCGCCGCCGGCCACCCACGTGCCGGCGGCGACGGCGGCGCTCGCGGCGGGCTGCGCCGTCGTCCTCGACAAGCCGATGTGCCCCGACCCCGCCGAGGGGCGCGCGCTCGTCGAGCGGGCCGAGGCGCTCGGGCGTCCGCTCACGGTCTTCCACAACCGCCGGTGGGACAGCGAGCTGCTCACCCTGCAGCGGCTGCTCGCGGAGGGGGCGCTGGGGGAGGTGTGGCGCTTCGAGTCCCGGCTCGAGCGCTGGAAGACGGCCGAGACCAAGCCGTGGAAGGCCGCGGCGACGTGGCGTGAGGGAGGCGGGGTGCTCTTCGACCTCGGCTCCCACCTCATCGACCAGGCGCTCGTCCTCTTCGGGCCGGTCGACGAGGTGCACGCCGAGCTCTCGGCCCACCGCGGCGGCGCGGACGACGACGCCTTCGTCTCGCTGCGTCACCGCTCCGGGGTGCGCTCGCACCTGACGATGAGCACGACGGCGGCACTGACCGGGGACCGGATGCGCGTCCTCGGCTCGCGCGCCGCGTTCGTCAAGACGGCGCCGGACGTCCAGGAGGCCCAGCTGGCGGCCGGGCTCGCGCCGTCGGCGGCCGACTACGGGCAGGAGCCGCCGGCGCTGCTCGGCACGGGCGACGGCGCCGAGCCGGTGGCGTGCGAGCCGGGCCGCTACCCGCGGTTCTACGACCTGCTCGCGACGGCGCTCCTCGAGGGAGGGCCGCTGCCCGTCGACCCGCGCGAGGCGCTCGCCGTCGTCGAGCTCGTCGCCCGCATCCACCGAGTGAGGGTGCCCGAAACGTCCGTCGCCGGGTAGGCGTTCCTCGTTTCCCCATGTCGGGGAAGCCTGTTTGGCTATGGGGGTGAACGACCGCCCCGCGCCCACGCGCGCCCAGATCCGCCGGTGGCGCCGCTACCTCGCCGACGAGCGCGCCGAGGCAGCCGTCTACCGCGACCTCGCCAGCCGCCGGACCGGGGAGGAGCGGGCGATCCTGCTCGAGCTCGCCGAGGCCGAGGGGCGCCACGAGGAGCACTGGCGGACGCTGCTCGGGGAGCACGTCGGCTACCCCCGGCGCGGCGCGCTGCGCACCCGGGTGCTCGGCTGGCTCGCCCGCCGCTTCGGTGGCGTGTTCGTCCTCGCGCTCGCCCAGCGCGCCGAGGCGCGCTCCTCCTACGCCGCCGACGAGGACGCCACCTCGGCGATGGCGGCCGACGAGCAGATCCACGGCGAGGTCGTCCGCTCCCTCGCCACCCGCGGCCGCAGCCGCATGTCCGGCATGTTCCGCGCCGGGGTGTTCGGCGCGAACGACGGCCTCGTGTCCAACCTCGCGCTCGTCCTCGGCATCGGGGCGACCGGCGTCTCCGGCCAGACCGTGCTCTTCACCGGCATCGCCGGCCTGCTCGCCGGGGCGTTGTCGATGGGCGCCGGTGAGTACGTGTCCGTGCGCTCGCAGCGCGAGCTGCTCGAGGCCTCCCGGCCCGACCCGTCCACCGCGGAGGCGATCCCGCACCTCGACGTCGACGCCAACGAGCTCGCCCTCGTCTACCGCGCCCGCGGGATGAACGCCGAGGAGGCGCAGGCCCACGCGCGGGAGGTGCTCTCCGCACCGGCCCTGCGGCACGCGGAGCATCCGGAGTCGGAGTTCGAGGAGATCGGCACCGGCCTGTCGGCTGCCGTCTCCAGCTTCTTCTTCTTCGCCTCCGGTGCCCTGCTGCCCGTTCTGCCGTGGGTGTTCGGGCTCTCCGGGACGACGGCGGTGCTCGTCGCCGCCGCCGTGGTCGGGCTCGCGCTGCTGCTCACCGGCGCGGTGGTGGGCGTGCTGTCCGGCGCGCCCCCGCTCAGGCGGGCACTGCGCCAGCTGGCCATCGGCTACGGGGCCGCCGCGGTCACCTACGTCCTCGGGCTCGCCTTCGGGACGACGGTGGCCTGAGCCGCCATCACGCCCGTTTCGTCCTTCTTTCGCAGGAGAGCGCGCGCCCCGCTTTCGCAGGATGCTCCGCGCGCTGGCGCGGGACTAGCGTGGTTGGTTGCCAGAGAAAGCGCTTACCAACGAAGGAGCGTGACGATGACGTCGCAGCGGCAACCCATCAGGCGTAGGGCGGTGACGGCGGCGGCCACAGGCATCGCGATGTGCGCGACGCTGCTGACGGCCCCGGCCGGTGCACAGACCGAGGAGCCCGGGTTCACCGAACTCCTCGGCTTCGAGAGCTACACGACCGGGGCCCTCGACGGCCAGGACGGCTGGACGGCGACCGGCGCCGCCGCCGTCATCCTCGACCCGGTCAACCAGAACAACCGCGCCCTCGAGCTCAGCGGCCCGAACCAGCGCGCCCACCGGGCCGTGGCCGCCATCGAGGACGGCGAGACCGGCACGGTGTTCTTCCGCATCCGGCGCGACGGCAGCGTCGACACGTCCTTCGGAGTCACGGACAACGACAACCCCTCGGACTTCGCCCACAGTCGGGCCTACGTCAACAACCAGAACAACGACACCCTGCTCGTGCGTGACGGCGGCGCCTTCGCCACCGCCGGCACGTGGGCCGAGGACGTGTGGCAGTGCGTCTGGCTCGTCGCCGACAACGAGACCGACGAGGTCGCGGTCTACAGCCAGGGCGGCCCGTACGAGGAGCAGACCCGCCTGCCCGCGGGCGCCGAGGAGACCTTCGGCTTCCGTGCCGCCGTCGACGGCCCGCTCGACCGCTTCTTCTGGATCAACGGCTCCCCGAACACGGGCCGGATCATGCTCGACGACGTCGCCGTGGACACCAGCGGCGCCAACCTCGACATCCCCACCGGCAACGTCGCGGACTGCGAGACGGCCGACGTCGCCCCCGAGCCGCTGCTCAACCCGCTGCCCGACCCGGAGCTGTCGACCCTCGGCATCGAGGTCGAGGAGCTGGTCCAGCTGCCCGCGTCGCAGACGACCCCCGAGACGCAGGACCAGCGCCTGATCCGGCACAACCGCATCACCCACCTCGACGAGGTGCCCGACGGCTCCGGTCGGCTCGCCGTCCCGGACATGAACGACATCCTCTACATGGTCGACAAGGACTCCGGCGAGCACACCGCCTACCTCAACGTCCGTGACGCGTTCATCGACAACTTCCACAACCACGCCGGCCTCGGCACCGGGTTCGGTTTCGTCGAGTTCCACCCGGAGTTCGCCGAGAACGGCATCTTCTACACCGTCCACACGGAGTCGGGCACCGCGCTCACCGAGGACACCCCCGACTTCCCGGCGTTCGGCACCACCGGCTTCCACAGCGTCATCACGGAGTGGACCGCCACCGACCCCGCCGCGGAGACCTTCGAGGGCACGAGCCGCGAGATGATGCGCGTCCCCTTCGGTGGCCGCGTCCACACCGTCCAGCAGATCGCCTTCAACTGGACCGCCGAGCCGGGCGACGCCGACTACGGCAACCTCTACATCCTCGTCGGCGACGGTGGCAACGGCGTGGGCAACGACAACCCGCAGGACCTCGCGACGCCGCAGGGCAAGATCTTCCGCATCGACCCGATGGGCGACAACAGCGCGAACGGGGAGTACGGCATCCCCGCCGACAACCCCTTCCTCGACGAGGACGGCGCGCTGCCGGAGATCTACGCCGTGGGCATGCGCGACCCGCACCGCATCAGCTGGGACACCGAGACCGGGAAGATGTACCTCGGGCACATCGGTGAGTGGCAGGTCGAGTCGATCTACGAGGTCGAGCCCGGTGACAACTTCGGCTGGTCGGTCCGCGAGGGCCCGTTCCTCGCCGAGGGTCGCCAGATCTTCCCGCTGCCCGAGGACGACGCCGAGTACGGCTTCACCTACCCGGTCGCCGCGTACGACCACAACCGCGACCCCGGCCAGACCGGTGACGCCGGCGTCGCCGTCAACGGCGGCTACGTCTACCGCGGCGAGATCGAGGAGCTGCGCGGCAAGTACCTCTTCACCGACATCGTCCGCGGCTTCGTCCTGTCGACCGAGGCGGACGAGATGGTCCGCAACGACGGCGACCTCGAGGACCTCGCCACCATCTCCGAGCTGCGCGTGTTCCACGAGGGCGAGGAGACGACCTTCCAGGAGCTCGTCGGTGACCGCCGCGTCGACCTGCGCTTCGGGGCCGACGCCGACGGCGAGCTGTACCTCGTCTCCAAGGCCGACGGGAAGGTCTGGCGGATCACCGGCGCCGTCGAGCTGCCGCCGAACAACCTCGTCGCCCGCTACACCTTCGACAACCCCGTCGCGGGCAACCCCGCCTGGGAGGACGACCAGGGCTTCTCCGGTACCGACATCGAGCTCGTCAACGGCGGCGCGCTCCAGCGTGTGGCCGACGCCGCCTACCCCGGCGCCGGACGGGCGCTGCAGACCCAGCAGCTGAGCCCCGCCGTCCGCGGCAACAACGACTGGAAGGCCGGGGTCTACGACCCGGCGGGCGTCGACTCCCTCGAGGCCCTCGCCGGCGCCGAGGCGATCACCGTCATGGGCTGGTTCAAGCGCACCGGTGAGCTGCCCGCCCTCAACAGCGAGACGACCAACCCGGACGACCGCTTCAACGCCATCGGCCTCGCCGGTGTCCTGTCGGGCAACTCCGACGGCCACGGCGTGCGCGCCCTGCTCGAGGTCATCCAGGTGGGCGACGAGCTCAAGCTCGTCGCCCTCGGCCGCCGGCTCGACGACGGCAGCTCGTGGACCTTCGCGGCCGACAAGCCGTGGGACGAGATCCTCGCCCAGAACACCTGGGTCCACCTTGCCGCGAGCTTCGACTACGTGGGCGGTGAGATGAAGCTCTACATGAACGGTGAGGAGCTCGAGGGCGAGTACACCGCGGCGAACCCGTGGGGCTCGGGCCCGACCTCCGACACCGTGCCCACGGGCATCAAGATCGGCGGCAGCTTCCCGCAGAACACCGCGGAGCGGAACCCGTTCCACGGTCGCATGGACGACCTCATGTTCCTCGACATGGCGCCCACGGCCGAGCAGATGCGGAGCCTGTACGCGACGTACGGCGTCGAGCCGGTCGAGCCGCCGCCCTCGCCGTCGTGCGAGTTCGACGAGTCGATGACCGACCTCATGGCGGCGGAGAACTGGGCACCGCGCACCCCCGCCAAGTGGGACCTGCCCGGCGACCAGATCATCCTCAAGGAGGTCGGCGACAACCCGAACGACGGCATCCGCCGCCCGTTCGAGTACGCCGTCCTCGACGGTCACGAGTTCGAGTCGGTGCAGATCGACGCGAACGTCCGGCTCGACGCGCCGTCGTCGGTGAACAACCGCGACATCATCATCGTCTTCGGGTGGCAGTCCGACACCGAGTACTACTACGCGCACATCTCGCAGGACAACGCGATCTACGCGCACAACGGCATCTTCAAGGTGGACAACAAGGACCGGGAGCGCATCGACCACCAGTGGGACGGGTCGATCGGTGCACCTCCGGCCATCACCGACGAGGAGTGGCACGACGTGCGCGTGACCCACTGCGCCGGCACCGGGGAGATCGCCGTGTGGGTCGACGGGGACGACACCCCGCTCATGACCGCGACCGACACGACGTTCGACGGCGGCAGGATCGGGTTCGGCTCCTTCGACAACACCGGGCGCATGCGCGACCTCGTCGTCTCCGTCCCGGCCGCCGTCGAGGCCGCCCCGACGACGACGCGGCTCGACCTCCCGCGTCAGCTGTCCGTCTACGGGCGCGAGGCCACGGCCGAGGTGACCGTCGCGAGCGAGGGTGCCACGCCGTCGGGCACCGTGGAGATCCGGGCCGGGGGCGAGACGATCGCCTCCGGTGAGCTCGGGGCCGACGGCACGGCCTCCGTGCCGCTGCCGCGTGACCTGCCCGCCGGCTCGCACCGGCTCACCGCGGTCTTCGTGGGCGGCGACGCGTTCGAGCCCTCCGAGAGCCGGGCGGCGACCTACGTGGTCCTGCCCGCGCTCGCCCGGGTGGACATCGACGCCGAGTCGCGGGTGCCCGGGGGCAGCTCCCCGGAGATCACGGTCGACGTCACGGGCCGCGGCGAGGACCCGGTGCCCACCGGGAGCGTCACGGTGACGGCCGGCTTCCGGGTCGTCGGCACCGTGCCGCTCGACGAGGGCGGGACCGCCGAGATCCAGCTCCCGCCGGTCCGCGGCACGACGCTGGTCACCGCCGTCTACAGCGGCGACCACGGCTACCTCCCGGGTCTGGACGTCACGACGATCCGCACCCGCTGACCCGTCACAGGGAGGGCGGGCCGCAGCTCGAGCGGCCCGCCCTCCCTCCTTCCTTCCCCCGCCCCACCTCCCGCCGAGCGCCGGATCGCGCACGCCTCGGCAGTGCGTGATCCAGCCCTCGGCGGGAAGGGGGTGGGGGTTGCGGTGGGGGGCGTGCAGAATCCAGCGCTCGGCGCAGGAGTGTGGGCGGGGAGGGGACGGCCGAGCGGTCGAGACCTTCCTGCGGGAAGCGCTTTCTGTTAGTGTCCGGAACGGAAACACGAACGCGGCGCCCACCCGCCGCGACTCAGTGACGAGACACCGCGCACGGCGCGGGGACAGGGGTTCGGGGATGTCCGAGACGCTCGAGGCACTCGCAGCCGCGCGGCTGGTTCCGGTTGTCGTCCTCGACGACGCCGCACACGCCCGCCCGCTCGCGGGCGCCCTCGCCGAGGGCGGTCTGCCGGTCGCCGAGGTCACCTTCCGCACGGCGGCCGCCGCCGCGGCGATCGCGGAGATGGCGAAGGACGGCCGGGTGCTCGTCGGTGCCGGGACCGTCCTCACCCCGGCCCAGGTCGACGAGGCCGTCGACGCCGGCGCGCGCTACGTCGTCTCGCCCGGGTTCTCCCGCGCCGTCGTCGAGCGCTGTGCCGCGCGCGGCGTGCTCGCCCTGCCCGGCGCGGTCACCGCCACGGAGGTCCAGGCCGCCCTCGAGGCCGGCATCAGCACGGTGAAGTTCTTCCCCGCGGAGACCTCGGGCGGCGCCGCGGCGATCAAGGCGCTGTCCGCCCCGTTCGGCGGCGTGCGCTTCGTGCCCACCGGCGGCATCGGACCGGCCAACCTCGCCGAGTACCTCGCCCTGCCGGCCGTCACCGCCGTCGGCGGCAGCTGGATGGTCCCCCGGGACCTCATCGCCGCCGGCCGTTTCGACGACGTCGCGGCGATGGTCGCGGACGCCGTCGCCCTCACCCGCTGACCGCCCGTACCCCACCGCGAGGAGACCTTCGTGACCCTGCAGATCCGTGACGCCGCCGAGTGCCGGTACGACGTGCTGTCCCTCGGTGAGGTGATGCTGCGGCTCGACCCGGGGGAGGGCCGCATCCGCACCGCCCGCAGCTTCCGGGTGTGGGAGGGCGGCGGGGAGTACAACGTCGCCCGCGGCCTGCGCCGGGCGTTCGGGCTGCGCGCCGGGGTGGTCACGGCGCTCGCGGACAACGAGGTGGGCCGCCTGGTCGAGGACTTCATCCTCACCGGCGGCGTGGACACCTCCCTCATCCGGTGGGTGCCCTCCGACGGGATCGGCCGCTCGGTGCGCAACGGGCTGAACTTCACCGAGCGCGGCTTCGGCGTGCGCGGCGCGGTGGGGGTCTCGGACCGCGGTCACACGGCTGCCTCGCAGCTGCGCGCGGAGGACGTCGACTGGGACCACGTGTTCGGTGAGCTGGGCGTCCGCTGGCTGCACACCGGCGGGATCTTCGCGGCGCTGTCCGACACCTCGGCACAGGTCGTGCTCGCTGCGGTCCAGGCAGCCAAGAGGCACGGCACGGTCGTGTCCTACGACCTCAACTACCGGCCCTCGCTGTGGAAGGACATCGGCGGGCAGGCCAGGGCGCAGGAGGTCAACCGGGAGATCGCCCACCACATCGACGTGATGATCGGCAACGAGGAGGACTTCACCGCCTCCCTCGGCTTCGAGGTCGAGGGTGTGGACGAGAACCTCACCGACCTCGACGTCGCGAGCTTCCGGGCGATGATCGAGAACGTGCAGGCGGCCTACCCGAACTTCGAGGTCATCGGCACGACGATGCGCAGCGTGCACACCGCGACGGTCAACGACTGGGGCGCGATCGCCTGGTCCAAGGACGAGGGCTTCGCCCAGGCCACCCACCGCGAGCGGCTGGAGATCCTCGACCGGGTGGGCGGAGGGGACTCCTTCGCCTCCGGCCTGGTCTACGGCCTCATCACCGGCGAGCCGCTGGCCACCGCAGTAGAGTACGGCGCGGCCCACGGCGCCCTCGCGATGACGACCCCGGGAGACACCTCGATGGTCACCAAGGACGACGTCGTCAAGCTCGCCACCGGCGGCAGCGCACGAGTCCAGCGATAGCACGAAGGAGCCCGAGATGACACCGAGCCGGGGGGGCGCGGCCGGGCACGGCCGGGTAGCGACGCTCAGCGACGTCGCGCGCGAGGCCGGCGTCTCGCTGGCGACGGCGTCACGCGCCATCAACGGCAGCACCAACCGCTCCGTGCGCGAGGACCTGCGTGAGCGGGTCCTCGCCGCCGCGGCGCGGCTGGACTACTCCCCGAACGCCAACGCCCAGGCGATGGCGCGCGGGCGCACCGCGACGCTCGGTCTCATCGTCCACGACATCGCCGACCCGTTCTTCTCCACCATCGCGGCCGGTGTCACCGAGGCGGCCGACGCCGCCGGGCTGGCGGTCACGCTCGCCAACACCGAGCACGACCCGGAGCGCGAGCTGGGCTTCATCCAGACGCTGCAGAACCTGCGGGCCCGCTCGATCATCCTCGTCGGTGGTCGTCAGGACGACGACGAGGGCAACCGGCGGCTGCGGGACGCGCTGGCCGCCTACCAGGAGCGGGGTGGCAGCGCGGCGATGGTCGGCCAGCCGATCCTCGGGGTGAGCGCGGTCCACGTCGACAACCGCGGCGCCGCCGCGGAGCTGGCCCGGGCGCTGCACGGGCTGGGCTACCGGCGCTTCGCCGTCCTCGGCGGTCCGGCGAACCACCTCACGGCCCGTGAGCGGCGCGAGGGCTTCTGCGAGGCGCTCGCCGAGCTCGGCTCCCCCGTGCCGGACGAGGCTGTGGTGCCGTGCGCCTTCGTCCGCGACGGCGGGTACGACGGGATGAAAGAGCTGCTCGCGCGCGGGCTCGACGTCGAGGTGGTCTTCGCCGTCAACGACGTCATGGCCCTCGGCGCGATGACCGCGGCCCGGGACGCCGGGCTCGACCTGCCCCGCGACCTCGCCTTCGCCGGGTTCGACGACATCACCGCGCTGCGCGACGTCACCCCGACGCTCACGACGGTCGCGATCGACATGGTCGACATCGGTCGGCAGGCCACGGCGCTCGCCCTGGGCGAGGGCGGGGGCGAACCGCAGGTCGTCATCGCCTCGGGCGACGTCGTCCTGCGCGAGTCCACCCCCGGCCCGCGCTAGGCCGCCGCGCCGGCGTCCTCGGCCTGTCGGTTCGCCGGGCTCGTCGCGAGCACCCAGCACGCGGTGAGGGCGGCGAGGACTGCGAGCACCGCCCAGGGCGCCCAGCCCGCGCGCACCGAGTCACCGAGCACGACCACGCCGACGACCCCGGGCACGACCACCTCGGTCACCGAGAGCACCGCCGAGACGGTGCCCGCCCCGCCTCGCTCCAGGGCCCGCAGCGAGGCCAGTGCGCCGCACGCCCCGCACACGACGACGGCGATCGACAGCGGCTGCAGGACGGTGTCGGCCAGGCCGTCCGCGGCGTGCAGACCGCGCGCGGCGATCGCCGCCCCGGAGTACCCCAGTCCGCCGAGCAGCGCGAGCACGAGCGCGCCGCCACGCCGGTAGAGCCCGGCCGTGAGCGCGGCGAGCACGACGGAGCCCACGAGCAGCGCCGGGGTGAAGCCGTCCGGCGGGGTCACCGCGGGCTGCTCGCCCGAGGCGCGCGCGAGGACGACGAGCGCGCCGACGACGACGGCGATCGCCACGCCGTCGACGACCCGGAACCGGGTGCGCAGGACGAACCGCGCGAGGACGACGACGACGACCACCGAGGACGCCTGGACGGCCTGGACGACGAACAGCGGCAGCCGGTCCAGGGCGACGAGCGAGAGCAGCCAGCCGACGCCGTCGAGCAGGAGGGCGGCGACGACGAGCGGCTGGGTCACCGTGGACAGGCCGTGGCTGCGCCGGGTGGCGACCGCCTCCATGATCGTCGTCGTGCCGTAGATGACCGCGGTCGCCGTGACCGCGAGGAGGGCGAGCGTCATCCCCGGTGCCCGGGGGCGCCCCGGGGGCGCAGGAACGGGAAGGCGAGCGTCTCCCGGATGGAGGCCCCGACGAGGGTCATGACGACCCGGTCGACGCCGATGCCCAGGCCGCCGGTCGGCGGCATCGCGAACTCCAGCGCCGCGAGGAAGTCCTCGTCGATCTCCATCGCCTCCGGGTCGCCCGCGGCGGCGAGGATCGACTGCTCGGTGAGGCGCGCCCGCTGCTCGACGGGGTCGACGAGCTCGGAGTAGGCGGTGCCGAGCTCGGCACCGAACGCGACGAGGTCCCACCGTTCTGCCAGCCGCGGGTCGCGCCGGTGCTGCCGGGTGAGCGGGGAGGTCTCCACCGGGAAGTCGAGGTAGAACGTCGGCTCGACGGTCCGCCCCTCGACGAACCGGTCGTACAGCTCGCCGACGAGGGCCCCGTGCGACTCCTCGACGTCCCACGCGACGCCGTGCTGCTCGCAGACCCGCCGCAGGTCCGCCAGCGGCAGGTCGGGCGTGACCTCGGTGCCGACGGCGCGGGAGACCGCCTCGTGCACCCCGATGCTCGGCCACTCGCCGTCGAGGCGGACCACCGTCCCGTCGGGGCGGCGGGCGACCGGCTCGCCGTGCACGGCGACGGCCGCGGCGACGATGAGCTCACGCGTGAGGTCACGCATCGTGAGGTAGTCGCCGAACGCCGCGTAGGCCTCGACCGAGGTGAACTCGGGGTTGTGGGTGGCGTCGACGCCCTCGTTGCGGAAGTTGCGGCCGAGCTCGAACACCCGCCCGACGCCGCCGACCATGAGCCGCTTGAGGTAGAGCTCGGGGGCGATCCGCAGGTAGAGGTCCATGTCGTAGGCGTTGATGTGCGTGCGGAACGGGCGGGCGTTGGCGCCTCCGTGGATGCGCTGGAGGATCGGCGTCTCGACCTCGAGGAACCCCTGGTCGGTGAGCGTGCGGCGGATCGACCAGACGGCAGCCGAGCGAGCGCGCAGGACGTGCTCGGCGCGGTCGTGGAGCGCGAGGTCCATGTGGCGCAGCCGCAGACGGGTCTCCGGGTCGACGAGCCCGCGGCGCTTGTCCGGCGGCGGGGTGAGCGCCTTGGCGGCCATCCGCCACGAGGAGACGAGGACGCTCGGCTCACCGCTGCGGCTGCGCCCGAGGCGGCCCGTCACGCCCACCTGGTCACCGAGGTCCACGGCGCGGCGCCACAGCGCGAGGTCGGCGCCGCCGTCGGCGGTGAGCACGGCCTGGACCTCGTCGGTGCCCTCGCGCAGCACGGCGAACACGACCCCGCCGAGGTCGCGCAGGCGCACGAGACGACCCACGGCCGAGATCTCGTCCGCAGCGCCGTCGGGCACCTCGGCGGCGAGCAGCGCCCGCACCTCACCGATGCTGTGGGTGCGGGGGACCGCGACGGGGTAGGGGTCCATGCCCGCCCCGCGCAGGACGTCGAGCTTGGCGTGCCGGACGCGTTGCTGCTCGGTGAGGCGCCGGGGCGGGGCGGTGACGGCGAGCAGCTCCTCCTCCTGCGCGAGCACCCGGGCGACGAAGTCGGGGGTGTGCCGTTCCGGGTCGGGCTCGTCGCGGTCCTGCGCCCCGGTGAGCCAGGCCGGCGTGCGCGGGAGGAAGCCCTCGGCCTGCCCGAGCGCGAGGACGACGCGGGTGAGCTGACCGCCGGCCTCGAAGCACAGGAGGCGGGGGTACCAGTCGGGCAGGTACTTCTCGTTGGACCGGTAGAGCTGCTCCAGCTGCCAGAAGCGCGAGGCGAGCAGGAGCACGCGGCGGTTGAACCGCTGCGCCGGGGTGGCACCGATCCGCTCGCCCAGCTCGAACGTCTCGCGGAACATCGCGAAGTTCATCGAGATCCGGTCGATGCCCAGGTCCCGGGACGCCGCCGCCAGCCCGGACACCATCGCCTCGGTGACCCCGCCGACGGCGTCCGGGGAGCGGCGCATGACGTCGAGCGAGAGTCCCCGGCGACCCCACGGGACGAAGGAGAGGATCCCCCGGGGCGCGCCGTCGGCGTCGTGGGCCGAGACGATGACCAGGCGCGGGTCGACCGGGTCGCCGAGGCGTTCGAGCGCCATCGAGTAGCCGCGCTCCTCCCCGTGGCGCCACTGGTCGGCGGCGTCGACGAGCTCGGCCAGCTCGGCCGGCGGGACGGTGCTCTGCCGGCGCACCCGGATCTCGTAGCCGGCCGCGCGGACCCGCTCGACGCTGCGTCGCACGGGGTGCATGGCAGGGTCGGTGAGGTCGAACCGGTGGGTGTCGATGACGGCCTCGTCCCCCATGAGCAGCGGGTGGAGGCCGGCGTCGCGGTAGGCGGCGGCGCCCTTCCGGCTCGTGGAGGTGACGGCGGGGATGAGCCCGTGGGCGCGCGTGTCGGCCAGCCACCGGCCGATCGCGTCGGGCCACGCGTGCGGGTCTCCGACCGGGTCGCCGGCCGCCAGGCTCACCCCGGAGACGACGCGGTAGGAGACGGCCGCCTGCCCGTTGGACGCGAGGACCGCCGACCGGTCGTCGCGGGTCGCGAAGTATCCGAGGGAGTCGCCCTCGCCGTGCTCGAGGAGCAGTCGCCGCACGGCGAGCTCGTCCTCCGCGCGGCGTGCCGGGTCGCCCGCCGAGGCCCGCATGAACAGGGTGATGCCGAGCAGCAGCGCGGCGGCCGAGATGAGGCTCACGACGGCGCCGACCCACGTGGGCGCGTCGCTCTCCGCGCCACCGGGGTGGATGCCCAGGGCGTGGGAGCCGCTCCACTGCAGCTCGGTGCTCAGCCCGTCGAGGGAGTTCGGGACCGTCCGCAGGAGGAGCATCCCGACGACCGTCGCGAGCACGACCCCGGTGGCGGTCACCAGCGCCGCCTGCCACCACGCCCCCGACCGGAGCCGGGCCGGGAACGCGGGACGGGCCACGACGAGGAGGGGGATGAGCACCGCCGCGACCACCGCCCCGACGACGTCGGCGGGTCCGACGTCGAGCGTGCGCACCGGCGGCTCCCCGGTGAGGGCGCCCACGGCGGCGAGCAGGCCGATGACGAGGCTCGGCACCTGCCAGACGAGGACGACGAACCACAGGGCCGCCCGCAGTCGCCGCAGGAGGCCGGAGGCCACCACGATGACGAGGACGACCGAGAAGAAGCCGGGCTGGCTCGGCACGTTGAGCACCGACAGCCACCCGCTCAGCGTGTGGACGGCGTCGGGCGCGACGAGCTGGAGGACCAGCCCGACGACGAGCCAGACCGCGTACGCCTGGACCACCCGCCCGGTCACGCGGGCGACGCCGTCCGCCCACGCCGGTCCGCGCACGACCCGCTCCGCCCACGCCCGGGCGCGCCGGGCGCCGTTCGCCTGCGTCCGTCCGGGCGCTCGCCGCGCCGGGGTGGGCGCCGGTGACGGGTGGTCCTCACCCGGCGGGCCGGACGACGCGGCCCGTCGTGGGTGTTCGGCAGACGTACGCGTCATGGGTCTCCCAGGTTCCCGCCCGCACGCCCGGTGACGAGGCTGCGTGCAACCGCCGCGCCGTCACGCGGGTGCCGTCAATATGCCTGCGCGGGCCCACCCGTGCAATCCGGGTCAGTCGTCGCGGGCCATCCGCTGCTCGAAGAACTCCACGGCGTGGGGCAGGGCGACCAGCGCCATCGTCCACGTGTGTCCCAGACCCGGCTCGGTCCGCAGCGCGACCTCGACCCCCCGCGCCCGCAGGAGGGCCGCGAGCTTGCGGGCCGTGGCACCCTCCTCGGCCTCGGCCACGAGCTCCCCGTAGTCGAGGAACACCCCGAGCGGGTGGGGCAGGTCGATGGTGGGGAGGTAGACGCCGGGGGAGTGCGCGTCCACCTCCTCCTGGGTGGCCAGCTGGTGGCTGCCGCCCTCGCCGGGGTGGTCGTAGGGGAGGATCGCGAGGATCGTCCCGTAGAGCTCGGGGTGCCGCAGCCCCTGGTCCAGCGCCCCGAACGCGCCCGAGGACATCCCGCCGATCGCCCGGTAGCGCCAGTGGGAGGCGACCGGGTAGTGGGTGTCGACCCACGGCACGACGACGTTGGTCAGGTAGGTCTCCACCTGGGAGCCGCCCGTCGTCGAGTCGAGGCAGGAGGACTCGGTGGTGCCGACGGCGTTGGTGTCGGGCGTGACGACGACCATCGGGCGCACCACCCCGGAGGTGATGAGGGAGTCCAGGACGCCGGGCAGCCCGGAGGCCATCCAGTCCACGGCCGAGCCGGGGGACCCGTGGAGCAGGTAGAGCGTGGGGTAGAGCGTGTGGCCCGAGGGGTCGTAGTCCGGCGGGGTGTAGACCCAGGCGGTGTCCGAGGGGATGCGCAGCTCGGGCGGCGCGGGGATGCGGACGGCCCCGGCCGAGCCGCGGCCCTGCGGGGGTGTCGTCGAGACGCTCGCGAGGCCGGCGCCCGCGCGGCGGCTCGCCGGCTCGGTGGGCTGCGGCACCACCGAGCGCGCGCTCCCCAGGCGCAGCCGCAGGCGCAGGCCCTCGACGTCGGGCACGAAGCCCACCCGGGCGTTGACCGCGACGCTGATCGCGCCGAGCAGAGCCGCGGCCCCGGCGCCGCCGACGAGGAGCCGACGGCGCAGGCTCCAGCGGCGACGTCGGCGGTGGGCGGGGTGGTCGTGCGGGCGGTGGTGACGGCGGCGCCAGGCGGCGAGGATCGCGGCGAGGGCGGACACCGCGAGCCCGGCGACGGTCCACCACGAGGAGAGGGCGTCGCGGTGGACGCGGTGGTCGTCCGCTGCCCGGTGCCGGCCGTGCTCGCGCGCGCGGTGCTGCCCCTGGTCCGCGCCCTGCTCTGCGGCCGTCGTCGTCGCGTCCACCCCGGCTCCTCGGATCGCCTCGGCTCCTGCTCCCATGATGTCCTGACCGCGTCGCGCGCGCCCGGGTGCGGGGGAGGCGAGTGCCCGTGATCCCTTGACACCGATGTCGGCGCTCACTAGGTTGGAAAGCGCATTCCCCCAGGTTACCTGCACGGGATCACCTCGTCTCATTGGAGAGCACATGACCACGCGCACGCTGCGGATCGCGATGAACGGCATCACCGGACGGATGGGCTACCGCCAGCACCTCCTCCGATCGATCCTCCCGATCCGCGACGCCGGCGGCGTCGAGCTCGAGGACGGCACGCGCGTACAGGTCGAGCCGATCCTCGTCGGGCGCCGGGAGAACGCCGTCCGGGAGATCGCCGAGCGCCACGGCGTGGAGCACTGGACCACCGACGTCGAGTCCGTCATGGCCGACCCGAGCATCGACATCTACTTCGACGCCCAGCTCACCTCCCTGCGCAAGGCCACCCTCACCGCCGCCATGAAGGCCGGCAAGCACGTCTACACCGAGAAGCCCACCGCCGAGACGCTGGAGGAGGCCGTCGAGCTCGCCCGACTCGGCGAGGAGACCGGGGTGACCGCCGGCGTCGTCCACGACAAGCTCTACCTGCCCGGCCTGGTCAAGCTCCGCCGCCTCGTCGACCAGGGCTTCTTCGGACGCATCCTGTCCCTGCGCGGCGAGTTCGGCTACTGGGTCTTCGAGGGCGACGTCCAGCCCGCGCAGCGCCCGAGCTGGAACTACCGCAAGGAGGACGGCGGCGGCATGGTCGTCGACATGTTCTGCCACTGGAACTACGTCCTCGAGGGCATTCTCGGCACCGTCGACGCCGTCACCGCCCGGGCCGTCACCCACATCCCCACCCGCTGGGACGAGCAGGGCCGGGAGTACACCGCCACCGCCGACGACGCCGCCTACGGCATCTTCGAGGTCACGACCCCGGAGGGTCACCCCGTCATCGCCCAGATCAACTCCTCGTGGGCGGTGCGCGTCCACCGCGACGAGCTCGTGGAGTTCCAGGTCGACGGCACGCACGGCTCCGCTGTCGCCGGCCTGCGCAGCTGCGTGGCACAGGAGCGCGCGCACACCCCCAAGCCGGTGTGGAACCCCGACCTGCCGGTCACCGAGCCCTTCCGCGAGCAGTGGCTCGACGTGCCCGCCAACGCCGACCTCGACAACGGCTTCAAGCTGCAGTGGGAGGAGTTCCTCCGCGACGTCGTCGCCGGCCGCCCGCACCGCTACGGGCTGCTGTCCGCCGCGCGCGGCGTGCAGCTCGCCGAGCTCGGCCTGCGCTCCTCCGCCGAGGGGCGCCGCCTGGAGATCCCGGAGATCACCCTGTGAGTGCCGACCTCTCGCGGCTGTCCCTCAACACGGCGACGACGAAGGCGCTCACCCTCGAGGAGGCGGTCGAGGTCGCCGCGCGCGCCGGGCTCGGCGCCGTCGGGCTGTGGCGCGACCGCGTCGCCGAGGCCGGGCTGGAGCGCGCCGCCGCCGTGGTCCGTGAGGCCGGCCTGCGGGTCTCCTCGCTGTGCCGCGGCGGCTTCCTCACCGCCGTCGACGCCGAGGGGCAGCGGGCGGCGCTGGAGGACAACCGCGCCGCGATCGTCGAGGCCGCGACGCTGGGGACGCGCGAGCTCGTCATGGTCGTCGGCGGGCTGCCTGCGTGCCCCTCACCCGGGACCGCCGCGCTGCCGGACGGTGACCGCGACCTCGTCGCGACGCGGCAGCGGGTGGCCGACCGCATCGCCGAGCTCGTGCCCTTCGCCGAGGAGCACGACGTGCGACTCGTGCTCGAGCCGATGAACCCGATCTTCGCCGCGGACCGCGGGGTGCTCTCGACCCTCGAGCAGTCCCTCGACCTCGCGGCGGACTTCGCGCCGCAGACCGTCGGGGTGGTCGTCGACACCTACCACGTGTGGTGGGACCCGAAGCTGGAGGCGCAGATCGCCCGGGCCGGGGCCGAGGGGCGACTGGCGGGCTACCAGGTGTGCGACTGGGTGCTGCCGCTCGCCGACGACTCCCTGCTCTCCCGCGGCTACATGGGCGACGGCTACGTCGACTTCCGGGCGATCACCCGGTGGGTGGCCGAGGCCGGCTACACCGGCGACGTCGAGGTGGAGATCTTCAACCAGGCCGTCTGGGACACCCCCGGCGACGACGTCGTCGCGACGATGGCCGACCGCTACCGGCGCCTGGTCCTGCCCCACCTCTCGTAGTGACCGGTCGCCCGGCTGCCCGACGCGCGCTCAGGTGTGGACTTCTGGACCTCACAGGTCCAGGACTCCACACCTAAGCGCCGGCGAGTGTGCACGCAGGGCCGCACCTCGTCGGGGTGCCTGCCCAGCCGCCCCGCCGCAGGGCCTGCGCCACCTGCGCCGCGACCGCGCACGGGGCGGCGGCGACGTGGCTCCAGCGGTAGCGCAGGGTGAGCTCGCTGCTCCGCAGCAGGGCGGCGTTGTCACGCCAGGTGTCCCGGTCGGTCCGCCCGCCGGGGTGCGCCAGGCGGCCGTCGAGCTCCACCCGGACCCCCAGCCCTCGGTAGCGGCAGTCGGCCCGGACCCAACGGCCGTCGAGCCGCTCGCGCACCTGCAGGTCGGCGGCCGGGAGCCCGTGGGCGCGCCCGACGTCCCGCCGGTACCGCAGCTCCAGAGGTGACTCCACACCCTCGGCCACCTCACCGAGCACCTCGAGCACGAGGCGCCGGCCACGGACCCGGTCCCGGCGCTCGAGGGCGAGCAGGAGGGCGGCCGGGTGCACCACGCGCCGCGTCGCCCTCGTGAGGATCCCGACGACGTCGTCGTCCGTCGCCGCGCGGGCGACGAGGTCGATCGCGGTGTCGTCGGGGCGGACGGCGGCGACCAGGCCGTGGAAGACGCCCGGCATCGGGCGCCTGCGGTGCACCCGCAGACCCGCGTGCGCCACCACGGTGCGCCGCGCCGGCACGCTGACCTCGACCGGCTGCCCCACGCGCTGCTCGCGGGTGGCGGGGGACTCGAACCACCAGTCGGCTGCGGTTGAGTGCGAGAGGGCGGCGCCGGGCCCGGCGTGGGCGAGGGCGGCGGACACCCGGGTGAGCCAGCCGAGCTGCCCGGAGTGGATGACGTACACGCCCGGGTAGGCCCGCTGCCACGCGCCTGTGGACACGCGGTGCCGCAGCTCGCGGTCAGTCGCCCCGGCGGCCAGCGCCTCGGGTCGCGTGAGCACCTGGTGCCGCCGCGCGGCGAGCGCCTCGATCCGCTGACGGTCCATGCCCGACGGTGGCCCGGCCGGCCCACCCGCCGCCACCGACATCCCGCACCCTGTGGACCGCCCTCGCGCGGCGCTTCGGTGTGGACTTTCGGACCTCACAGGTCCACAGGTCCACACCGAAGGACCCGGCACGGCGCAACGGTCAGTGGATGTTCTGGTGCTCCCGGTACTCGCGCCAGACGTTCTCGAAGAAGTCGTCGGCCTCCGGGATCGGGCGGCGGGGGCGCCAGGTGATGCCGACGTCGCCCGCCTCGCTGGCCGAGGACGGGTCGGCCGCGCGGTGCGGCGTCCATGCGACCTCCTGGACCTCGTCGTCGAGCGCGCCGCCGTCGAGGGTGAAGCGGAACAGCTCGGGCAGGTCGAGCTCGCGCTCGGCGTCCGGGCCGTAGCCCACGAGCGGCAGGGAGCCGGCGGGGTCGGTGTAGAGCACCGAGCCGCGCGAGCGGCCGCCGTGGTCGACGTAGTCGGCCATCGCCGTGAGGTACACCTGCGCCGTCGTGAGGATGTCGCGCACGAGGAACGCCCGGTTGACGGCCCGGCGCGACCCGGCGTCGGCGACGACGAGGTCGCGGTAGCTGCCCAGCCACTCCTCGACCTGCTCCAGCGCCTCGGCGATCGACTGCCGCGAGCGGACCGGGCCGGCCTTGGCGCTCATGAGCTCCCCGACCTCGCGCAGGAGGTCACCGGTGTTGTCCTCCACGCCGGACGCCGCGCGCGCGGTGGCCCGCTCCACGAGCTCGACGGCGTCGCGCAGGGCGGGCTCCGCGGCGGCCACGAACTGCGCCTCCGGGAGTGGCTCGTCGCCGCGGCGCGCGGCGATGAACTGCGCCGCGCGGGTCGCCCCGACCTGGCCGCTGTTGAGCGCCGCACCGCCGGGGCGGTAGACGCCGTGGGCGCCGCCCGCCTCGCCGACGGGGAAGAACCCCGGGAGGTCGGACTGCCACCACGCGTCCACGAGCAGCCCGCCGTTGTTGTGCTGCGCGCACACGTCCACCTCGAGCATCTCCTGCTCGAGGTCCACGTACGGGTTCTTGTTCAGGTAGAACTCGTAGGCGGGCAGGTTCATGTGCTTGAGCCGCTCGATCGGCGTCCCGAACAGCACGCCCGCCTTCTCCAGGTACTCGTGGGCCTCCGGGTCCAGCGCCGTGGGGTCGAAGTCCGCGCGCACCGGGTTGCTCCGGAAGTCGAGGAAGACCCGGCGGCCGCGCAGGACGGTCTCGCGGTAGACGAGCAGGTCGATGAGCGAGGACCCGTCGCGTGCCTTGCGGACGTCGAAGGGCCACTGGTAGCCCTTGAGGAAGACGAGCGACATGAGCCGGCCGTAGTCGGGGATGGCCTCGGTGAGGAACTCGCGCTCGTCACCGCCGTCCTGGTCGGTGGACACGAACCGGGGGATGACCTGCATGTACGTGCCCGAGACGTTCCACCGCGGCTTGGTCGAGGCGAGCCCGAACTGCCACTCGGTGACGTTCTTGCCGCCGACCCCCGCCCGGTACGCGGCGCCCGAGGCGCCCCACTGCCCGTTGGGGAAGACCCGGGTGGCGTAGAGGCCCGCGGGTCCGCCGGTCGCGTAGACGACGTTGGTGCACCGCACGAGCAGGTAGGGGCTGCGCTCGCCGTCGTGGGGGACGTCGGTGCGCAGCAGGAGCATCCCGGCGACCTGGCCCTCGTGGGTGAGGACGTCGACGACGCGGCACTCGGGGAAGATCCGCGTGCCGTTGGCGTTGACCTTCTTCTCCAGCCGCTCGACCATCGACCGCGAGGTGTAGGGGCCGACGGAGGTCGCGCGCTGGCGCGGGTCGTGGTCGGTCTTGTAGCCGATGAACTCCCCGTAGCGGTTCTGCGGGAACGGCACGCCGAGGTCGGCGAGGTGGAGGAACGCGCGCGCCGAGAGGGCCGCCTCGGCCAGGGCGTTGTCGCCGTCCATCGCGCCGCCGGAGTACAGCGTCTGCGCCATCTCGCGCACGGAGTCGCCGCTGTCCCCGGACAGGGTGAGCTTGTAGTACGTCTGCTTGTCCGACCCGGCGTTGCGGCTCGCGCCGGCGCCGATCTTGTCGGTGACCATGACGACGTCGTCCTGGCCGAACTCGACCAGCCGCTCGGCGGCGCAGTAGCCGGCGGACCCGGTGCCGACGACGACGGTGTTCGCGGTGACGACGGGGACCTCGCGGCCGCCGATGCGCAGGTTCTGGGGCTCGTGGGAAGTCACGGCAGGGGCCTCGTTCGTCTCAGAGGGTGGGGATGTGCATGCCGCCGTCGACGTTGACGACGTCGCCGGTGGAGTAGGGCATCTGGCCGGCGACGAGCTGGGCGACGGCGCCCGCGACGTCCGAGGGGCGGCCCCAGCGGGGGATGGGCGCGCCACCGGCGGCGAAGAACGCGTCGTACTTCTCCGTGACGCCGGCGGTCATGTCCGTGGCGATGATCCCGGGGCGGATCTCGTAGACGACGATGCCCTCGGGTGCGAGGCGTGCTGCCCACAGCTGGGTGGACATCGCCATGCCGGCCTTGGAGAGGCAGTACTCCCCGCGGTTGGTCGAGACGGTGACGGCGGAGGTCGAGGAGACGTTGACGATCGTGCCCACCGGCTCGTCGGGCAGTCCCGTGAGCTCGCCGCGGCGCTCGACCATGGTCCGCGCGACGAGCTGGGTGAGGAAGTAGGGTCCGCGGAGGTTGATGTCCATGACGCGGTCGTAGCTCTCGGGGGTGGCGACGAGGATGTCGTCCCGGACCGAGGGTGCGACGCCGGCGTTGTTGACGAGGACGTCGATGCGGCCCCACTGCGCGAGGGTGGCCGCGACGTAGCGCTCGTGGTCGGCGAGGTCCGCGACGGAGCCACGGACGTAGATCGCCTCGCCGCGCTCGCGCAGCTGCGTCATGAGCTCGGCCGGCTCCTCGCGGGTGGCGAGGATCGCGACCGCGAAGCCCTCGTCGAGCAGGCGGGTGGTGATCCCCAGCCCGATGCCCCGGTTCCCACCGGTCACCATCGCTACCTTCGGCAACGTTCGTCCTCTCCGTCGAGTGCTCGAGCGGCAGGCGCCGCCGAGCCATCATGGCCCAGACGACCATGGAAGGCAAGCGCTTTCCCATCACTGGTCGGCCCGGTCGCCGGCCTGGCCGGTGGCGCGGTCGGGAATGCGTCTTCCCCGCGCGAGCGCGCGGCTTCAGCCGCCCGGAGTGATCACGATCACGCAACGGCCTTGCGCTGCGGCGCCCGGAGGCCTTACTGTCCGGAAAGCGCTTTCGAGAAGCGCGTCCGGAACCAATGAAGGAGGACGGATGTCAACGAAGCGGTTGACCCGGGGGATTGCTGCCGGCGCGGTGGCCATGATCGCACTCGCGGCCTGTGGCAGCGGCGGCGAGGACGGGGCCGGCAGCGGCTCCGACACCGACGAGCCCATCGTCATCGGCGTGTCCCTGCCTCTGACGGGTGACTTCGCCGAGCCCGGCAAGGGCGTCGAGCGCGGCTACGAGACGTGGGCGCAGGTCGTCAACGACAACGGGGGCCTCCTCGGCCGCCAGGTCGAGCTGAAGATCCTCGACGACGCGTCCGACGCCGCCCGCGTCGTGTCCGACTACGAGTCCCTCATCGCTCGCGACGAGGTCGACCTCCTCTTCGGGCCGTTCTCCACCCGCCTCGTCGTGCCCGCCTCCCGCGTGGCCAACGAGTACGGGATGCTCTTCGTCGAGCCGGCCGCGGCCGCCGCCGAGGTCTTCGAGAACGGCTTCGACAACATCTTCTACGCGGCCCCGGCCATCGCGCCGGACCACTACAACAACCTCGTGGACCACATCCTGTCCATGCCCGAGGACCAGCGGCCCCAGACGATGGCCGTCGCGGCCATGGACGACCCGTTCGCCCAGGGCACCGCCTACGGCCTGCGCGACAAGCTCGTCGAGGCCGGCGTCGAGCTCCTCGTCGACGAGGTCTACCCGCCGAACCAGACGGACTTCAACGCGATCGCCGCGCAGATCGCCGACGCGGACCCCGACCTCGTCGTCGGTGGCACCCAGTACCAGGACGCCGTCAACCTCATCCTCGCCCTGCAGCAGCTGAACTACCAGCCGCGCATGGCCGCCTTCTCCACGGCGCCGACGAACCCCGAGTTCCCGCAGGCCGTCGGCGGCGCGGTCGAGGGGATCCTGTCCCCGACCGGCTACTCCAACGCCGCGGAGTGGCCCTCCAACGCCGAGTTCGTCGAGGCGCACATCGCGCTCCACGGCGAGCCGCCGCAGGAGGACGAGGCCAACGCCTACACGACCGGTCAGGTCGTGGCGGCCGCGGTCGAGGCGGTCGGCTGCGCCGAGCAGGGCGAGTGCCAGCAGCAGCTCATCGACTACCTGCGCGGCGCGACCGTCGACACCGTCGTCGGACCGCTCGCGTGGGACGAGGCGGGCCGCCCCAACGGCGCGCACATGATCCTCCAGTACGTCGACGGCGAGATCGCCATCGTGCTCCCGGAGGGCACCGCCACGGCCGAGTTCGTCTACCCGAAGCCGGAGTGGTGACCCAGCCGTGTCCCTCATCTTCCAGAGCCTGATCCTGGGCGTGCTGCTGGGAGGGCTCTACGCCCTCCTGGCAGCAGGGCTCACGCTCTACTTCGGGATCATGCGGGTGGTGATGCTCGCGCACGCGTCGTTCATCATCCTCGCGGCCTACATCGCGTGGAAGTTCTCCTCCGCGACCGGGCTGGACCCGATGCTCTCCCTCGTCATCACGATCCCGCTGTTCTTCGGCATCGGGTTCGCGATCCAGCGCTGGCTCATCAGCCGGCTCAAGCCGGCGACGATGACGATGATGTCGGTGCTCATCACCTTCGCCATCGCGCTCATCATCGAGGGCCTGCTCGGGCAGCTGTTCACCGGCACGCAGCGGCGCATCAACCTGCCCTACGGGGCGTCGAGCATCAGCTTCTTCGGTGCCTCGGTCCCCGTCGTGCAGATCATCTCCTTCGCGCTCGCCGCGCTCAGCCTCGTGGCGCTGTACCTCGTGCTCAAGAAGACCCGGTTCGGACGGGCGCTGCGCGCGACCATCCAGCACCGGGAGGCCGCCCAGCTCGTCGGCATCGACACGGACAGGACGGCGGGTCTGGGCTTCGGCCTCGGCCTGGCCACCGCCGCGGTCGGCGGCACCGCGCTCTCGCTGCAGGCGACGATCTACCCCTCGCTGCACTGGCACTGGATCGGCCCGCTCATGGCGATCATCGTCGTCGGCGGCCTGGGCTCCATCCCGGGGGCGGCGATCGCCGCCCTCGTGCTCGGGGTCATGCGCGTCATGCTCGAGCTGTGGTGGACCCCGACGTGGGCACAGACCATCTTCTACCTGGCCCTCTTCGTCACTCTCATGGTGCGGCCGCAGGGATTCTTCGGAGGTCGACTTGCCAAGCGTTTCTGACCAGCGGACCCGACCCCAGGTGCGCAGAGCCGCGGCCGGCGGCGTCGGCGGCACGGGCCGACTCAAGCCGATCATCGCCATCGCCGTCGTCGTCGCGGTCCTCGCCCTGTGGCCCTCGGTCGCCCCCAACGCCTACATGCTCAGCGCCGGCGTCGTCGTCCTCAACTACGCGGTCCTCGCGACCGGGTGGAACATCATGGGCGGCTTCACCGGCTACATCTCCCTGGGTCACGTCGCCTTCTTCGGCCTCGGCTCCTACGGGACGGCGCTCCTGGTCATCCACACCGGGATGAACTGGCTCCTCGCCGCCCTCGTCTCCGGCGTCGCCGTCGCCCTCATCACGGTCCCGATCGGCTTCGCGGCCCTCCGGGTGCGCGGCTCGTCCTTCGTCATCGTGACGATCGCGCTCGTGCTCGTCCTCCAGCTCGTCTTCCAGAGCTGGAGCGTCGTCACCGGGGGCTCCTCCGGCCTGGTCGTCCCGCGGCCCTTCCCGGACATGCTCCGCCCCGAGCATCACGAGACGTTCTTCTACATCTTCCTCGGCCTGCTCGCCGTCACCCTGCTCATCTGGACGCTCATCGACCGCTCGCGGTTCGGTGCCTCGCTCAAGGGCGTGCGGGAGGACGAGGACAAGGCCGAGTCGCTCGGTGCCCCCACGGGCAAGCTCAAGCTCGTCGCCTTCGTCATCTCGGCGTTCGTCGTCGCGGTCGCCGGCGGCTTCTACGCCCTGTGGTTCGGCGACCTCGACCCGCTCTTCCAGTTCCGCATCGTGCTCAGCTCCTGGATCGTCCTCATGGCGCTCCTCGGCGGAGTGCGGTTCCTCTTCGGCCCGCTCCTCGGCGCGATCGTCGTCGGCTCCTCGCTGGAGTACTTCGTGCTCAACCACGGCGACACCCAGTTCCACCTCGTCGCCACCGGCCTGCTCCTCGGCCTGGTCGTCCTGTTCCTGCCCGACGGCGTCCTCACCGGCGTCATGCAGTTCGTCCGCCGCTTCCGGCCCGAGGCGACCTCGATCCGCGAGGTGTCCGCCGAGGAGCTGCGCGCGCAGCAGGAGGCGGGCCGCTCCCAGACCCGGAAGGAGGCCGGCGATGACTGACGCGACGCGCGGCACGGTCCTGCGGACCGAGGCCATGACGAAGTCCTTCGGCGGCGTGCGCGCCGTCGACGAGGCGACGACGGAGTTCTACGCGGGCAGGATCAACGGGCTCATCGGGCCCAACGGCTCGGGCAAGACGACGTTCTTCAACTGCGTCACCGGCATGATCCGGCCCGACTCGGGCACCGTGACGATGCACGGCAAGGACGTCACCAGGTGGGCGCCGCACAAGATCGCCCGGGCGGGCCTGGGCCGCAGCTTCCAGCTGTGCCGGGTCTTCCCGCGGATGACGGTGCTGGAGAACATGCTCGTCGCCGTGCAGCCCCGCTCGCTCGGGGAGTACCTCGCGAACACCCGGAACCCCGAGACGGTGGAGAAGGCTCGCGCCATGCTCGCCCGGGTGGGCATCGACCACCTGGAGAGCTCCGAGGCGCGCGACATCTCCTACGGCCAGCAGAAGCTCCTCGAGCTCGGCTCCACGCTCATGACCGACCCGCCGTTCGTCATGCTCGACGAGCCGGCGGGCGGGGTGAACCCGGCGCTCATCGAGCGCATCGCCGTGCTCGTCAAGGAGCTCAACGATGAGGGGACGACCTTCCTCATCGTCGAGCACAACATGGAGCTCATCATGAGCCTGTGCGACCACATCGTGGTCTTCGACCGTGGCCGCCCGATCGCGTCGGGCACGCCCGCCGCCGTCCAGGCCGACCCGAAGGTGCTGGAGGCATACCTTGGCGTCTGACGTCGTTCTCGAGCTCACCGACATCCAGGCCGGCTACGGCAAGGCGGCGCTGGTCCTGCGTGGCCTGTCCGTCCAGGTGCGCCGCGGGGAGGTGGTCTGTCTCGTCGGCCCGAACGGCGCCGGCAAGTCCACCGTCCTCAAGGTCGCCAGCGGCATGCTCAAGCCGCGCGAGGGCACGGTCCACCTCAACGGCACGGACGTCACCGGGCAGGGCCCGCAGCAGCTGCTGCGTGCCGGGCTCTCCCACGTCCTGCAGGGTCACTCCGTGTTCCGGGAGATGACCGTGGAGGAGAACATCATGCTCGGCGGGTACTCCCTGCAGGACCAGTCGGTCCTCCCGGAGCGCTGCGAGTACGTCAAGGAGGTGTTCCCGCTCGTCGCCGAGCGGTGGGGCGAGACGGCCGGCCTGCTCTCCGGCGGCCAGCAGAAGCAGGTCGAGTTCGCCCGCGCCCTGGTCATCCGGCCCGACGTCGTCCTGCTGGACGAGCCGTCGATGGGCCTGGACCCCAAGCGCGTGACGACGATCTTCGAGCAGGTCGACCGCATGCGCCAGGCCGGCGTCGCCGTCCTCCTCGTCGAGCAGAACGCGCGCCGGGCGCTGGAGATGGCCGACATCGGCTGCGTCCTCGACCTCGGCCGCGTCTTCACCTCCGGACCGGCCCGGGAGCTGCTCGCCGACCCCAAGCTCAGCGACCTCTACCTCGGGGGCCGTCCGGCCACGGCCTGAGCCCCGCACACCACCGCCGCCGGCCGGGTCCTCCACGGACCCGGCCGGCGGCGGACGTGCGTCAGGAGGAGGTGAGGTAGGGCTCCAGCCGGCGCCACAGCTCGAAGCCGTCGGGGGCGCGGACGACGGGGACCTGCTCGTCCTGGACGATCCGGCCGCCGTCGGTGCTCGCCCGCCCGCCGTCCATCGCCTGCGGCGTGCCGTGGGACAGGACGTGCTCGCCGGCGCTCAGCTCACGGATGGCGATGGCGCGCACCCGGTCGGGGTGCTCGCGGGCGAGCTCGGAGTAGATGTCGGGGTCGTGCTGGCCGTCGTCACCGACGAGCAGCCATGTGATCTCGGGGAAGTCGATGAGCAGCCGACGCAGGCTCATGCGCTTGTGCTCCTGCCCGCTGCGGAACCAGCCGGAGTTCGTCGGCCCCCAGTCGGTCATGAGCATCGGCCCGGAGGGCAGCCCGGTGCGCCGGAAGAACCGCTCGAGGGCGGGCACGACGTTCCACGCGCCGGTCGACAGGTAGAGCACCGGGGTGCCCGGCCGCGTCTCCTGGACGTGCCCGAACAGCTCGGCCATCCCGGGGACGGCCTGACGGCTGCTCGTGTGCCGCAGGAAGGTGTTCCACGCGGCGACGAGCGGGCGGGGCACGCGGGTGACCATGACGGTGTCGTCGATGTCGCTCACCACCGCGAAGCGCGTCTCGGGCCCGATGACGAGGACGCGCGCGGTGGCCGGTGCGGCGCCCTGCGCGCGGACGGCGACGTCGTGCCAGCCCGGCGTCAGGCCGTGGTCCGGGACGAGGAGGTCGAGGTAGCCGTCGCGGTCGGCCCGCGTGGGGTAGGTGCGGCCGGCGATCTCCACCTCGATCGGCAGGTGGGCGACGGGTGTGGTGACGAAGGAGCGCCAGCCGCGCTCGGCCTCCTGGGCCTCGTCGAGCTCGTGCTCGGTGGCGCCGGCGTCGGCCGCGGTGCGGCCGGTGTCCTCGGTGAGGAGGGCGCGGGCGAGGACCCGCAGCTTCTCGGGGCTGCCGTAGCCGGTGTAGGTGATCGTCGTGGGGCGCCAGCCGCGCTTGCGCAGGAAGGGGACGAGCCGTCGGTTGAGGCCGTCCTCGAGCGTGGCGCCGAGAGGGGGTCGGGACATGCCCTCGACCGTAGAGCAGCACCGCGGCCCTGGCTCCTCGAGAGCGCAGGGCCGCGGGTGGGATCAGCGCGCCGGGGGCGGCGGGTTGCCGATGTCGCGGTGCTCGACGTACTCCGTGTGGCTCGTGTCCCGATGCTGGCGCTGGCGCTGCATCGCGAACGCGAGGACCAGCGCCAGAACGCCGGCGCCCATGAGGATGAAGCCGATCGTGTTGATGTTGAGGATCTCCCACATGTCGGGGCTCAGCCCGAATGCGAGGACGGCTCCGACCGCGATGAGGAAGATGCCTCCACCGATTCCCATTGTCACGTCCCTTTCCGTAGACGACGGGCCGAGTGTGGCGGTACTCCGCGCCGCCCGCACGCCGAGAGCGGCGCCCGGGCGGCGGCGGGGTCAGCGCAGCGCGGCGTCGACGACGGCCTTGGCCTCGGTCTGGACCTGGGCGAGGTGCTCCTCGCCCTTGAACGACTCGGCGTAGATCTTGTAGACGTCCTCGGTACCGGAGGGGCGGGCCGCGAACCACGCGTTCTCGGTCGTCACCTTGAGCCCGCCGATCGGCTCGTCGTTGCCGGGCGCGCGGACCAGCCGGGCGGTGATCTCCTCCCCGGCGAGCGTCGTCGCCGTCACGGCGTCGGGGCTGAGCGCAGCCAGCCTGGCCTTCTGCTCGCGGGTGGCGGGGGCGTCGATGCGCGCGTAGGCGGAGGCCCCGTACCGCTCGACCTGCTCGAGGTGGAGCTGGCTCGGGCTGCGCCCGGTGACCGCGAGGACCTCCGAGGCGAGCAGGCTGAGGAGGATGCCGTCCTTGTCGGTCGTCCACACCGAGCCGTTGCGGCGCAGGAACGAGGCGCCGGCGGACTCCTCGCCACCGAAGCCCACGGAGGAGTCGAGCAGGCCGGGGACGAAGTACTTGAAGCCCACCGGGACCTCGAGCAGCTGCCGCCCGAGGCCGGCCGTCACCCGGTCGATGAGGGCGGAGGACACGAGGGTCTTGCCGACGGCCGCCTGGGCGGGCCAGTCGGGCCGGTGGGTGAGGAGGTACTCGATCGCGACGGCGAGGAAGTGGTTGGGGTTGAGCAGGCCGTGGTCCGGCGTGACGATGCCGTGCCGGTCGGAGTCGGCGTCGTTGCCGGTGGCGATGTCGTAGGGCGCCGGGCCGCCGTCGGCCGGCTGCATGATCGCCAGGAGGGAGGCCATCGCCGACGGCGAGGAGCAGTCCATCCGGATCTTGCCGTCCCAGTCGAGGGTCATGAAGGACCACGTGGGGTCGACGGTCGGGTTGACGACGGCGAGGTCCAGCCCGTAGCGCTCGCCGATCGCGCCCCAGTACTCCACCGCGGCGCCGCCGAGGGGGTCGGCCCCGATCCGCACGCCCGCCCGCGCGATCGCCTCGAGGTCGATGACGCCGGCGAGGTCGTCGACGTAGGCGGCGAGGAAGTCGTGCCGGCGGGTGGTCTCGGCCCGCAGCGCCCGCTCGAGCGGCATCCGGGGGACGGCCGCGACGCCGGAGCGCAGGATCTCGTTGGCCCGCGCGGCGATCCACGACGTCGCGTCCGAGCCGGCCGGGCCGCCGTGTGGCGGGTTGTACTTGAAGCCGCCGTCACCGGGCGGGTTGTGGGAGGGCGTGACGACGATGCCGTCGGCGCGCCCCGGGCCCTGGACGCGCACGCCCGCAGCGGTCCCGGCGCCGTTGGCGAGGAGGATCGCGTGCGAGACGGCGGGCGTGGGGGTCCACGAGTCGCGCGCGTCGATGCGTAGCTCGACGCCGGCGGCGGCGAGCACCTCGACGGCCGTCTGCCAGGCCGGCCCGGACAGGGCGTGGGTGTCGCGGCCGATGAACAGCGGGCCGTCGGTGCCCTGCGAGCGGCGGTACTCGACGATCGCCGCCGTCGTCGCGATGATGTGCGCCTCGTTGAACGCGGAGTCGACGCTCGAGCCGCGGTGTCCCGAGGTGCCGAAGGCCACGTGCTGGGCTGGGTCGTCCATGTCGGGAGTGCGGTCGTAGTAGGCCGCGAGGATCACGTCGACGTCGATGAGGTCCTCGGGCAGGGCAGGGGTACCGGCTCGCTCGTGCATGCCCCGATCCTGCCATCCGTCCCGCCGCGCTGCCGTCCTCTTCGCCGTGGCGCCGTCCGCGGTGGGGGAGGGCTACGGTGGGCGCCATGGAGGACCTCGACCAGCCCGCCGACCTCACCGTCCGCGACCTCGACCCGTCCGCCCCCGTCCCGCCCGGCCACGCCGTCCTCGACGTGCGCGAGCAGGACGAGTGGGACGCCGGCCACGCCCCCGGCGCCGTCCACGTCCCCCTCGGCGAGCTGCCCGCCCGCCTCGAGGAGCTGCCCGAGGAGGACCTCCTCGTCGTGTGCCGCTCCGGGGGCCGCTCGGCGCGGGCGACCGCGTGGCTCAACCACCACGGCTTCACCGCGCGGAACCTCGTGGGAGGCATGCGCGAGTGGCACGCCGCGGGCCTGCCGATGGTGAGGGACGACGGCAGCGAGCCGTACCTGCTCTAGGCACCGATAGGGTTGTCGACCATGGGTAAGAAGAGTCGTAAGCGCCAGTCCCCGCAGCCGTCGCGCCCCAAGCGCGTCGAGGTGCCCTTCGTCGAGCGTCCCTTCGAGGGCCTGCCCGGGGAGACCGACTGGGTCGCCATGCGCGAGGTCGTCCCGGCAGCCACCGCGACGGTGCGCACGACCGAGGAGTACGGGGCCCGTGAGGTCGTCGTCGCGACGATGCTCCCGGACCTGTGGCCCGCGCTGCACCGGGAGGACGGCACCGTCCTCGTCGGCCTGCAGACCGCCGCGAAGTCCGGCGACGCGAGCCGCGACGTCGCCGCGGCGCTGCTCCTCGCCCTCGACGCCGAGCCCGGCACCCCGGTGACCAACCTCGGGATCCTCGAGCCCGGCCCGCGCCTCCAGGACGTCCTCGACCTCTCGCTGCCGTTCGAGCCCGTCCTCCACGACGACTTCGGCTTCTGGCTCCCCGAGGACCAGGCCGAGGACGCCGACGTCACCGCCGCCATCGAGCAGTCCAGCGAGGGCATCGTCCCGACCGTCAAGGTCGAGGGCGTCGAGTCGGCCTACTGGTGCCGGATGGGCCGGGAGTTCCTCCGCTGGGCGCGTCCCGAGCCGCAGGAGGCCGTGCTCGACGCCGTCGCCCGTCTCCACGCGCGCCGCGAGTCCGAGCTCGAGGAGGGCGCCCGGTTCGTCGGCGCGTTCCGCACGAGCGGGATCCTCGTGCCGGTGTGGGAGCTCGCCCCGGGCACCGAGGCCGACGAGCTCGCCGGCCCGTGCGCCGAGTTCGACAAGCGGCTGACCGCCGCGCTCGCCGAGGAGGGCCCGCTCGACGCGGACGCCCGCCGCGCCCGCGCCGGCATCGTCTCCCGCCAGGTGACGTTGCGCTGAGCCCTGCCCGTGGACCTGCGCACACACCGCGACCCTGACTACGCTCGGAGCGTGAACCGGCGGCCGAGCTCCCAGCGGGTGGCCGTCGTCATCCCTGCGAAGGACGAGGCCGGCCGCATCGCGGCCACGGTGAGGGCAGCCCGGGCGATCCCGCACGTCGACCTCGTCGTCGTCGTCGACGACGGCTCCAGCGACGAGACCCAGCACGTCGCCCGGGCGGCCGGTGCGGTCGTCGTGCGGCACTCGGTCAACCGGGGCAAGGCCTCGGCGATGGAGACCGGTGCGTCGGTCGTCGCCATGCGCGACGTGTCCGACGGACCGGCGCGGCTGCTGCTGTTCATCGACGGCGACCTCGGGGAGACCGCCGTCGGCGTCACCCCGCTCGTCGACACCGTCCTGTCCGGCGTCGCCGACTGCGCGATCGCGGCCCTCCCGCCGCAGCCCGGCGCGGGTGGCCGCGGGATCGTCGTCGGCAAGGCGCGGCGGGCGATCGCCCGCGCCACCGGGTGGGTCCCCACGCAGCCGCTCTCCGGCCAGCGGTGCCTCACCCGCGAGGCCTTCGAGGCGGCGGTGCCGCTGGCGCCGGGCTGGGGCGTGGAGACGGGCATGACGATCGACCTGCTCGTCAAGGGCTTCACGCTCGTCGAGGTGCCGTGCGACCTGCGCCACCGGGCGAGCAAGAACGACTGGGCGGGCCAGCTCCACCGCGCCGCGCAGTACCGCGATGTCGCCCTCGCCGCCGCGCTGCGGTGGGCCAAGGGTGTGCGGGTGGACCTGCGCGAGCTCGGTGACCAGCCGGTCCGCCAGGAGCCCGGCCGCCCCTACCGCGCGGTGCGCTCCACCTGACCCGCCGGGAGCTCCTCGCCCCGCAGCCGCAGCAGCCAGCCGGCCACCACGCCGATGAGCAGCGGGACGGCCAGCGAGATCCCGATCGCCGGGATGACGATGCCGGAGTCGTTGACCGCGAAGCCGATCCCGAGCGCGACGGCGACGGCCACGAGCGCCGGGCGGAGCATGCACGCGTCGGCGTCGAGGCGGCGCAGCGAGGAGCCCTCGGCGAGCCAGCCGTAGGCGGCGTGGTCCCCCGAGCGGGCGGCGCGCCGCAGGGGCTGGGTGAGGACGAGGACGACGAGCGCGATGCCACCGACCGCGAGGAAGGTGAGCGTCGAGCCGAAGAGGTTGGACAGGTTCTGCCCGAGCTTGCGCAGGACGACGTCGAGCAGCCCGCCGTCGAGCACGGTCTCGACGAACCGGCCGAGGTGGCTGCGCTCGTCCGCCGGCCGCAGCCAGTCGAGCACCGAGAAGGACAGGGCGATGACGGCGGCGGCGCCGAGGACGAGGACCACCCGGCGCCACGTGAGACGGACCCCCAGGGCGAGCAGCGCGAGGATGATGAACGCCGGGAGCAGCGCGGGCGGTCCACCGAAGTCGGCGCCGATGCCGGGCGCGCCGTTGAGGACCGTGGCCACCACGCCGACGACGCCGACGACGGCGGCCGCGGCGACGCGCCGGCCGCGCCGGACGAGCGGCTCGGCGAGACAGCTCGCGGCGAGGAGGGTGCTCGTCGCCCACAGCGCGAACGAGGAGTTGTTGATCCCGTAGAAGCGCCCGCCGACCTGCGGCTGGACCCCCATGAGCGCCGCGAGCTGGAGCCGTGCGCCGGTGAGGACGTCGACGGCGAGGACGAACGCGGTGAGCCCGGCGACGACGGCGACCGGCGCGAGCAGCTGCCGACGCCACGGCCGGGCCAGCGCGAGGCCCGCGACGAGCGCCGCGATCGCCAGGGTGACCGTGTAGACGACGAGGCCCGGTGAGCTCGAGCGCCACCACGGCACGAGGTTGGCGAGGTAGCTGCCGAGCGGCACGGCCGCGACGGTGACCGCGACGGCGCGCAGGACGCGCAGCGCGGAGTCGGGGTGCAGGGCGCGCACGGCGCGGGCCAGCCCGGCCCGCGAGCGGTGGCCGTCGAGCCAGCGGCCGACGCGGTCGATGACCCGCCGGTTGAGGCCGACGGTGACGATCGCGTAGAGCGCGAGGTTGAGCAGGACGAGGCCGGAGAAGAAGGGGGCGGTGAGCGGGCGGACCGCCATCGCGTGCCGGTTCTCGTCGACGAGGGTCGCGATGCGGTCGGCGCCGTCGGTGCCGGACGGTTCGGTGCGCATCGGGGCGCCGGCGAGGCCGGAGGGGGCGGTGAGCGAGAGACGGGCGAGGAGTGTGGGCAGGAGGTCGGTCGACTGGACCATGCCCGGCTGGCGGGTGGAGCGGGTCTCGAGCAGCCCCGCAGGGCTGTCGGGGGAGCGCAGCGTCATGAGCTGCATCGAGGGCGTGCGCCCGGAGTCGGCGAGCGAGGCGACGAGCACCGTGGCGTCCGCGGGTAGGGCGGCGAGGGCGGCGGCGGCCCGCTGCTCGACGGCGGCGACCTGGGCCGTGCGGTCCGGCTCGGCGAGCGGCCACGCCGGGGCCGTCTGCTCCACCTCGGGGTCGAAGCGCGGGTCGTCGGCCGGGACGAGGGAGTGGCTGCGGTCCCGCACGGCGCCGAGGTCGACGACGACGAGCTCGGCCTCCGCGGCCGCCCGGGCGACCGTCTCGGTGAGCCGCGCGGGCTCCCCCGGGCGTGGGGCGTACTGCCCGACGACCCGTCCATCGGCGTCGGCCAGCGCGATCGCGGCGCCGGGCCCGATCGCCGCGGCGCTGACGCCCTGCTCGGCGAGGAGGTCGCCGAACAGGCCGGGCCGCGCGTCGTAGGAGGCCTCGGACGCCGCGGTGAGGTAGTCCGACCATCCGGGGACGACGCCGTCGGTGGGGTCCTCGAGCATCCGGCAGGCGGGGGCGGGCACGTCCGCGGCGCGCCGGCCGGCCGAGACCACCAGCCAGCCGTCCGCGGGGCAGGTGAAGGAGCGCACCGAGCGCACGACCATGTTCGCCACGCCCGCCTCGTCCGCCAGGCCCCAGAGGGTCGGGGTGGCGACGGCGGAGAGGTCGCCCCAGCGCAGCCCCCCTGTCCCGAGGACCACGACCGGTCCCTCCGGCGCTGCGGCCTCGTCCTCCTGGGTCGCGCCGAACGCCGCCCCGGCGAGCGGGAGGACGAGCGCGGCGACGAGGACGAGGGCGAGCAGCGCGAAGCCCACCCGCTGGACATTCCGACGACGCCTCACCCCGGCAGCCTACGTGGCGGCCCGGGCCGACTCATCTGGCCTAGGCTCTGGCGCAGCGTCCCGGCGCGCCGAACCACGAGGAGACCCGATGCCCGACCAGCCTGTCGCCCGCTACACCTACCTCGGCCCCGAGGGCACCTTCACCGAGGCGGCGCTGCGTGCCTTCGTCGGGACCGAGCAGGTGGACAGCGAGCCGGCGGCCGACGTCGTCTCCGCGCTCGAGGCGGTGCGCGGCGGGCACGCGGACCTCGCCGTCGTGCCCATGGAGAACTCCGTCGAGGGCGGGGTCAACGTCACCATGGACACCCTCGCCGGGTCGCGCGAGCCGCTCGTCATCGTCGGGGAGGTCGTCGTCCCGGTGTCGTTCGTCCTCGCCGTCGTCCCCGGCACCCGGCGCGAGGACGTGCGCTGGATCTCCACCCACCCCCACGCGTGGGCGCAGTGCCGCGGCTGGGTCGCCCGCGAGCTGGCCGACGCCGCCCACATGCCGGCGACGTCGACGGCGGCCGCCGCGGCGCTCCTCGCCGAGCGGGGCCGCGAAGCCGGGTTCGACGCCGCGCTCTGCTCGGCGCTGTCGGCGCAGCGGTACGGGCTCGAGACGCTCGCCGAGGGCGTCGCGGACAACCCGCACGCCGTCACCCGCTTCGTCGTCGTCTCCCGCCCCGGCCCGCTGCCCGAGGCGACGGGCGCGGACAAGACCACCCTCATGGTCCACCTGCCCGACAACGAGGCCGGGGCGCTGCTCACCATGCTCGAGCAGTTCGCCGTTCGCGGCGTCAACCTCTCGCGCATCGAGTCGCGCCCGATCGGGGACTCCCTGGGCCGGTACTCCTTCTCCATGGACCTCGAGGGGCACGTCGCCGAGGAGCGGGTGGCCGCGGCCCTCATCGGCCTGCACCGGGTGTGCCCGCTCGTGCGCTTCCTCGGGTCCTACCCGCGCTGGGACCGCAGAGCCCCGCACATGGCGCCGGGGACCCACGACGCCGACTTCGTCGCCGCCCGCGAGTGGGTCGAGGACCTGCGCGCCGGCCGCGTCTGACGCGGTCTCAGGCGGTCCGCACGACGAGGCCGGCGGGCTGGACGCGGGCGTGGACGACGGTCGCCTCCCCGAGGAGGTCGCCGTCCACCTGGACGTGCTCGGGCTCCTCGGTGCGGATCGTCAGCGTCCGGGTGCGCCGGAACTCGATGGTGCCGGTGCTGTAGGGGAGCAGGTCGCGACGGACGCCCAGGCCCTGGAGGACGACCTTGCGCAGCAGGTCGGCCCACCCGATGATCCCGCCGCGGGTGTCGATCGCGGCGATGTCGAGCCAGCCGTCGTCGAGCTGGGCGTCGGGCAGGAGGACGACGCCGCCGGGCAGCCGCCCGCAGTTGGCGACGAGCACGGTCCGGGCCTGGAAGGTGTCGCTCTGCCCGGACTCGCCGAGCTCGAGGGTGGCGCGCATCTTGCGGCCGAGGAGGTGGCGCACCCCGCCGACGAAGTAGGCGACCCACCCGATGCGGGCCTTGAGGTCGTCCGGGGCCCCGCCGACCATCGCGGCGTCGAAGCCCATGCCGCCGATGACGAGGAAGACGTGCTCCTTGTCCAGGTCGGCGCCGGGCACCTCCCCGGCGGTGACGTCCGGGGCCTGGGTGCCGCCCGGGGGCGTGGCCGCGACCTCGGTGCGCCCGGGCTCACCGCGGTAGACGTCGTGCTCCGGGTCGCTCGCCGCACGCGGGCGCTCGATGCGCAGCCAGCCGAGGTCCATGGCCCGGTTCCGGCCGGTGAGGGCGATGGTCACCATGTCGCGGTGGCCGGTGAGCGGGAGGTCGAGGTTGCGGGCCAGGAGGTTGCCGGTGCCGAGCGGGAGGATGCCCATCGGGGTGGTCCTGCCCGCCAGGCCCTCGGCGACCGCCCGCACGGTGCCGTCCCCGCCGGCGGCGACGATGACGGAGGCGCCCTTCTCGAGCGCCTCGCGCACCTGGCCGACGCCCGGGTCCTCGACCGTCGTCTCGAGCCAGATCGGCTCGGGGAGCCCGGAGTCGGCGGCGACCTCGGCGACGAGCGCGCGGAGGCGCTCACCGTCCGCGCTCTTGGACGGGTTGAAGACGACGGCGGGAGGCCCGCTGGGGCGCTCGTCGGGTGTCGTCACCGGGTCCTCGTGGGAGAAGGGCGGCGTGCGGCGCCCCAGCGCGCGCAGGACGACGAGCCCGATGACGAGCCCCGCGACCGCGACGACGAGTGCGATGACCGCGACCCACTGCTCCCAACCCACGCCCGCACCGTACTGGCTGGCGGGCCGGCGCGCTCAGCAGGTGTCGACGGACGCTCCTCGCCGGTCGGTCGACGGGTGCCCCGGCGGGCTTGCCGGGCGGCCGGCCGGCCCGTGGCGGGTCAGGCCTGGGTGTCCTCGGCGTGGAGGCGCGGGATGCGCTCGCCGCCGGGCCGCACGCCGACCATGCCGGCGTAGAAGGCCCGGATGGCGTCCATGTCGGAGTGCACGTCGCCGGTCATCGTCAGCGTCGGGCCCAGGCCGGTGGTCATCGTGCGGCGGTCGACGAAGCCGAGCGTCACCGTCATCCCGGTCTCGCGGGCGATGCGGTAGAAGCCGGACTTCCAGTACGGCACCGGGCTGCGCGAGCCCTCGGGGGTGATGACGAGGTAGGTGGGGCCGTTCTGGCGCACCCGGTCGACGATGTGGTCGACGAGCCCGGCCGGGTTCTCCCGGTGGACCGGGATGCCGCCGAGCATGCGCATGACCGGCCCGAAGGGGCGCTTGAAGAGGCTGTCCTTGCCGAGCCACCGGACGTTGATGCCCCAGTGCCAGGCGAGCGCGAGCATGATGACGAAGTCCCAGTTCGACGTGTGCGGCGCTCCGATGAGGATGCCGCCGCCGCCCGGAGGGGGCGGCGTGGGGTCGGGGGACCAGCGGCTCACTCGCCAGTAGGCCTGGGCCAGGGCATGTCGAATCCTCACGACCCAGACCTTAGTGGTCGCCGCCGCCCGGTCCTGCCGGTGAGCGGTGGGCCGTGCCCGGATAGGCTCGTCCCGTGATCGATCTCAGAGCCATGCGTGAGGATCCCGACGTCGTCCGCGCCAGCCAGCGCGCCCGAGGCGAGGACCCTGCCCTCGTCGACCGTGCCCTGGCCGCCGACGAGCGGCGCCGCGCCACCCTCACCACGTTCGAGGAGCTGCGCTCGGAGCAGAAGGAGGTCAGCCGCTCGGTCGGCAAGGCCTCCCCGGAGGAGCGGCCCGCCGTCCTCGCCCGCGCGAAGGAGCTCGCCGAACGGGTCAAGGTCGCGGAGCGGGAGGCCGCCGTCGCCGCGGAGGAGGCCGAGTCCGCGGCCATGCGGCTGTCGAACGTCGTCGTCCCCGGGGTGCCCGAGGGGGGTGAGGACGACTACGTCGTCCTGCGCACCGAGGGGGAGCATCGCGCGCTCGAGCAGGTGCGCGACCACCTCGAGCTCGCCGAGGGACTGGCGGCCATCGACGTCAAGCGCGGCGTCAAGGTCTCCGGGGCCCGGTTCTACTTCCTCACCGGTGTGGGGGCGCGGCTCGAGCTGGCGCTGCTCAACGCCGCGATGGACCAGGCCGTGGCGGCCGGGTTCACCCCGATGATCACCCCGACGCTGGTGAGCCCCGAGATCATGCGCGGCACCGGGTTCCTCGGCGCGCACGCCGACGAGATCTACCACCTGGAGACCGATGACCTCTACCTCACGGGCACCTCCGAGGTGGCGCTCGCGGGCTACCACGCCGAGGAGATCCTCGACCTGTCCGGCGGCCCGCTGCGCTACGCCGGCTGGTCCACCTGCTACCGGCGCGAGGCCGGCTCCTACGGCAAGGACACCCGCGGCATCATCCGCGTCCACCAGTTCAACAAGGTGGAGATGTTCAGCTACACCACGGTCGAGGACGCGCAGGACGAGCACGCCCGCCTCCTGGCCTGGGAGGAGGAGATGCTCGCCAAGGTCGAGCTGCCCTACCGGGTCATCGACGTCGCCGCGGGCGACCTCGGCTCCTCCGCCGCCCGGAAGTTCGACTGCGAGGCCTGGCTGCCCAGCCAGGAGCGCTACATGGAGGTCACCTCGACCTCGAACTGCACGACCTTCCAGGCCCGCCGCCTCGGCGTGCGCCACCGCGGCGCCGGCGGCACCCAGCCGGTCGCCACGCTCAACGGCACGCTCGCCACGACCCGCTGGCTCGTCGCGATCCTGGAGAACCACCAGCTGCCGGACGGCTCGGTGCGCGTCCCGGAGGGCCTGCGTCCCTACCTCGGCGGGCTCGAGGTGCTCACCCCGGTGGACGGCCGATGACGCTGACCGTCGACACCGTCCGCGCGCACCTGCCCGCGTCGGTCCCGGCCGCCGGGCCGGAGCTGCTCGTCGCCCTCGACATCGACGGCACGCTCGTCGACCACGAGCAGCGGATGACGACGGCGGTGCGCGAGGCGGTCGGCGCGGTGCGCGACGCCGGCGCGCACGTCGTGCTGTCCACCGGGCGGTCGGTCTCCGCCGTCCTGCCGATCCTCGAGGAGCTCGAGCTGGGGCACGGGTGGGCGGTGTGCTCCAACGGCGCGGTGTGCCTGCGCCTGGATCCCGCCCTCGAGGGCGGTTACGAGATCAGCGACGTCATCACCTTCGACCCCGAGCCCGCGCTGCGGCTGCTGCGCCGCGAGCTGCCCGACGCGCTCTACGCCGTCGAGGACCTCGGCCGCGGGTTCAAGGTGACCAGCCCGTTCCCGTTCGGTGAGCTGAGCGGGGAGGTGACCGTCGTCGACTTCGAGGACCTGCTCACCGCGCCCGCCAGCCGCGTGACGATCCGCGCCCCGCACCTGTCCGCGGAGGACTTCCACGCCCTCGTCGACCGGGTGGGGCTGCACGGCGTCTCCTACGCCGTCGGCTGGACCGCGTGGCTCGACCTCGCGCCCGACGGTGTGTCCAAGGCGTCCGCGCTGGAGATGCTCCGTGAGCGCACCGGCGTGGCCCCGGGGGCCACGGTGGCCGTGGGGGACGGCCGCAACGACGTCGAGATGCTCGGCTGGGCGGGCCTGGGCGTGGCCATGGGCGACGCCGACGACGTCACCCGCGCGGCTGCGGACCTCGTCACCGGGCCGGTCGACGCCGACGGCGTCGTCCCCGTGCTCGAGGCTCTGCTGCGCGGCTGAGCCGGGCCCTTTGGTCCCGCCCGGTGGGGGGCGGTGCGATGCGTGACCAGATCGTTACCCCCCACACGGGTGAAAACCTTGCTGAAATCCGGCTGCAGCGGTTTGTTGGAGACGTGCACATATCTGTGTGCCTGTTCGACGACGTCGTTGGAGGAGATCGATGAAGATGCTCAAGCACAAGCGGGCAAGGGTTCTGCTGGCGGGAACCGCCGGGCTGGCCCTCGTCCTGGGCGCGTGTGGGGGCGCGGACGACCTCGGCGGCGGTGGCGGTGGGGGCAGCGACACCGAGACCGATGCGACCGGCAGTGGGGCCGACTGCTCCGCCTTCGAGGAGTACGGGACCTTCGACGGGGAGACCGTCACGGTCTTCAGCTCCATCCGCGAGGTGGAGGCTGACCAGCTCCAGGACACCTTCGAGGCGTTCACCGAGTGCACCGGCATCACCGTGGAGCACAACGGCTCCGGTGAGTTCGAGCAGCAGGTGGTCGTCCAGGCCGAGGGCGGCAACGCCCCCGACATCGCGATCTTCCCGCAGCCCGGCCTCCTGCAGCGCATGGTCGCCGACGGCCACCTCGTCCCGGCCCCCGACACCGTGGAGGCCAACGCCGACGAGGGCTGGAGCGAGGACTGGAAGGCCTACGGCACGGTCGACGGCGAGTTCTACGCCGCGCCGCTCATGTCGAGCGTGAAGTCCTTCGTCTGGTACTCGCCCAGTGCGTTCGAGGAGAACGGCTACGAGGTCCCCGAGACCTGGGACGAGCTCATGGCCCTGACCGAGCAGATCTCCGCCGACCACGGCTCGGAGACCGTCAAGCCGTGGTGCCAGGGCATCGAGTCCGGCGGCGCGACTGGCTGGCCGGCCACCGACTGGATCGAGGACCTCGTCCTGCGGTCCGCCGGCGCCGAGGCCTACGACCAGTGGGTCACGGGCGAGCTCGCGTTCAACTCCCCGGAGATCGTCGAGGCGGTCGACATGGCCGGCGCGATCCTCAAGAACGACGACTACACCAACGGCGGCATCGGCGACTCCCGCTCCATCGCCACGACGTCCTTCAACGACGGCGGCCTGCCGATCCTCGAGGGCAACTGCTTCATGCACCGCCAGGCCTCCTTCTACGAGGCCCAGTGGCCCGAGGGCACCGACGTCAGCCCCGACGGCGACGTCTTCGCCTTCTACCTGCCGGGCGTGACCGCCGAGGAGGCCCCGCTGCTCGTCGCCGGTGAGTTCGTCGGCGCGTTCAACGACGAGGAGGCCACCCAGGCCGTCCAGGCCTTCATGTCCTCCGGCGAGTGGGCCAACACCCGCGTCGAGATCGGCGGCGTGGTCTCCGCGAACCGCGCGGTCGACCCGGAGGCCGCGTCCTCCGACGTGCTGCGCCTGGCGATCGAGCTGCTGCAGGACGAGAACGCCGTCGCCCGCTTCGACGGCTCGGACCTCATGCCGTCCGAGGTCGGTGCCGGGTCCTTCTGGACCGGGATGGTCGAGTGGATCAACGGCGCGGACACCCAGGGCGTGCTCGACACCGTCGAGCAGTCCTGGCCGTGATCTGACGGTCCGACGGGGGTGCGGCGACCCGCCGCGCCCCCGTCGGCGTCATGAAGGAGCCGATGATGGATTTCTTCCTGTACTCGAAGGTCGGCCAGATGCTCCTGGCCGTCATCGCCCTGCTCGCCGTGGTCGCCGTCCTCCTCGGGGGCGCCCGGCTCGCCGACCGGTACGCCGGCCGCAGCCGGACGTTCCTGGTGGGTGCGGCGTTCGCCGGTCCGGCGTTCCTCCTGCTCGGGGTCGGCCTGGTCTACCCCGCGATCCGCACGACGGTCATGTCCTTCATGGACCGCCGCTCGGAGGAGTTCGTCGGCCTGGCCAACTACCAGTGGGTCTTCTCCGACCCCGCGTCCCTCCAGGGGTTCGTCAACACCTTCTGGTGGGTGATCCTCGTCCCGCTGGTCTCGACGGCGGTCGGTCTGGTCTACGCGATCCTCGTCGACGGCTCCCGCTTCGAGAAGGTCGCGAAGTCGCTGCTCTTCATGCCGATGGCGATCTCCTTCGTGGGCGCCGGCATCATCTGGAAGTTCGTCTACGAGTACCGCGGGGCCGCCCAGGAGCAGATCGGCCTGCTCAACGCGATCATCGTCGGGCTCGGCTTCGAGCCCGTGCGGTTCCTCCAGGACTCCCCGTTGAACACGTTCTTCCTCATCGTCGTCATGATCTGGATCCAGGCCGGTTTCGCGATGGTGCTGCTCTCCGCGGCGATCAAGGCGATCCCGGGTGACATCGTCGAGGCCGCCCGGCTCGATGGCGTCAACCCGTGGCAGATGTTCTCGCGGATCACGCTCCCGAGCGTGCGGCCCACGCTCGTCGTCGTCCTCACGACGATCATCATCGCGACGCTGAAGATCTTCGACATCCCGCGCACCATGACCGGCGCCCGGTTCGACACGCAGGTGCTCGCCAACTCCATGTACGACCAGTCCTTCACGTTCGGGAACAACGGCATCGGGTCGGCGCTGGCCGTGATGATCTTCGTCCTCGTCATCCCCGTCGTGGTCTTCAACATCCGACAGATGATCCGCAACCGGGAGGTGCGTGGAGCATGAGCGTGGCACCAGCCAACCCGGCCATCAGCGAGCCCGGTCCCGCCCGGTCGCTGCCCGACCCGATGAGCCCGACCCGGCGCTCGGCGGTGAGCAGCGCGAAGAGCCGCCTCACCTCCCGCGTCGGCTCCGCCGCCGCGATCGTCATCGCGATCCTGTGGACGGTGCCGACCGTCGGCCTGTTCGTCAGCTCGATCCGCCCGGAGGGGGAGATCCGCACCTCCGGCTGGTGGACCTTCTTCACCAGCCCGTCCTTCACCCTGGAGAACTACCAGGAGGTGCTGTTCGGGCGGGCCTCCTCCGGCGCGCTGTCGAACTTCTTCCTCAACTCCGTGGTCATCACGGTGCCGGGCACCGTCATCCCGCTCGTGTTCGCGACGATGGCGGCCTACGCGTTCTCCGTGCTCCGGTGGCGGGGGCGGGACACGGTCTTCATCATCGTGTTCGCGCTGCAGATCGTCCCGCTGCAGATGTCGCTCATCCCGCTGCTGCGGATCTTCTCCGGCTCCGCGGCCTCCGAGGCGTTCCCCTACCTCGCGGTCTGGGTGGCGCACGCGGCGTTCGCGATGCCGCTGGCGACGTTCCTCCTGCACAACTTCATGTCCGAGATCCCGCGCGAGCTCATCGAGGCCGCCCGGGTGGACGGCGCCGGGCACACGACCGTGTTCCTCAAGGTCATGCTCCCGCTGCTCGTCCCGGCGATCGCCGCGTTCGCGATCTTCCAGTTCCTGTGGGTGTGGAACGACCTGCTCGTCGGTCTGACCTTCACCGGCGGGAACAACGCGGTCCAGCCGCTCACCGCCCGCCTGGCGGAGATGGCCGGCTCGCGCGGGCAGGACTGGCACCTGCTCACCGCCGGTGCGTTCGTCTCGATCATCGTCCCGCTCATCGTGTTCCTCTCCCTGCAGAAGTACTTCGTGCGCGGCCTGCTGGCCGGCTCGGTCAAGGGCTGAGATCGGTGGCGCGCCGCCCCTCCCCGGGGCGGCGCGCCGCTGTGCGGGCGGCCCCTGGGCGGCCGGTAACCTGACGGTCCGGCAAACCCAGGAGGACGACGACGATGACGTGGCTCGGCACCGCTGCCCATGCCCGCTGGCTCGAGACCGAGTCACGCGCACTGCTCGACTTCGCCCGCGCCGCGGCCGTCCCCCAGGGCTTCGGCTACCTCGACGCCGAGGGGCGGCTGGACCCCTCACGCCCGGTCGAGCTGTGGGTCACCTGCCGGATGACGCACTGCTTCTCCCTCGGCTCCCTGCTCGGCGTCCCCGGCACCGCCCCGCTCGCCGACCACGGCGTGCGTGCGCTCTCCGGTGCGCTGCGCGACGCCGAGCACGGCGGCTGGTTCTCCGCCGTCGGGCCCGACGGCCCGGTGAACGACGCCAAGGAGGCCTACGCGCACGCGTTCGTCGTCCTCGCGACCTCCTCCGCGACGGCGGCCGGGCGCCCCGGCGCCCGCGAGCTGCTCACCGAGGCGCTGCGGGTGAGCGAGGAGCGGTTCTGGCGTGAGGACGAGGGCGCGGTCCTGGAGTCCTGGGACCGCGGCTTCACGACGGCCGAGGAGTACCGCGGCGTCAACGCGAACATGCACACCGTCGAGGCCTACCTCGCGGCCGCCGACGTCACCGGTGAGGACGTGTGGCTCGACCGGGCGGTGCGCATCCTGCGCCGCGTGCTCGACGGGTACGCCCGCGACCACGACTGGCGCATCCCCGAGCACTTCACGCGGACGTGGGAGCCGGTCCCGGACTACAACGCCGACGACCCCGCCCACCCGTTCCGGCCCTTCGGGGTGACGGTCGGGCACGGGCTGGAGTGGGCGCGGCTCGCGCTCCACGCCCGTGAAGGGCTCGTCGCCCGCGGCCGGGAGACCGAGGGGTGGCTGCTCGAGGCCGCCCAGGGTCTGTTCGACCGGGCGACCGGCGACGGCTGGGCGGCCGACGGCGCGGACGGCTTCGTCTACACCGTCGACTTCACCGGGCAGCCGGTGGTCCACGAGCGGATGCACTGGGTGGTGTGCGAGGCGATCGGCGCCGCGGCCGCGCTCGAGGCGGTCACCGGGGAGGAGCGGTACGCCCAGTGGTACCAGCGGGCCTGGGACTACGCGGCGACCCACCTCATCGAGCGGCCCGGCGCCTGGCGCCACGAGCTCGACGAGCACAACGCCCCGAGCGCGCGCACGTGGCCCGGCAAGCCGGACACCTACCACGCGCTGCAGGCGACGCTCGTCCCGCGCCTGCCCCTCGCCCCCGCCTTCGCCCCGGCGCTCGCCGCCGGCCTGCTCGACGTCCGCCACCCCCTCCGCTGACCCGCCGGGTCGCAACCCCACCCCACCCGCCGCCCTCCCTGCCCTTCCCCGCGACAGCCGACTTCCGCCCGACAGCCGACTTCCGCGCGAGAGCCGAGTTCCGCGCGACAGCCGAGTTCCGCGCGACAGCCGACTTGCGCGCGAGAGCGGAGTTGTGTGCGAGAGCCGACTTGCGCGCGAGAGCAGAGTTGTGTGCGAGAGCCGACTTTCGCGCGAGAGCAGAGTTCTGGGCCGTGACGGACGTCGTCGCGCGCGTCGTCGGTGCGGTCAGGCCGTGTCGGTGATGAGGAGGAGCTTTCCGAACACCTCGCCGGAGTCGAGCAGCGCGTGGGCGCGCTCGGCCTCGGCGAGCGGCAGGCGCTCGTGGACGACGGCGCGCAGCCGGCCGTCGGCGACCATCGGCCAGACCCGCTCCCGCACGGCGGCGACGATGCGCGCCTTGTCCTCCAGGGGGCGGGAGCGCAGCGTCGTCCCGTGGACCGAGGCCCGCTTCTGCATGAGGGTGAGCAGGTTGACCTCCGCGCGCGAGCCGCGCTGGGTCCCGATGACGATGAGCCGCCCACCGGTGGCGAGCATCGCGACGTTGTCGGCCAGCGCCCCCGCCCCGAGGACGTCGAGGATGACGTCCACGCCCCGGCCGCCGGTCGCGGCGGTGACGGCGGCGGGCACGTCATCGTGGTGGTCGACGGCGACGTCGGCGCCGAGGTCCTCGCACCGCGCCGCGCGAGCCGGGCTGCCCGCCGTCGTGAGGACGCGGGCGCCCAGCGCCCGGCCGAGCTGGACCGCAACCGACCCCACCCCGCCCGAGCCTCCGTGGACGAGGAGTGTCTCCCCGGGAGCCAGCCGGCCGACGTCGACGAGGTTGGACCACGCCGTGCACACCGCCTCGGGCAGCGCTGCGGCGTCGACGAGCTCCCAGTCCTGCGGGACCGGGAGCAGCTGACCGGCGGGGACGACCGCCCGCGTCGCGTACCCGCCGCCGGCGAGCACCGCGCACACGCGGTCGCCCACCCGCCAGCCGGTCACGCCCTCGCCCAGCTCGCGGACGGTGCCGGACACCTCGAGCCCGATGACGTCGCTCGCCCCGGGCGGCGGCGGGTAGTGCCCCGCCCGCTGCAGCAGGTCGGCCCGGTTGACCCCGGCCGCCGCGACGTCGAGGAGGACCTCACCGGGGCCCGGTGAGGGGTCGGGCACCTCGGTGAGGACGAGCCGGTCGTCGGACACGGTGATGGCGCGCATGTCCCATCAGTACCCCAAACCCACCCGCGGCGCTGCGTAGACTGGGCGGCGCCGTGGCGCCGAGAGGCCAGCGGCAGGGAGGGCTGACAGAGCGGCCGAATGTGACGGTCTTGAAAACCGTTGTGCGGTAACCCCGCACCAAGGGTTCGAATCCCTTGCCCTCCGCAGCGCCCAGTGGCCTCAGCGGCCCGTGGTCGAGAAGTGCTGGTAGTCCTTGGGGCTGCGCCAGTCCCCGCCCCAGCTCCACCCGCGGGCCGCGAAGGCGCGGACCACCGCGTCGCTGGGGTGGATGGTGCCGGGGGCGTGGTGCGAGCGGTCGGCGTACGGGGCGCCGGCGGGCGGCAGCACCGTGCTCCCGACGACGTAGGGGTTGACCAGCGGGTTGACGTCGATCGCCCGGCCGTACGCGTGCTCGGAGAACGACGTGCCCCCGGTGACCGCCCGGCAGTTGAACGCGCTCGTGTTGTTCGCCGCCATGCTCGCGGCGTCGCTCCCGCCGTACTGCGCCACCGGCACCATCCGCTGGACCGGGAACCGGGCGCGGTAGAGGTCCTCGAGGATCGCGGTCACGTCGCGGGCGAGCCCGGCGGCGACGACGACGCGGCCCGTGCGCAGCCGGCCCTCGGCATCCCAGTGGCTCGCCACGACCGTGCGCAGGTCCGCGGGTGCCACCGGGCAGCCGGGGCGCCAGGAGGAGCCGATGTCCGCCGCCGAAACCGCGACGACCGCGGAGCGGAACGGCGGCAGCCGGCGCACCCCCAGGGTGTCGGTGCCGTCACCGTCCCAGTCGCCCACGAACACCTCGTCGTCGGGGCGCCCGTACACGAGGGTGCGGTCGGCGGCCCCGGGCGCGATCGCGTCCCGCACGAGGTACTGCGCCCCGCGGCGCACCGCGAGGGAGTCGTCGCCGTCACCGTCCCAGTCGCCCGCGAGGGTGACGTCCTGCGCCCGACCGTAGACGACGGCGCGGTCGGCTGCGCCCGGACCGATGGAGTTCCGCACGAAGTACGTCGCGCCGCGGCGCACCGCGAGCGTGTCGGCCCCGTCGCCGTCCCAGTCCCCGACGAGCACCTCGTCGCCCGCGCGCCCGTAGACCACCACGCGGCCGGCCGGGCCGGGCCCGAGGTCGTCGCGCAGGTGGTACTCCGCCCCGCGCCGCACGGCGAGGGTGTCGCGGCCGTCCCCGTCCCAGTCCCCGACGAGGACGACGTCACCGGCGCGCCCGTAGCGGAACACCCGCTCCGCGGGCCCGCCGCGCGGCTCGTTCGACACGTGGAAGGTGTCCCCGCGGCGTACGAGCACGGTGTCGCGGCCGTCCCCGTCCCAGTCACCGACGAGGACGTCGTCGGTGAACCGCCCGTACACGAACACGTGGTCGGCCGAGGTGTCCCACGAGTCGTCGAGGAAGAAGCCTGCGTCCTGCGCGGTGGCGCCGCCGGCGAGCGGTCCCGCCACGAGGGCGGCAGTCGCGGCGACGACGGCCAGGCCGCGGGCCGGTCCTCGTGGCCCCATCGCCGTCCCCCCAGCTCGTCCGGAGCAGCAGTGCGTCTAGAGCAGCTCGCCGCTCACCGCGTCGACCCGCGCCTCGGTGGTCGCGCCGTCGGTGGTGCGCAGCTCGATCTCCCACACGAGCACGCCACGTTCCTCGCTGAGGTCGACGTCCTCGACCGTCGCGCCGAGCTCGCGCACGGCCGTGGTCGCGGCCTCGGAGGCCGTCACCGTCGCCTCCTGCAGGCGGCGCCGGTCCTCGGCGTCCAGCGGCTCACGTTCCCCCTCGCGCACGAGGGCGTTGCCGTCGGCAGAGACATAGGCCTCGACCTTCTCGTCCCCGACGGCGACCGAGACCTCCCACAGCTCCTCGCCGGCGTCGTCGGTGCGGTCGATCTCGAACGCCTGGCCATCGAGCTCCTCTGCGGCGGTGCTCAGGGCGCGCACGGCGCCGTCCTCACCGGAGATCGGGTCGGGGGAGGCGTCGTCGCCGGGGGTCATCTCGGGGTTGTCCGGCTCACGGTCGGTGACGACCTCGCTCGCGGACACGCTGGGTTCGGCGGGCTCCTCGCTGCTCGTGCACCCGACCACCAGTCCGGCGGTCAGGCCGGCGATCGCGGCCACACGTCCGGGATGTCTCATCCCCCATGCCTACCAACGGCCGGGGACGTGCGCACCCGGGGAGGTCCGCCCCCGGGGGGTCAGTCGCGCTTGCGCAACCAGGAGCGCACGGCGAGGTAGAGCACCGCGGCGACGACGAGGACGACGACGAGCCGAAAGAGGAACCACACGGCGCTGAACAGCGCACCGACGAGCCACCACGCGACGACCACGGCGAGGACGACGAGCAGGACGGTGAGGAGGTCGTTACGGCGCATGGGGAGCAGTTTCCCACGGGAGGCCCGGCCCGGACGGCCCGGGGTGGCGGCCTCCGGGCAGGGCATGATGGTCCTCGTGGAGGACGACCGTGTGACCCAGTCGCTCGTCCGGAGGTCGGCGGCGGTGCTCCGCCTCGGCTCGCTCCTGCTGGGAGCGGGAGCCGGGTCCTACCGGGTCAAGGACTCGATGCGGCGGGCCGCCGAGGCGCTGGACCTGCACGAGCACCGCGCCCAGGTGACGCTCACCGAGATCACGACGACGGCGCGCGACGGCGACCACGTGCGCACCGAGGTCATCGAGCAGCGCGACGTCGGTGTCAACGCCGACCGGATCGACGCGATCGCCGGCGTCGTCGAGCGGCTCGGCCCGCGCACGGACGTCGCCGCACTGGAGAGCGCGCTCGACGACGTGGAGCGGGCGCCGCGGCACTACGGGCCGGTGGCGAGCGTGCTCGCCGTCGCCCTCGCGTGCGCCGCGTTCGCCTTCCTCAACAACGGCGGGCCGATCGTCTGCTCGGCCGTGCTCCTCGCCGCCGGCCTGGGCCAGACGGTGCGCCGCCGGCTCCAGCACGCCCGGCTCAACAAGTTCGCCGTCACCGCGCTCGCGGCCGCGGTCTCCAGCACCCTCTACGTGGGCGTCGTCCTCGGGCTCGAGAGCCTCGACTTCGCCGACACCTCCCACGAGGCCGGGCTCGTCTCCGCCGTCCTCTACCTCGTCCCCGGCTTCCCGCTCGTCACCGCCGTCCTCGACTTCGTGCGGATGGACCTCTCGGCCGGCCTCACCCGCCTCGCCTACGTCACGGTGACGCTCCTGTCGGCCGGGATGAGCGTGTGGGCGGTGTCGTGGCTCGCGGGGCTCGAGCTCGACGGGCCCGCCTCCGCCGTCCTCGACGGCCCGCTGCTGCTCGTCATGCGGGTGGTGGCCAGCGCTGTCGCCGCCGCCGGGTTCGCGATGCTCTTCAACTCCTCCCCGAAGGCGGTCGCGGTCGCGGCCCTCATCGGCGGGATCGCCAACCCGGCCCGGATCTACCTCGTCGAGTCCGGCGTCGCGCCCCAGGCCGCCTCGCTCGTCGCGGCCTGCGTCGTCGGACTCCTCGCGGCGCTCGCGGCCTCCCGCGGCCGGCCCTCGCGGGTCACGCTCTCGGTGCCCGCGGTGGTCATCATGGTGCCCGGCGTCATGGTCTACCGCTCGCTCGTCCACCTCAACGAGGGCGAGGTCTCCGCCGCCCTGGCCAACGGCGTCGAGGCGTCCTTCGTCATCATGGGCATCGGCGTCGGGCTGGCCGTCTCCCGCATGCTCACCGACCGGAACTGGGCCTTCGAGCGGTGAGGACGTGGCCTCTCCCACAGCGCTTTGGTTCGGCAGGCCCGACCCGGTAACCTGAGCGCGCAGGACCTTGGAGACGTCGCATAGTCAGGTCTAGTGCGCGGCCCTGCTAAGGCCGTGACCGGGCAACCGGTCCGTGGGTTCAAATCCCACCGTCTCCGCTCGCTGCGAAGGGGCCCGTCCACGACGGGCCCCTTCCGCGTCTCTCAGCGGCCGCGCGCCGCCCCGCCCGTCGCGGTAGCACCGACCGTCGCGAGGGCCGCCCCGCGCGGGCGCAGTCCCAGCCCCGCGAACCCGGCCACCGCGAGGAGCGCCGGGACGAGCGCGAGCAGGGGCAGCGCGTCGACCGTCCAGCGCTCGACGGCGCCGCTGCCCGCCGCGGCGCCCAGGGCGATACCGAGGTTCATCGCGACCGGCATGAGCGTGCCCGCCGTCGTCCGGTGTGCGACGCCGGCGGCGCGCATGAGCGCGGCCTGCACCGCCGGGCCGATCGCGCCCGTGGCCAGGCCCCAGACGAGGACGAGCGTGAGGTCCAGCCAGGCGGTCCCGCCGACCGCCGTGACCCCGAGGAGCCCGAGCGTCATGACGAGCGCGGCGGTGACGGGCACGGCGCGTGGGAAGCGGTCGCTCGTCGCGCCGACGGCGCCCACCCCGAGCACGCCGACCAGCCCGAAGACGAGCAGCAGCGCGGGCGTCGGCACGGCGCTCGGGGTGAGCAGCTCGGCGACGAACGTGAAGACCATGAAGTGCGCGACGAGCATGAGCCCGCCGAGTCCCGCCAGCGCGAGCAGCGGACGGACCGAGCGGGAGGGGACCGGAGCGTCCCCGGCCGCGCCCCCGGAGGCGAGGACCGGTGCCCGCCGGAGCACGACGGCGACGGCGACGGCCGCGACCAGCCCGAGCAGCCCGACGGCGAGGAACGGGGTGCGCCAGCCGGCGGCGCCCGCGAGCGCGTTGCCCGCCGGGACGGCCACGACGGCCCCCGCCGTGCCGCCGGCGAGGACGACCGCCGTCGCCCGCGCGATGCGCTGCTCGGGGACGATCGAGGCTGCGTGGGCGTTGACGGTCGACCACAGCAGCCCGGTGGCCGCGGCGGCGACGAGCCGGGTGGCCATCGCGACGCCGTAGGTGCTCGCCGCCGCCGTCCCGAGCGTCGCGAGCCCGAAGACGACGAGTGCCACCGCGATGACGGCGGGCCGGTCGAGGCGCGCGGTGAGCCGCGCGAGGGGGAAGGTCGCGACCACGACGGTCGCGGCCCACGCCGAGACGAGCAGCCCGGCGCTCGCCAGCGTCACGTCGAGGTCGGCGGCGAGCGCGGGGAGCACCGCCGTCGGCATCATCTCGCCGCTCACGACGACGAGGACGGTGAGTGCCATCGCCGTCAGAGCCGGCCACGGGAGCCTGTTCTCATCCATGCGACGACGGTAGAGTTTGACATTGATGTCAATGTCAAGGGGGATTCCGGAGATGAAGATCGGGGAGCTCGCCGAGCGCACCGGCGTCGCGCCGCGGCTGCTGCGCTACTACGAGCAGCAGGGCCTCATCGCCGCCGGCCGCGCGAGCAACGGCTACCGGACCTACTCGCAGGACGACGTCGAGCGGGTGCAGCGGGTCGCGGGGCTCGTCCGCTCCGGCGTCCCCACGCGACTCGTCCGCGCGATCCTCGACCTCGAGGGGATCGAGGCCCCCGAGCGCGCTGCCACGTGCAGCCGCGGCGTGGCCGAGCAGCTCGCCGCCGAGCTCGCCGACCTCGAGGATCGGATCGCCTGCCTCACGCGCAGCCGCGACACGATCCGCCGCTTCCTCGAGCAGACCGAGCACGGCGCGGTCCTCACCGGCACCTCCTGAGCGGCGGCCAGGGCCCGGCTTCCTGTTGACCGGGGCCGGGTGCTCCTCTACGGTGAGTTCGACGCCTGATGTGCGCGCTAACACAGCGCCGCGACGACGCGGGCGGCCGACCAGCGAAGGAGCTCGTCATGCGCAAGCGCCACCCCGCGGGCGGAGCCCGCCCACGCTCCCGGACGGCACGTGCTGCGGGCGCCCTCGTGGCCACCCTCGGGCTCGCCGCCTCCCTCCTCGCCCCGAGCGCCTCGGCGCAGGGGGAGACGCCGGCGTGGGACCCCGCGCCGTCGTTCACCTCGACGGACCAGGGCGACGGCACGTACACCGTCCCGCTGTTCAACGCCGACGTCCCGGACATCAGCGTGGCCCGCGTGCCCGCCGCCGAGAGCGGTGAGGGCCGCGACGTCTACTACATGATCAGCACGACGATGCACCTGAGCCCGGGCGCCCCGATCATGCGGTCCTACGACCTCGTCAACTGGGAGATCGTCAACTACGTCTTCGACCGCGGCAGCATCAACGACTCCTTCTCGCTGCGCAACGGGGAGAACTCCTACGGGCAGGGCCAGTGGGCCTCCTCGCTGAGGTACCACGAGGGCCGGTTCTACGTCTTCTTCAACACGAACAACCTCGGCGGCGCCTACATCTACAGCACCGACGACGTCGAGAACGGCAGCTGGGACAAGATCGCCCTCGGCCGCGGCCTGCACGACGGCTCCCTGTTCTTCGACGAGTCCGACGGCGGCACGCCCTACGTCTTCTACGGCAGCGGCGCGGTGCACGCCGTGCGGCTGAGCGAGGACCTCACGCAGATCGTCGCCGAGTACCCGAACATCGTGCGGCCCGCGGACTACCCCGGCCAGCCGTTCGTCGGCGGCCTCTTCGAGGGCACCCAGGTCTTCGAGATCGACGGGTACTACTACCTCGTGCTCATCACCTGGCCATCGGGCCAGGGCCGCCAGGTCGTGCTCTTCCGCGCCGAGGAGCTGCTCGGCCGCCACGCGACGGCCGACGGGTCCAACCCCTACGTCGCGCGCAGCGGGCTCAACTCCAACGGCTTCGCCCAGGGCAGCCTCGTGCCGATCGCCGGGGAGGACGGGCAGGACACCTGGCACGGCATGTTCTTCCGCGACACCTTCCCCATCGGCCGCATCCCCGCGCTCATCCCGGCGACCTGGTCCGACGGGTGGCCGGTGTTCGGCAACGCGGGCGTCGTGCCGGTGGGCGGCGCCTTCCCCCGCCCCATCGAGCTGAGCGAGGCGGAGCACCGCCTCGAGCGCCAGCGCGCGATCGTCGCCTCGGACGACTTCGACAACGACGCCCCGCACCGGCCGTGGATGGACGAGGAGTGGGACATCCCCGCGGCGCCCGACGTCGACGAGTCGCTCCTCGGCGTCGAGCTCCTCACCAACGGCGGGTTCGAGGACGGCACCACCGGCTGGCAGGTCAACGGCACCGCCCAGCTCGCGGCGAGCGAGGACGCCTACTCCGGGGACCAGGCCCTGCGCGTCACCGGCCGCGTCGACACCGGCTCGGGGCCGATCCAGGACGTCACCGCCAAGGTGCAGCCGGGGATCACCTACGACGTCTCCGCGATGATCCGGTACGACGACCCGGCCAGCCCGGCGACGAAGCAGTTCTTCATCACCTCCCACAACGGCGGCAGCTCCTACACCAATCGCGCCACGGTCACCGCCCGGCGCGGGGAGTGGGCCCGCATAGAGGGCAGCTTCACCGTCCCGGCCGGACAGCCGCCGACGACGATGCGTCTGTTCGTCGAGACCCCCTGGGTCAACAGCGCCACCGTCGCCGCCGACCCCGCCGCGCACGTCATGGACCTCCTCGTCGACGACGTCTCCCTCGTCGGGCGGCCCACCGTCACCGAGCTCCCCCACCCGGACGAGATCGCCTTCAACGGCTCGCGCCTGGACGAGGTGTGGCAGTGGAACCACGCGCCCGACAACCGCTACTGGTCCCTCACCGACCGGGACGGCTGGCTGCGGCTGACCACGGGCAAGGCCGTCACCGGTGACTACGTCTTCACCAAGCTCGGCGACCGGCCCGGCCTCACCTACCTCGAGGAGGCCCGCAACACCCTGTCCCAGCGGACCTTCGGGCCGCGCTCCTCGGCCGAGACCACCCTGGACTTCTCGGGCATGCGCGACGGTGACACGGCCGGCCTGGCCGTCTACAACCGCGGCTTCTCCTACGTCGCGGTCCGCCGCGACGGCGGGGAGACGACGCTCGGTGTCGTCAACCGGGTCCAGCCCTTCCCCGTCGTCGTCGACCAGGAGGCGACCGAGGCGTTCCTGCCCGGCACCACCGTCGACCTCGGCGAGGCCACCGAGGTGCACCTCAAGGCCGACGCCGACTTCGCCTCGCCCACCGGCCAGCTGTGGACGACCTTCTACTACAGCCTCGACGGCGAGACCTGGAGCCCGCTCGGGCAGCGCGTGGGTCCGCAGACGCTCGACGGCACCCTCGCGCACTTCATGGGCCACCGGTTCGGCCTGTTCAACTACGCGACCGAGGAGACCGGCGGGCACGTCGACTTCGACCACTTCCTCCTCAGTGACACGCTCACCGCGCAGGGCGCGGGGATCGACACCGCACCCCTGGAGGCGGCGATCGCCCACGCGCACACCCTCGACGCCGCCGACCACCCCGCGCCGGAGTGGGCGGCCATGCAGCGCGAGCTGGCCAAGGCCGAGGCTGCCTGGGAGCGCGGCTTCTCCACCCAGAACCAGGTCGACGCGCCGGAGCGCGCGCTCAGCCTGGAGCTCGCGCGTCTCGGCGTGCTCACCGCGCAGCAGCCGCTGGACGTCACCGTCACCGCCGACACCCGCTGTGTGGTCGGCCGGGCGGTCCTCGCCGTCCGGGCGCACAACGGGGAGGAGGTGCCGGTGACCGTGCGGGCCGACTCGGCCCACGGGTCGCGGACCTTCGCCGACCTCGCGCCCGGACGCAGCGCCGCGCACGCCTTCACCACCCGACAGGTGGTCCTGCCCCCGGGCGAGGTGTCCGTCACGGTCACGCCCGAGGGCGGCTCACCGCTCGAGCTCACCGTCCCCCACGTCGCGCAGAGCTGCGGCGCCTGATCCTCGGGCGGAGAGAGGAGGAGGCGAGGGCGCCCCACCCCGACCGGCCCCCGTGAGGCGAGAGCCCGCGGCCCAGCCGAGCACGCAGGTCCGTCCCCGCGGACCACGACCAGCACGTAGCACCTGAGGAGGACAGTTCGTGGCACTAGAACGACGGCACGACAGACGCGCAGCAATGTCCCTCATCGCCATCGGCGCGCTCCTGTCGGCGGGCCTGGCGGTGGCGACATCACCGGTCCAGGCCGACGAGGCGCCGAGCGAGGAGCTCATCGTCAACGGTGGGTTCGAGGACGGCCTGAGCGGATGGTTCGTCAACAACGGCAACCCGACCGACGGCGCGTCCCTCGCCGTCACCGACGACGCGTTCAGCGGCGACGCGGCGGCGCAGACCACCGGCCGACAGACCACCGGCTCGGGCCCGATGCAGGACCTCAGCGGCAAGCTGCAGGCCGGCTCGACCTACACGGTCCAGGCCCGGATCAAGTACGACAACCCGGCCAGCCCGGCGACCAAGCAGTTCTTCGCGACGATGCACTACGGCGGCGGGACCTACACCAACGTCGGTGACGTCGTGGCGACCCGCGGCCAGTGGGCCCACATCAACAGCACCTTCACCGTCCCCGCCGGCCAGGGCGTGACGACGGCGCGCCTCTTCCTCGAGACCCCGTGGACGAGCGAACCCGGCGCCGACCCGGACCTGCACCTCATGGACTTCGTCGTCGACGACGTCTCCCTCGTCGGTGCCCCGCCCCCGCCGCCGCCCTCGCGGACCGTCGAGGTCGCCGGCAAGCTGCCCGGCGACCACAACCCGCTCCTCGGCCACAAGTTCGGCGCCGACGGCTTCGGCATGGTCCACGACGGCCGGGTGTACATGTACATGACCAACGACACCCAGGGCTACGCGCCCGACCCGGTCACCGGCATCTCCCCGCAGATCAACTACGGGGACATCAACCAGATCACGGTGATCTCCTCGACCGACCTCGTCAACTGGGTCGACCACGGCGAGATCCAGGTGGCCGGACCGAACGGCGTCGCGCCCTTCACGAACAACTCGTGGGCCCCGGGCGCCGTCACGCAGACGGTCGACGGCGTGGAGAAGACCTTCCTCTACTACGCCAACGGCGGCGGCTCGAGCAACGTCATCACCGGCGAGAGCCCGCTCGGCCCCTGGTCCAGCGAGCGCACGAGTACGCTCATCAACGCCTCGACGCCGGGCACCGAGGACGTGGCGTGGCGCTTCGACCCGGCCCCGTTCGTCGACGACGACGGCGAGCCGTACCTGTACTTCGGCGGCGGCCCGGCGGCGACCTCGATGCCGCCGGCGGAGCGGTACAACAACCCGAAGAACCTGCGCGGGATCCGCCTCGCGGACGACCTCGTCACGACCGAGGGCTCGGCGTTCGTCGTCGACGCGCCGGTGGCGTTCGAGGCCGCGCACGTCTTCAAGCGCGACGACCTGTACTACCTCACCTACTCCTCCCACTTCGGTGGCTCGGACTTCGGCGGCAACCAGACGCCCCTGCCCGGCTACCCCGGCGGCGGCCAGATCGGCTACATGATCTCCGACGACCCGACGGTGTGGGACAAGGACACCTACGCCGGGGTGATCTTCCCGAACCAGGCGGAGTTCTTCGGGACGGGCACCGGCGGCAACAACCACCAGTCGGTCTTCGAGTACGAGGGGAAGTTCTACTTCACCTACCACGCCCCGACCCTCAACAAGCGGATCAACGGCAACCAGACGCAGGGCTACCGCAGCCCTCACATCCAGGAGCTGACGTTCAACGAGGACGGCACCGCCGTCCAGGTCGTCGGCACCTACGCCGGGGTCGAGCAGGTCCGGGACTTCGACCCGTACCGCGTGTTCGAGGCCGAGACGCTGGGCTGGACCAAGGGCATCACGACCGCCCGCACGGACCTGCCGTCCGCGGAGTTCGGCACGGACGTGCCCAACCTCGTCGTCACCGACGTCGACAACGGGGACTGGACCGCGCTGTCCTCCGTCGCCTTCGGTGACTCCGGGGCGGCCTCGGTGACCGCGCACGTGCGCCCGCTCCAGGAGGACGTGCGGATCCAGGTGCGCGCCGGCAGCGAGACGGGCCCGGTGCTCGGGACGGTCGACGTCGACGGCACCGTCGGGGAGTGGACCGAGGTGACGGCCGAGCTCACCGGCGCGACCGGCACGCACGACGTCTTCTTCACCTACGCCGGCGCCGCGGGCGACCTCCTCGAGATCGACACGTGGGAGTTCACCGAGGCGGGCGGCGAGCCCACGCTCGACGTCACGGTGACGACCGACGCGCGGTGCGTCGTCGGACGTTCCGTCCTCACCCTGCGGGTGACCAACGGGGAGGACCACCCGGTGACGGTGCAGGCTGACACCGCGTTCGGGTCCAAGGTCCTCACCGACCTCGGTGCCGGGCGCAGTGCGCTCCACGCCTTCACCACGAGGCAGGTCTCCGTGCCTGCCGGTGAGGTGGACGTGACCCTGTCGGCGGACGGGGTGACGGTCCCGCTGACCGTCCCCTACGCCGCCCACTCCTGCGGCTGACGACCCACGGCGGCCCGGTCCTCACCTCGAGGGCCGGGCCGCCTCCGCACGTCCGGGCCCCTCACCGTCGTGCGTGGCGGAACTCACGTGCTCGAGGGGCTCCTGGGATTTTCCCCGCCGCCCTCCTGCGGCTATGCTCGACTACGGCCCCACGGGGTCATGCGCCCGTAGCTCAATGGATAGAGCATCTGACTACGGATCAGAAGGTTGGGGGTTCGAGTCCCTCCGGGCGCGCAGGAAGAGAAAGCGAGAGCCCCGCCGGTCACCGGCGGGGCTCTCGCTCTTTTCGGCGGAATGGCGCCGGAGGGCGGGTCACCGCCGGCTCGGGACCGAGTCCGGGAGCCCTGGATCCGTGTCCTCGGGTACGTCGGCGGCGGCCGCGGAGCCCGTTGCCGCAGCGACGGCCGCGGCGATGCGGTCCTGCACCTTCTGCGCTGCACGTCGCCGATGCCTGCGGAAGAGCAGCAGGGCGCCGCAGATCAGGGCGAGCAGGGCGAGCTGGGACCACGGGACTGCCCAGACGCTCACGGTGCTGGTGGCCGCCGCCAGAGGGACGTCGACGACGTCCTCGCCCACGATGCCCGGGGTGCTGGTGAGAGACCCGCGCGCGTGCACGGTCGGCCACGTGGGGACCGCGACGGTGTGGCTGACGGGGTCTCCGGGGAGGATCTCGCGGTCCTCGGTGAGGCTCTCGGCGTCGAACAGGCCGAACGGGCCGCTGACGGTGGCGGCGGAGTCGGCTCCGAGGCGGACGTTCCCCGAGTTCACCACGGTGTAGGTGATCGTCGTGGTGCCGGGTGCGAACGGGTTCCACGACGGTGCGTACGTCGCGCTGACCTGCTCGTGGGTGAGCTGGGCCAGGATGTCCCCCGTGACCCGCAGGTGGGCGCGCACCCCGACCCGTGAGGTCATCCGCACGCTGGTCGTCCCGGTGTCGGCCAGCTCGGCGACGATGCCCGCGGGGTGGTCACCCGGGGTCGCGTCCGCAGGAACCCGGATCTCGACAGGGATGGCGACGGTGGTCTGGCCGGGCACCTCGAGCATGAGCCCACCGCCGTCGCGGGCCTCGGAGCCGCCCGCGGGCAGGACGGTGATCCAGGACCCGCCTCCGGTCGGCTCCTGGTCCGAGGGGGCGAGGTCGAAGCTCCCGTCCGGCGACAGCGTCCCGTCCCCGCCGTAGACCGCGAACGTCGCCGGTTCCGTTCCGAAGTTGGTGAGGGCCACCTCGTCGGAGAGCTCTGTGCCGCCCTCCACGGAGTGGCGGAGGGAGACACGGCCGTCCGGCTCTCCGTCCGTCGAGGGATGGAGTCCCCAGGTGGTCAGGGAGTCGGCGGACGCCTCCGACACCGGTCGGGTGGTCGCCGCTGTGCCGGGCGATGCCGCGACGGAGGGTGCGAGGAACGCGGTGGCGGTCACCAGGACCGCCGCCACGCCGAGTGGACGTGCATAGGTGCGTGACATGGTGCCCCCAGAGGTGGGGTCGCGGCCGGCCGGCTCCCACCACCGGCCGGCCGCTCCCACGTGTCAGTCGGTCGGGAAGAGCGAGACCGAGAGGTTGGCGGTGTACTCGCCGAAGGCGGCGTCGACGGGGAACTCCAGCAGGAGGTCCGCCGTCATCTGTGCCTGACCGCGCCGACCGGCCTGGTCGGCGGCGGCCAGCGTCGCCGGGGCGGCGAGGCCTCGTCCCCCGGAGATGATGCTGGCGACCGTCGGACCGGGTGTCACCCCGGGCTTCGGGTTGACGAGCAGCGGCTTCCAGCCGAGGTGCCCGGCGTCGAGCTCGTGCGAGCCGCTACGGAACACGCTCGACTGGCCGGTGACGGACCATCCGCCCCCGGCTGCCTGGTTCGCGCTGCGCGAGTCGGTGACCGTCACCGTCGGCAGCGTGCCCCGGAAGGTGAGCCGGTCCGCGAGCCGCCTCTCGTCGCCCAGCTCGACGGCGTCGCCGTAGCTGGCCACCGAGAGCGTGAGCGCTCCGGAGGTCTCGGTGACGTTCGCCTTGAGCGGGATGCCGCTGCGGTCCGCCGGGTCCTGGAACACGACGTTGCGGACGTAGAAGTTCAGCAGCGGACGCCAGGAGTGCCACGTGTGCCCGCCGGGGACGTTGTGCTCGATGAGGTCGATGCCGGCGGCCCGGTGAGCAGCAGCTCTTGCGACGGAGTTCACCGCGATGTTGCCCAGGCGGTCCTGCAGCCCTGTGCCCCACATGATGGCTCCGGAGACGTTCTTCATCCGCTCGACCTGCTCGGCGGAGGCCGGTCCTCCGCCGATGCTCCACACGCCGTGGTAGCCGAAGAGGTCGGTGTAGTCGTAGGCGAGGGTCTGCGCCCGGCTGCCTCCGGCGGAGAAGCCGGCGAACGCGCGGTCGGCAGGGTCGGTGGAGACGTTGAAGCTCTCCTCGACGAACGGGAAGATGTTGTTCCGCAGCTCGTCGACGAAGCCGACGTTCCCGCCCGGCAGGCCGTTGAAGTCGGTCGCGACGACGACCATCTCCTCCGCCGCCCCCTCGTTGATGGCGTTCTGGACGATGTAGTGGGCGACGCCCTGCATGAACCACGCGGTGGAGTGGTCCCCGCCTCCGTGGCTCAGGTAGAGGGTGGGGTACGGCTCGGCGCGGTCGGCGTCGTAGCCGTGCGGCGTGTAGACCAGCAGGTCGTGGACGCCGGCGGGGTTGGTGGACAGTGGCGAGTCGTAGCGCAGCGACTGCAGCTCACCCATCTGGTCCGCCGGCAGCGGCCGCTGGTAGTCCGTCGCGTAGGTCGGGAAGTCGGGGTGGGTGGGTACCCAGAAGGTGCTCCGCACGGCACCGGGCGCCCCGGGGTACTGCGGGAAGATCTCCCACGGGTTGGCCGGGTCGTAGTGCAGCGTGCAGCCTGTGGCCACGTCGCTGGCGCAGTCGTGGGTGAAGGCGTAGCGGAACGTGCCCGCGGGCAGGGGGGTCGTGGCCTCCCAGACGCCGTCGGCGCCCTTGACCATCGGGATGGTGCGCCACTGCGTCGCGGCGACGTCCCCCGGGCGCCACTGGGAGGGCAGCCGGTGCTCACCGCAGCCGTCGCAGGTGATGGTCTCGGGCTGGGCGTAGGTCCAGTCGCCGTAGAGGTGGACCTGCTCGACCCCGGGTGGGGCCTCGTAGCGGAACTTCACGGAGTACCCCGTGGGTGCGACGTCGGTCTTGACGAGCGTCGGGCCGAGGTCTGCCTCCGTGTCGGCGGCGGCCGGCGCGGCGCCGGCGATGCCGAGCGCGAGGGCTCCGACGGCGGATGCCGCGATCAGGACCTCTCGGGAACGTCGTCTGCGCGACGAGGCGGTCGGTGGCGAGCCAGGACCGCCCCGGAACAGGCGGAAAGACGAGATCTTCATGCCAGTCTCCTCGAATCTTGGACGTGGGTCAGCGTCGTGAGGAGCGCTCGCCGGAACTGCGCACGGCGACGATGCGGGTTGCGCGTGTCGTCGTCACCGACGACGGATGGTCGCCGTGTCGGCACTCCGCCGTGCGGGCGATGCGTTCGAGTCTTCCCTGAGTCGAAACGTCGAGGTGAGCCCCCCTGGACACCTATCCGCGGCGCCTGTGGCGCCGTTGCGCTGAGGATGGTGGCGGCAGGAAAGGCATGTCAACAGAGTGTTGCGCTATGCGCACCACGGGTTGCGGATCTGGCTAGTGGGCGTGCCCGAGCTCAGCGGAGACGACGCGGGCTGTCGCGAACAGGAGCGGGAGGTGCTCCTCCAGCTGCGGGAGCGAGGCCACGACCTCGACCGAGCTGATCGAGATGGCGGCGACGACCTTGCCCCGGGAGTCGCGGACCGGCACGGCGGCGCACACGACGTAGGAGTCGCGCTCGCCGTTGTCCGCGGCCCAGCCCCGGTGACGCACGGTCGCGAGCTCGACCTCGAAGGAGTCCCGGTCGGTGATGGTCGTCGGGGTGTGGCGCTCGAGGGTCACGTAGGACAGGAGCCGTTCCCGGTCGGCACGTGGCAGGTGGGCGAGGATCACCTTGCCCACCGCGCTCGCGTGGATCGAGACCGCGTGCCCCACCCGGGACGGGAGCTGCACGGTGGGATGGGCGGGGCTGTCGACCTTGTCGATGTAGATGATCTCGTCGCCGGTCAGCTGGGCCAGGTGCACCGTGTGGCCGGTGCGGCGCTGGAGGTCGCGCAGCGGCCGGCCGGCGAGCTGACGCAGGTCCATCGAGCCCAGGGTGAGCTCGGAGAGCTCGATGAGGCCCCCGCCGAAGACGTAGGTCCCCGCGCCCGTCCGCCGGACGAACCGTGCGGACTCCAGGGTCTGCAGCAGGCGCAGCGCCGTGGACTTGTGGACGTCGAGCAGGGTAGCCGCCTCGGTGAGCGAGAGCGGGCCCTGGGCCGAGCGCTGGATCAGCGTGATCGCACGCTGGACCGACTGGGACATAACGCAGAACCTCCGTTGCAATCTCTGCAACGCATGCTAGGACCTATTGCAACGCGTGGCTACTGTTGCGCATGCTGCGGGTCGCGTTGCGCGTCCGCGACGTCCGTCTCATTACAAGGGAGTAATCATGAGAACGAATCACTCGCGCCGGACGGCGGTGACGGCAACGGCTTCTGCCCTCGCTCTGGCGCTCGTCGGATGCAGCAGTGGGGGCGACGAGGACGCCGCCGACCCCGAGGGCAGTGGTGGCGTGACGACGGTGACGTTCGCGGCCTCGACATTCGGTGACCCGGGTCGCGGGCCGCTGCTGCTCGAGCTCGTCGACGAGTTCAACTCCAGCCAGGACGAGATCCGTGTGTCGGCTGCGGCGGTCCCCTACCCGACGTTCGGGCAGACCGTGCTCACCCAGATGGGCAGCGGCCTGGGCCCGGATCTCATCCGCTTCGACATGCCTGAGTTCGCCTCGGCCTCCGAGGCCGGCCTCATCACCCCGCTGGACGACTACATCGACCTCGAGGAGTACGACCTGCTCCAGCAGCCCGACCAGTTCATGGTCCACGACGGCGTCCGTCACGGAGTCATCTTCGAGGCCTCGAACTACGGCATGTTCTACAACGCCGACCTCATCCCCGAGCCTCCGACGACGTTCGAGGAGTTCGTCCAGACCGCTGAGGAGCTGACGGAGGGCGACACCTTCGGTCTGGCCTTCCGGCAGACCCAGGAGGAGGAGGCCGGTGTCTGGCAGGACATCTTCAACTACGTCTACGGCTTCGGGGGCGCCTGGTCGGACGGCGAGGAGCTGACGATCAACCGGGCCGAGAACGTCGAGGGGCTCGAGGCCTACCAGTCCCTCTACGACGCCGAGGTCATCCCCCGTGGCGCGGACGCGGCCACGTTCCGCCGCATGTTCGCCGAGGGCAAGGTCGGCATGGAGCTGAACAACGGCGGCTACGTCTCGGCCACACAGGGTCAGGCACCAGACCTCAACTTCAGCGTGGCACCCATCCCGTTCCCGGTCCGGGCCCAGGGCACGATCCTCGCGCCCATCGTCATCAACGAGGCGAGCCCGGCGAAGGAGGCGGCGGCGACCTTCATCGAGTGGGTGCTGCAGCCGGAGAACCAGGTCAAGCTCCAGGAGATCCTCGGCGCGAGCAGTGTCGCCACCGTCACCGAGCGCAGCCCGGAGACCCTCGAGGAGACGCCGTTCCTCACGGTGTTCGACGAGCTCACGGACACCAGCCTTCCGCACGTCGTCCTCGGCTTCGAGTCACGGACTCCCGACATTCGCAAGATCGTCGTGGAGAACGTGCTCGCCTCACTCCAGGGCGAGGTCAGCATGCAGGAGGCCCTCGACCGGGCGCAGGAGGAGGCGGTCAGTCTCGTCGGATGACCGGCCCGCCGTGGCCGGCGCGCGCCCGCGCGCCGGCCACGGCCCGTCCCAGGGAGTCACATTGGCAGTGCAGACTGTGCCGCCCGAGGTGAGAGCCTCGATCCGGCGAAAGAGCCCGCTCGGGAGCCGGTGGACGCCGTACGTGTTCCTCGCGCCCGCTGCGGTCTACATCCTGCTGTTCCAGGGAGTTCCGCTGGTGCAGCAGGTCTACCTGAGCTTCACCGAGACGACCCTCCTCAACCCCACGCGCAGCGAGTGGGTGGGACTGGCCAACTACGAGCGCATCTTCGTCGACCCGGAGTTCCACCGCACCCTGCGCACGACGCTCGTCTACACCGTCGCGTGCGTCGTCGGCTCGGTCGGTGTGGGACTCGCGCTGGCACTGCTCCTCAACAGGTCGTTCCGTGGGCGGGGCGTCGCCCGGGCACTCGTCACCGTCCCGTGGGCGGCACCCGGGATCGCCGTGGCACTGATCGCCACCTGGATGTTCAACGCGCAGTACGGCATCGTCAACCGGTTCCTCGACGCCATCGGCCTCGGAGTGCCCGGGGGCTCCATCCTCGACAGCCAGCAGTACGCGCTGCCGGCGATCCTCGTGACCACGATCTGGCAGCTGTTCCCGTTCACGTCGGTCGTGCTCCTGTCCGCCTTGCAGTCGGTGTCCCAGGACCTCGTCGAGGCGGCGACGATGGACGGTGCCGGCCGATGGTGGACCTTCCGTGCCGTGACGTGGCAGGTGATCAAGCCGACCGTCGGGCTGCTCGCCCTCCTCATGACGATCTGGTCCATCCGGCGGTTCGAGCTCATCTGGCTGATGACCAAGGGAGGCCCGGTGGGCACGACGGAGACGATCGTCATCGACCTGTACTCCCAGGCCTTCCAGTCCCAGCAGCTCGGCACCGCCGCAGCGATCGGCATGGTCGGCGTCCTCATCTCCCTGGCGGTGATCGGCGCGAGCACGGCCGTCGCCCGGGTGGCAGAGCGGAGACTGTCGTGAACCGCACCAGCACGGCGGGCCTCGTCCTGCGCGTCATCGCCGTTCTCGTCGCCCTCGGCATCGCCGTGTTCCCGCTCTACTGGATGCTCGTCACCGCCCTGTCGACGAATGCCGAGCTCTTCGCGCCGGAGGCACGCCTGTTCCCCGACCTCGGGCAGCTCGGCGTCTTCGGGACCGCGCTGGCGGACGGCAAGGCGCTGGGATGGCTGGTCAACAGCTTCACCATCGCCACCGGCACGATGGTGCTCTCGATCGGGCTGGGGATTCCCCTGGGCTACGCGCTGTCGCGGTTCAGCTTCCGCGGCAAGGTCGTCGTCGCCCTCGTCATGCTCTTCACGCAGATGCTCCCCGAGGCGCTCATGGTGGTGCCGCTCTTTGCGCTCTTCCGTCGTTTCGACCTGCTGGACTCGCTCGGTGGGCTCGTCCTCGCCAACTCCGCTTTCGTCCTGCCCATCGTCGGACTCATCCTCAAGGGCGCCATCGACGGTGTCCCCAGGGAGCTCGAGGAAGCCGCGCGTATCGACGGAGCGCGGCCGCTGGCCGTTCTCCTGCGGATCAACCTCCCGTTGATCGTGCCGTCGATAGCGGCGACCGCCGTCATCGCCTTCTTCCACGCGTGGAACGAGTACGTCTTCGCCGTGACGTTCATCTTCGACCCGCAGATCCAGCCCGCGTCGGTGGGGATCGCGAACTTCATCGGCGAGCTCGGGACCCCGCTCCAGACGGTCATGGCAGTGGCGTTGATGTTCACCCTGCCGGCGGTCGTGTTCTACCTGTTCGCACAGAAGTACGTCGTGGCGGGCATGACCGCAGGCGCAGTGAAGGGATAGCCACCGTGAAGATCACAGCCGTCGAGCCCCACACCGTCGACTTCTACCGCACGAACCTCGTCCTCGTGGAGGTCCTGACGGACGAGGGGGTCGTCGGGATCGGTGAGGCGACTCTCGAGGGGCGGGAGCGCGCCGTGCTCGGTGCGCTGGCGGACATCGCCGACTCGGTCGTCGGACGTGACCCAACTCGGGTCAGCCACATGGTCCACGAGACCGTCCGTGACGGGTACTGGCGGGGCGGACCGGTGATGATGACCGCCCTGAGTGCGATCGAGATGGCCCTGTGGGACATCTCTGCCCGCGCGCTCGGGGTGCCGGTCCACCGCTTGCTCGGTGGACAGACCCGCGACCGGGTGCGCGCCTACGCGAACGGCTGGTTCTCCAAGGCAGCGACGCCTCAGGAGTACGCCGCTGCCGCCCGGCGGACGGTCGACACCGGCTTCCGGGGGCTCAAGTGGGACCCGTTCGAGAACTACGACCTCGTGGTCACGACCGCACAGCTCGACCGTGCGCTGGCCCAGATCCAGGCCGTGCGGGACGAGGTCGGCCCGGAGGTCGAGCTGTTCATCGAGGGTCACGGCAGGTTCGACGTCCGGACCGCGACGAAGATCGCCCGCGAGCTGGCACCCTTCGATCCCGTCTGGTTCGAGGAACCCTGTCCTCCGGACAGCCTCGATGCCCTGGACCAGGTGCGGCGCGCGTCTCCCGTTCCGATCGCAGCGGGAGAGCGGTGGTTCGGTCGGCAGGCCGTGGCGCCGGCGCTGGCCCGTCACGTCGTGGACTTCGTCCAGCCCGACGTCACCCACGCCGGTGGCATCGCGGAGCTGGTATTCCTGTCCGGCCTGGCGGCGATGTCGTACGTCGGCTTCGCGCCACACAACCCGAGCGGGCCGGTCAGTACGGCGGCAACCTTGCAGATCGGCGCGACGGTCCCGAACTTCCACTACCTGGAGATCATGGCGACCGACGTGCCGTGGCGACCTGACATCTCCTCCGAACGCCTCGCCCTGACACCTGAGGGAGACGTGATGATCCCTGACGGCGTCGGTCTGGGAATCACGCTCGACACGGGCGCGATGGAGCGGTACCCGTTCGTCCCTCGGCCCCTGCGGCTCTTCGCGGACGCGACGTACGACATCCGGCCTGACGACGAGGCCTCGTTCTTCAACCTGGACGCACGGTGAGCTCCTCGCGCCACACCGGCGCCGCGGACGAGCCCTGGTTCGGCTCGCCGTCCGGCGCGCTGCCCGACGACGCCGACGCCGTCCTCGTCGGGCGCGCCTGGAGTCCTGCCGCGCGTGGCCCCAGCGTCGTCGTCGTCCGCGGCGACGAGCTCGTCGACGTCACGCAGACCTTTCCCACCGTCCGGGACCTGTGCGAGCAGGAGGACCCTGCCGCCGCGGCGCGGGACGCCTCGGGGCCGGTGCTCGGTGACGTCGCCGACGTCCTGGCCAACACCGCGACGGTGGTGAGGACGGACGAGCGGCCGTGGCTCCTCGCCCCGGTGGACCTTCAGGTGCTCAAGGCGGCAGGAGTCACCTTCACGGCGTCCATGGTCGAACGCGTCATCGAGGAGCGCGCCGGAGGTGACCACCGGGAGGCGGCGCGGGTGCGGCGCGAGCTCGCCGCAGCGGCCCTCGGAGCGGACATCAGCCGAATCGTGCCGGGCTCGGCGGAGGCGACGCGGGTCAAGGAGTACCTCACCGAGCACGGCCTGTGGAGCCAGTACCTCGAGGTCGGGATCGGCCCCGACGCAGAGATCTTCACGAAGGGCCCGGTCCTCTCCGCCGTCGGCACGGGGGCGGCGGTCGGTGTGCTGGCGGACTCCTCGTGGAACAACCCGGAGCCGGAGGTCGCGCTCGTCATCCAGTCGAGCGGTCGCGCCGTCGGCGCCACGCTCGGCAATGACGTCAACCTCCGCGACATCGAGGGCCGCTCCGCCCTCCTTCTCGGGCGGGCGAAGGACAACAACGCCTCCTGCGCCCTCGGACCGTTCATCAGGCTCTTCGACGACGCCTTCACGATGGACGACGTCAGGACCATGAGCGTGCAGCTCGAGATCCGGGGGACGGACGGGTTCCGACTGGAGGGGGTCTCCGCCATGGAGGAGATCGCGCGCGACCCGGAGGACCTCGTCTCGCAGCTCGTCGGCAGGCACCACCAGTATCCCGACGGTGTCGTGCTCATGCTCGGGACGATGTTCGCGCCGGTGGTGGACCGGGATCTCGCGGGGGGAGGCTTCACCCACCGACTCGGTGACGTCGTCACCATCTCGGCCGCGCCGCTCGGTGCCCTCGTCAACGTCGTCGACCACTCCGAGGAGTGCCCGCCCTGGACATTCGGTGTCCGTGACCTCATGACCGCTCTGGCAGACAGGGGAGTGCTGTGACCACCGTCCTCACGACAGATCCGCGCACGGGTCGGACCGTGCCCACCCACCTCGAGGAGTCCACGCCCGCCGACGTCCATGCAGCGGTCGCCGCGGCGGTGGACGACACCTCGGTGCTGCGCAGAGCCGGCAGAGATGGCCGGGCTGCCCTGCTCGACCTCCTCGAGGCGCGCGTGCTCGAGGCCAAGGACGCTCTCGTCGAGACCGCGGCCGGTGAGACCGGACTGCCGACGTCGCGGCTCAGTGGCGAGGTGGACCGGGCAGCCCACCAGTTCGGGCTCTTCGCGGACGTGCTCCGTGACGGCGGGTACCTCGAGGTCATGGTCGACCACGCGGACGGTCCCCTCCCCGAGGTGCGGAGGATGCTGGTCCCGGTCGGGCCCGTGGTGGTGTTCGGGGCGAGCAACTTCCCGTTCGCGTTCTCGGTCCTCGGGGGCGACACCGCCTCGGCCCTCGGGGCGGGATGTGGCGTCGTGGCGAAGGCGCACCCAGCGCACCCGCTCACCTCCGCGCTCTCCGCCCGTATCGTCACCGAGGCGGCGCAGGAGGTGCTCGGAGCCGACGGGCTGCACCTGCTCCACGGCTTCCAGGCCGGGCTCGACGCGGTCCGCCATCCGGCGGCCAGGGCGGTCACCCTCACCGGGTCGGTGGCCGCGGCCCGCGGGATCCTCGACGTCATCGCCGAGCGTGAGGAGCCCATCCCGTTCTTCGGTGAGCTGTCCAGCCTCAACCCGCTCGTCGTGCTCCCGGGGGCGGCGGACAGCCGGGCGGACGACATCGCCCACGGTCTGTTCACGTCGTTCACCGGATCGGGGGGACAGCTGTGCACGAAGCCCGGCTTCGCCTTCGTCCCCGACACGGAGGCCGGTGACCGGCTCGTCCGCGGTCTGCGGGAGATGGTCGGGCAGGCTCCTGCCACCGTCCTCCTGTCGAGCACGATCCGCGAGAGCTTCACCGACGGCGTCGAGGCGCAGGTGGCGGCTGGTGCCGTGCGGGTGGCCTCCTCCCGCCCGGACCCCGCCGGGATCGGCGTCGCCGCCGAGCTGCTGGAGACCGATGCCGAGCGGCTGGACCCGCAGGACGCGCACGAGTGCTTCGGACCGCTCCTCACCGTCGTCCGGTACCGCGCGACAGGTGAGGTGGTGCGGGCCCTGCGCGACATGGCGCGGTCGCTGACGGTCTCGATCCATGCCGACGACGTGGACCGTGACGCGGTTGCCGAGGTGCTCGCCGTGGCCACCGAGCGGGCCGGCAGGATCGTGTTCGACGGCTACCCGACGGGTGTCCGGGTCTCCTGGGCGCAGCACCACGGCGGGCCGTGGCCGAGCACGAACTCCCAGCACACGTCGGTGGGTGCCACGGCGATCCGCCGGTTCCTGCGTCCGGTCGCGTTCCAGAACGCCCCGGAGTGGGTGCTGCCCGCCGAGATGAGGGACGACAGCGAGGTGCCCCGGCGGGTGGACGGCGTGCTCAGGTCCTGACGCCGGGCGCTCGCGGGCGGGTCACCCGGGCTGGGCGGTCCCATCGGCGTCACCGGCCCGGCTGCGGCGGTAGTGGCGCCGCGCCTTGGCGCGGTTGCCGCACAGTGCCATCGAGCACCACCGGGCGGCGTTGGCGTTGCTCCGGTCGAGCAGGAAGCGGCAGCACTCGGGGTTCGCGCACGGACGCAGCCGCTCGGGGGAGCGCTCGGTCACCGCGGCCCAGGCGAGGAGGGCGCGCGCCGCGAGGGTGCTGCCGTCACCGCTCGAGACCTCCCACGTGAGGGCGCCGTCCTGCCAGCGCGGGCGGACGGCGACCTGCGCGAGGAGGGGGGCGAGCGAGGAGGCCTGCGCCTCCCCGGAGACGACGGCCTGCATGGCGTCGCGGGCCTCGCGGAGGGCGGTCACCTCGGCGGGTGCGCCGGTGCCCCCGTGGTCGGCCGCCCACCGGCCGGCGTCGGGTCCGAGGAGCTCGTCGACCTGGCTCCCGGCGACGACGGGGGTGGTGTTGAGCAGGTCGAGGAGCAGGTCCTCGTCGGCGCGGGTCACGACGTCCATCAGGTCTAACCTCCTCATCGGCTGTTGACAGGTTACACCTGCGGTGGTTGTCTAACCACATCAAACATCGAGAAAGGGTTAGAGCAATGAGCGCAGTCCACCACCGCCACGCCGTCGTCGACGGGCACCGCGTCTTCTACCGGGAGGCCGGGCCCGTCGACGCCCCGACCGTCGTCCTGCTCCACGGCTACCCGACGAGCTCGCACATGTTCCGCGGCCTGATCCCGCTCCTCGCGGACCGCTACCACGTCATCGCGCCCGACCACCTCGGCTTCGGCCTGTCCGACGCGCCCCCGGTCGAGGATTTCGACTACACCTTCGACGCCCTCGCCGACATCACCGCCGGCCTGCTCGCCTCCCTCGGGGTCGAGCGGTACGCCGTCTACGTCCAGGACTACGGCGCGCCGATCGCCTGGCGCCTCGCGCTCGCCGACCCGGACGCGGTCACCGCGGTCATCACCCAGAACGGCAACGCCTACGAGGAGGGCTTCGTCGACGACTTCTGGGCCGACCTGTGGGCCTACGCCGCGCACCCCGACGCGACGACGGAGGCGCCCGTCCGCCAGGCGCTCACCCGAGAGGCCATCCGCTGGCAGTACCTGACCGGCGTCGCCGACCCCTCGCTCGTCGACCCCGGCACCTGGGAGCACGACCACGCCCTCGTCTCCCGGCCCGGCAACGACCTCGTCCAGCTCAGCCTGTTCCGTGACTACGTCACCAACCGCGCGCTCTACCCGCGGCTGCACGAGTACTTCCGTACCACCGGGGTGCCCCTGCTCGCGGTGTGGGGCGAGGGGGACGAGATCTTCGGCCCGGCGGGCGCCGCGGCGTTTACCCGGGACCTGCCCGACGCCCGCGTCGAGCTGCTGCCCGGCGGTCACTTCCTCCTCGAGTCCGCCCTCGACGAGGTCGCCGCGATCATCCGTGACTTCCTCGCCACCGCACTCCCGACGCCGGCTCCCGCCGTAGCCGCGCGGGCGTAGGTCCGGGCGGTCAGTGGAGGATCGCGTACGCCCCCGCCTCGACGAGAACGACCGGCTCGAAGAGGTGGTCGACGCCGATCGCCACCGGCGCGGGACCGGTTCGACGCGGAGCGCGACTCGGTACCCACGCACCAGGACTGTCAGACTGGCCTCATGTCCCGCCAGTACGACGCGATCACCGACGAGCTGCGCACCTTCATCGAGGCGCAGCCGATGTACTTCGTCGCGACGGCGGCCCGTGAGGGCCGCGTCAACGTCTCGCCCAAGGGCCTGGACAGCCTGCGGGTGCTCGGGCCGAACCGCGTCGTGTGGCTCAACGGCACGGGCAGCGGCAACGAGACCGCCGCCCACCTGCTCGACACCCCGCGGATGACGCTGATGTTCTGCGCCTTCGCCGGCAAGCCGCTCATCCTGCGCCTCTACGGCACGGCCCGCGCGGTCCACGCCGGGGACGCGGACTGGCCCGAGCTCCTCGGCCTCTTCCCGCCGCTCGAGGGCGCCCGCAACGTCTTCGACCTCGAGGTCGACCTCGCCATGACCTCGTGCGGGTTCGGCGTCCCGCTCCTCGACTACGTCGACCAGCGCCCCCTCATGGAGTCCTGGGCGCGCAAGCGCGGTCCCGACGGCGTCAGCGACTACCAGCAGCGCAAGAACCGGGTGAGCCTCGACGGTCTGCCCACCGGTCTGCCGACCCCCTAGGCGGGCGGCCCGGCGGTGAACCGGGCGTCGACCTCGCAGGAGACCTCGACGTCCTGCGGCACCAGCGCGAGGTCGGGTCCGCCGCCGGCGAGCGCCACCCGCGCGAGGTGGCCCGGCTCCTCCGGCGGGTGGGGCCCGAGCATGCCCGCGTCGGCGAGCGCGACGACGCGCACCTCGCCCAGCCCGAGGGCGGCGGCGTAGTCCCGCGCCTTGGACCGCGCGTCGGCGACGGCCCGCGACCGGGCGGTGCGGGTGAGCTCCTCCTCGCGCGCCTCGGTGAGGGTCCACTCGACCTGCTCGACGCCGAAGCCCTCGACCGTCGACATCTCGGTGAGCCACGCCCCGAGCGCGACGACGTCGCGGAACGTCACCCGCAGGTCGGTGCGCGCGTGGTGGACGAGCGGCAGCTGCGCACCGTCCTGGCTCCACGGCCGCGTCGCCCAGGTGCGCACGTCCTGGCCGACCCACGACGTCACCGGTCCGGCCTCCGGGTCGTGCAGGGCGACGACGCTCGTGCGCGCAAGGTGTGAGTGCTCGACGACGGCGGCGAAGACCCGCGCGGCGTCGTCGCCCTCGACCGAGATGTGGGCGCTCACGGTCCCCCGCTCGGCGGGGTGGGACGTCCGGCACGCGCCCCGCACGGTGATCTCGACGTCGGTCACCTGGGCAACGTACCAGCAGGTCAGCGCGGTGCGGAGGGTGATGGCGCGACCTGTGTCGAGGCGGCCCCCGCGAGCCGGGACACACATGTGCAAAAAGAGATATGCGGCTTTTGCTTGACGCGCGACGAAAGGCTCCAATACGTTCTCGAACCATGACAGTTGCGAACGTCACAGTTGACGGGGGGCGCACTGAGGGGTCCGCCACGTCCTACCGCGCCGGGATCATCGGCACAGGCTTCATGGGGGAGGTCCACGCCCGCGCGATCCGGGTGAACGGCGGCGAGGTCGCCGGGGTCGTCGCCAGCAGCGAGCGGCGGGCCGCCGTCGCGGCCCACACGCTGCTGGCGACCCGCGGGTACGCCGCCGTCGAGGAGCTGCTCGCCGACGACGCCATCGACGTCGTGCACATCTGCACGCCCAACTACCTGCACTACCCGCTGGCCATGGCCGCCATCGAGGCCGGCAAGCACGTCGTGTGCGAGAAGCCGCTCGCCACCAACCCGCAGGACGCCGTGCGGATGGCCGAGGCGGTCACCGCCCGGGGCCTGGTCGGCGCCGTCCCCTTCATCTACCGGTTCCACCCCATGGTCCGGGAGGCGCGCGAGATGGTGCGCTCCGGCGGCCTGGGCCGCGTCGTCCTCGCCCACGGCTCCTACCTGCAGGACTGGCTCAGCGGCGCCCAGGACGACAACTGGCGGGTCGACGCCCGCCTCGGCGGCGCCAGCCGCGCCTTCGGCGACATCGGCTCCCACTGGTGCGACCTCCTCGAGTTCGTCACCGCCGACCCGATCCGCGCCGTCAACGCCCGGAGCGCCACCGTCAACGCCGAGCGTGGGGGGCGCTCCGCCGTCGAGACCGAGGACGTCGTCGTCCTCCAGTTCGAGACCGAGGGGGGCGTGCTCGGCACCGCGACGGTCTCCCAGGTCTCCCCGGGCCGCAAGAACCGCCTCCTCCTCGAGGTGTCCGGCTCCGAGGCGAGCATCTCCTTCGACCAGGAGGACCCGGAGAAGCTCTGGGTCGGCGCCCGGCAGGGTTCGCGCCTCCTCGTGCGCGACCCCGACGTCCTGTCGGCCGCCGCCGCCCCGTACGCCGGCGTGCCCGCCGGGCACCCGCAGGGCTACCAGGAGTGCTTCGCGAACTTCGTCGCCGACACCGCCCGGGCCATCGGCGGGCAGACCCCGGACGGGCTGCCCACCTTCGCCGACGGCCTGCGCGCCTGCCGGATCGCCGACGCCGTCCTCCGCTCCGCCGAGACACAGGCCTGGACCGAGGTCGAGTCGTGACCACCGGGGGTCGGGGGGCCCCGCTCCTGCGCATGGAGGGCATCACCAAGTCCTTCTTCGGGGTCCAGGTCCTGTCCGGGATCGACCTCGAGGTCCGGGCCGGTGAGGTCCACGCCCTCGTCGGTGAGAACGGCGCCGGCAAGTCGACCCTCATGAAGATCCTCGCCGGGGTCCAGCCCGCCGACAGCGGCACCGTGACCCTGGACGGTGAGCAGGTGAGCTTCGGCCACCCGCTGGAGGCGCAGGCCGCCGGCGTCACCACCGTCTTCCAGGAGTTCAACCTCCTGCCCGAGCGCACCGTCGCGGAGAACGTCTTCCTCGGCCGGGAGCCGCGGCGCCGAGGCCTCGTCGACCGCGCCCGCATGGTCAAGGACACCGGTGCGCTCCTCCAGGACCTCGGGGTCGACACGATCTCCCCGCAGGTCAAGGTGCGCAGCCTGTCCGTCGCCGAGCAGCAGGTCGTCGAGATCGTCAAGGCGATGTCCTTCGACGCCCGCATCATCTCGATGGACGAGCCCACGGCGGCGCTCGCCGACCACGAGGTCGAGCTGCTCTACCGGCTCGTGCGCCGCCTGCGCGACCGCGGGGTCGCGGTCCTCTACGTCTCCCACCGGCTCAAGGAGATCTTCGACCTGTGCGACCGGATCACGGTCCTCAAGGACGGGAACCTCGTCGCCACCGTCGACGCCGCGGACATCACGCCCGACGAGCTCGTCCGCACGATGGTCGGGCGCTCGATCAGCTCGCTGTTCCCCGCGCCCCGCGAGGGCACCTCGCTCGGCGACGTCCGCCTCACCGTCCGCGGGGCGGGCAACCACATGGTCCGCGACATCGGCTTCGAGGTACGGGCGGGGGAGATCGTCGCGCTCGCCGGGCTCCAGGGCAGCGGGCGCACCGAGATCGCCCACGGCCTGTTCGGCGTCGACCGCTTCCGCACCGGCGAGATCGAGGTCGACGGCCGCCCCGTCTCCCCGCGCTCCCCGCGCCAGGCGGTCCGGGCCGGCCTCGCGCTCGTCACCGAGGACCGCAAGGCCGAGGGCCTGGCCCTCAACCAGTCCGTCGTCGCCAACGCCCGCCTCGTGCTCGACGCCGTCACCCCGCGACGGGCCGCGGAGCGCGCGCGCCGCATCCCCGGGATCCTGTCCTCCCTCGAGCTCACCGCCCGCAGCGGCGGCCACGAGGTCCGCTTCCTGTCCGGCGGCAACCAGCAGAAGGTCGTCCTGGCCAAGTGGCTGGTCACCGACCCCCGCGTCATCGTCATGGACGAGCCCACCCGCGGCATCGACGTCGGGGCCAAGCACGCCGTCTACGAGCTCATGCGCGACCTCGCCGCCGAGGGCGTGGCGATCGTCCTCATCTCCTCCGAGCTGCCCGAGGTCATCGGCATGGCCGACCGGATCATCGTGCTCCACGACGGCGAGATCAGCGGCGAGCTGCCCGGCGGCTGCGACGAGGAGGCCGTCATGGCCCTGGCCACCCGGCACGACACCGTGGAGGAGAGCGCATGACCGCCCGTCCCGAGGTCGGCACCGCGCCCACCGGCCGACCGCCCGCGCCCCGGCCGATGCCCAGCCGCGTCTCGGCGCTGCGTCACGTCCCGCTCATCTACGTCGCGCTGCTCATCCTGCTCGTCGTCGCCGCCGTGCTCATGGCGGCCCGCGGTGACAACCTCCTCAGCGGCGGGTCGATCGTCGACATCCTCACCCGCTCCAGCCTGCTCGGCTTCATCGCGATCGGGCAGACCCTCGTCATCCTGTGCCGCTCCCTCGACCTGTCGGTCGGGTACGTCGCGGCGCTGAGCAGCCTCGTCGCCGCCGTCGTCATGGACGGGGACCCCTCGCGGATCGTCCTCGGGGTGGCCGCCGCGCTCGGGGTCTCGGCCGCCGTCGGGCTGTTCAACGGCCTCGTGACGACGAGGCTCGGGGTCCACGCCTTCATCACGACCCTCGGCTCCGGCCTCATCATCAAGGGGTTCCTCGACACCCGCTACCCCGGCCCGTCCGGGTCGGTCCCCTCCGCCTTCCAGAGCTTCGGGTACACCCGCATCGGGGTGCTGCCGCTGTCGGCGGTCGTCATGCTCGTCATCGCGGCCGCCGGCGTCGTCCTGCTCCACCGCACCCGCCTGGGGCACTCGATGTTCGCCGTCGGCGGCAACATCGACGTCGCCCGGCTCTCCGGGATCCGCACCGACCGCACGCTCGTCGTCGCGCACGTCCTGTGCTCCCTCATGGCCGGGCTCGCCGGGCTGCTCCTCGCGGCGCGCTTCAGCACCGGCGTCGGCGCCCAGATCTACGGCGCCGGGTACGACCTCGACTCCATCGCCGCCGTCGTCCTGGGCGGCACGCTCCTGCTCGGCGGCCGCGGCGGGATCGGTGGCACGATCGCCGCCGTCCTCATCCTCGCGGTGCTCGACAGCCTCTTCAACGAGCTGCAGATCAACCCGTTCTTCCGCGACGTCCTGCGGGGAGTCATCATCATCGCCGCCGTCGCCCTGTACGCCCGCCGCCAGATCGACCCGAGGAAGGCCAGGGCGCGCTTCCGGGACGTCACCTCCCGGGCAGCCGGGGCAACGAGCCGAGGAGGCCGCTCATGACGACGACGCCGGACCAGGCGGCGCGTCCGTCCGTGCTCGACCGGCTGCGCCGCGCGGGCAGCGGCCCGGTGTTCGTCGTGCTCACCGTGCTCGTGCTCGCCATGGCCGTGCTCAACCCCGGCTTCTACGAGCCGCCGTCGCTCATGGCGTTCCTGCGCAACGCGGCCCCGCTCGTCGTCCTCGCCATCGGCCAGTACTTCGTCATCGTCTCGGGGGAGTTCGACCTGTCCGTCGGCAGCCTCGTCGGGGCGCAGGTCGTCATCGCCGCCCGCCTCATCAACGGCGAGGAGGACCGCACGTGGCCCGTCATCGCCCTCATGGTGGGCTTCGGGCTCCTCGTCGGCCTCGTCAACGGCCTGGTGACCACCCTCCTGCGGGTCCCCTCGTTCATCACCACCCTCGGCACGATGCTCGTGCTCTTCGGGGCGATCCGCCTGTGGACCGGCGGCTCGCCCACCGGCGCGCTGTCCGAGGGCTTCCGCCAGTGGGGCCGGACGGGCATCGACATGCCCGTCCTGCGCCAGCTGCCCTACGCGCTGCTCATCATGGTCGCCCTCGCCGTCGTCGGGATCCTCCTCATGCGGTCGTCCTACGGCCGGGTGCTCGTCGCGACCGGCGACAACGCCACCGCCGCGACGTACGCGGGCGGACGGGTGTGGCTCGTGCGCACCGGCGCGTTCGTCCTGTCGGCCCTGTTCGCCACCGTCGCCGGGATCCTCATCGGCGGCTTCGCCGGCGTCTCCGCCCAGGTCGGCCAGGGCCTGGAGTTCACCGCGATCACCGCGGTGGTCCTCGGCGGGGTGCTCCTCGGCGGTGGCCGCGGCTGGGTCGTCGGCGCGATGGCCGGCGCCCTCACCTACCAGCTGCTCGAGCGGCTGCTCGTCCAGCTCGACATGCCCTCGACGCTCAACCCGACGATCCAGGGCGTCATCATCATCGCCGCGGTGGCCTTCGCGGCGAACCAGTCGCGCACCCGGCGGGGCAGGACAGCACCCCAGACGCCTGCCGAGCCGCAGCCCGTGGGAGTCCGATGACCTGACCCGTGCAGATCTGCGTGCCAGTCCGCCGTCCCGACGACCCGACACCCACCACTCATCGCTACCAAGGAGGGTAATGATGCAGCGAACGCTACGCCTGACCGCGGGCCTCCTCGGCCTGGGCCTCGTCCTCACCGCCTGCACGACCGACGCACCGACCGAGTCCGCGGACCCCACGCCCGCGGCCACCGAGGCGACCGACGCCCCCACCGACGGCGCCGAGACCACCGGCGGCACCCCCGAGGGGGAGTTCTTCGTCCGCACCGACTACGAGCGCGAGCTCGCCCAGCGTGACATGACCCCGGAGGGCGACGACGCCACCCCGTGGCTGCAGATGATCGAGCCCGTCGAGATGGTCGACACCTCCGAGTTCGTCTCCGAGGGCCCCAACACCCTGTGCTTCTCCAACGCCTCGGTCTCCAACCCGTGGCGCGTGACCGGCTGGACGACCATGCAGCAGCAGGTCGAGGTCCTCCAGGCCGAGGGCGTCATCGGGGAGTTCCGCGTCGCGGACGCCGCCGACGACGACAACAAGCAGATCTCCGACATCCAGTCCTTCGTCTCCGACGGAGACTGCGACGCGATCGTCATCTCCCCCTCGACGACGGCCACCCTCACCCCGGCCGTCGAGGCGGCCTGCGCGAGCGGCGCGCCGGTCATCGTCTTCGACCGCGGCGTCAACACCGACTGCGCGGTGACCTTCATCCACCCGATCGGCGGCTACGCCTACGGCGCCTCGGGCGCGGAGTTCCTCGTGGACAACCTCGAGCCGGGCTCGAGCGTCCTCGCGCTGCGGATCCTGCCCGGCGTCGACGTCCTGGAGCACCGCTGGGGCGCGGCGAACGACATCTTCTCCCAGAGCGACCTCGAGGTCGTCGGGGTGGAGTTCACCGAGGGCGACGCCGCCCGCATCAAGGACGTCGTCACCCAGTACCTCCAGCGCGGGGACGTCGACGGCATCTGGATGGACGCCGGTGACGGCGCCGTCGCCGCCGTCGAGGCCTTCGAGGACATGGGCGCGGACTACCCGGTGTTCGTCGGGGAGGACGAGCTCAGCTTCATGCGCAAGTGGCAGGAGACCGACATGAACGCCATCGGCCTGAGCTACTCCAACTTCCAGTGGCGCACGCCCGTGCTCGCCGCCCAGATGATCTGGGCCGGCGAGGAGGTCCCGGCCGAGTGGGTCCTGCCCCAGCAGCCGGTCACCGAGGACGACCTCGAGGAGTACCTCGAGCGCAACGCCGAGATGCCCTCGCTGCACTACGCCAAGTTCGGCGGCGAGGACCTCCCGGGCTACCCGGAGGCGTGGCAGGGCCGGTAGGCCACCGCACCCCGCTGCGGGACGCCCCGGGGGGTGGCGTCCCGCAGCGGTCCTGCCGGGCACCGGTGCCCGGCCCGACGACGAAGTGGATGGACGATGACGTCTCGCCCGATCGGCGTGAACACGTGGGTGTGGACCTCGCCGCTGACCGACGAGTCCCTGCGGCGCCTGGCCCCCAGGGTCCGGGACTGGGGCTTCGACCTCATCGAGCTGCCCGTCGAGCACCTCGGCGACTGGGACCCGCAGGCCGCCGCGCGGCTGCTCGCCGACCTCGGCCTGGGCGCCACCGTCACCCTCGTCATGGGGGAGGGCAGCGAGCTCGTCGCCACCGACGCCGAGACCGTGCGCGCCACGCAGGACTACCTGCGGGGCGTCGTCGACGCCGCGCACGCCGTGGGCTCCCCGGTCATCGCCGGGCCGGCCTACGCCTCGGTCGGGCGCACGTGGCGGATGGGTGAGGAGGAGCGGCGCCGCTGCTACGCCGAGCTCGCCGAGAACCTCGCGCCCGTCGCCGAGCACGGGCGCCAGGCCGGGGTGCGGATCGCCGTCGAGCCGCTCAACCGGTACGAGACGTCGCTGCTCAACACCGTGGACCAGGCACTGGAGGCGCTCGCCGCGCTGCCCGACGTCGGGCTCCTCCTCGACGTCTACCACCTCAACATCGAGGAGCGGGACGTGCCCGCCGCGATCCGGCGCGCCGGATCGCGCATCGCCCACGTCCAGGTGTGCGCCAACGACCGCGGCGCCCCCGGCGCCGACCACCTGCCCTGGCCGCAGATCCTCGCGGCCCTCGACGACGCCGGGTACACCGGCCCGCTGTGCATCGAGTCCTTCACCGGGGAGAACGAGACCATCGCGACGGCCGCCTCCATCTGGAGGCCGCTCGCCGTCACCCAGGACGCCATCGCCGTCGATGGCCTGGCCCACCTGAAGGGACTGATGCCGCGGAGCTGACGGGGGGACCGCCCGGCGACGGGCGGCTGGACGCACACAGTCTCGACCAGGAGGAACCACACTCATGAGCACTGCACGCCCCGGCTGGGGACGGGCGGTGGCCTCGGTGTCTGCCGGCGCGCTAGGTCTGACCTTGCTCGCCGCGCTACCCGCCGCCGCCGACACCGTCCCGGCCCTGGACATCATCGACACGCGGGAGGGCGAACGGGCAGACGTCCTCGTCTTCACCGCCACCGCGGCCTGGCGCCACGGTGACACCATCGAGCAGGGCACCCCGCTGCTGCTCGACGCCTTCGCCGCCGAGGGCATCGGCTCGGTCTGGACCGAGGACCCGGAGATCTTCACCGACGAGGGGCTCGCGCAGTTCGACGCCCTCGTCATGTTCCAGACCTCCGGCGACCCGTGGACCGAGGACCAGAAGGCGGCCCTGGAGGCCTACCAGCAGGCGGGCAACGGCATCGTCGCCATCCACAACGCCACCGACATGCGCGGCGACTACGCGTGGTGGGACGAGCTCGTCGGCTCCCTCATGCCCGGCCACGCCGCCACCGGCACCGACCCGGGCCTGCCCGGCACCGTGCGCGTGGAGGACCGCGCCCACCCCTCGACCGAGCACCTGCCCCAGCGCTGGGAGCGCGCGGACGAGTGGTACAACTTCTCCAACAACGTCCGCGGCACCGCCCACGTCCTGGCGACGATGGACGAGACGACGTACGCGCCGGGTGGCAACGCCATGGGCTACGACCACCCGATCTCCTGGTGCAAGCTCTACGACGGCGGACGCGCCTGGGCCACCGGCATGGGCCACTTCCCCTCCCACTTCCAGGAGCCCGAGCTCGTCGGGCACATCCTCGGCGGCGTCGAGTGGGCAGCGGGCCTGGCCGAGGGTGACTGCGGCGGCACCGACTGGAGCATGTACGAGCGCGTCGCGCTCGACCAGAACACCTCCGCCCCCTTCGGGATGGACATCGCCGAGGACGGCCGGGTCTTCTTCACCGAGCTCGTCCGCGGCCAGGTGCGGGTCTACGACCCCGCCTCCCACACGACGACGACGGCGCTGGAGCTCGACGTCTACTCCGGCGGTGAGGACGGGCTGCTCGGCATCGCGCTGGCCAACGACTTCGCCGACAGCGGTCACCTCTACCTGTACTACTCCCCGGCAAGCGAGGACGACACCGACCCGGCGAACTTCGTCAACGTCCTGTCCCGCTTCACCATGGACCACTCGACCGGGCTCATCGAGCCGGACACCGAGCGCGTGCTGCTCGAGGTGCCGGCGCGGCGCCTGCCCGACGAGCCGGGCCACACCGGCGGCGTCGTCGAGATCGACGCGGAGGGCAACCTCTTCCTCGGCGTCGGCGACGACGTCAACCCGCACTCCGAGCCGTCGGGCGGCTACGCCCCGATCTCCGAGCGCGACGGGCAGTTCCACGACGCCCGCGCGACGTCGGCCAACACCAACGACCTGCGCGGCAAGATCCTGCGGATCACGCCGCTGGAGGACATCGCCCCGGACGCCGAGCCGGGCGCAGGCAGCACGTACACGATCCCGGAGGGGAACATGTTCCCCGTCGGCACCGAGAAGACGCTGCCCGAGATCTACGCGATGGGCTTCCGCAACCCCTTCCAGTTCGCCATCGACCCGGTGACCGGCAACCTGTCGCTCGCCGACTACTCCCCGGACAACGGCAACGACAACCCCACGAACCGCGGCCCGGCGGGCATCGCCGAGTGGATGATCGTCGAGGAGCCAGGCTTCTACGGCTGGCCGCTGTGCATGGGTGACAACGAGCCGTTCCGCGACGTCGACTACCGCACCAACCCGGTGACGGTCGGGGAGTTCTTCGACTGCGACGCACCGGTCAACGACTCGATCCACAACACCGGTCTCACCGAGCTGCCCCCGGCCGTCGCGCCGGACATGTGGTACGGCTACCAGCGTGCCTCCCACCCCGAGATCGTCACCCAGGGGGGCGGCCTGGCCCCGATGGGTGGCCCGTTCTACCGGTTCGACCCCGAGCTGGAGTCCGACACCAAGTTCCCCGAGTACTTCGACGGGCAGCCGTTCTTCTTCGAGTGGGCCCGCAACACGATGTACTCGATGCTCCTCACCGAGGACGGCAGCGGGCTGGAGAAGGTCAACGCCTTCCTGCCCTCCGAGCCGTTCATGGCGCCCATCGAGGCGAAGTTCGGCCCCGACGGGTCGATGTACGTCCTGGACTGGGGCGGCGGCTTCGGCCGGCACAACCCCGACTCCGGCCTGCACCGGATCGACTACGTCACCGGCTCCCGCTCCCCGTCCGCGGTGGCCACGGCCACGCCGGACAGCGGCCAGGCGCCGCTCGAGGTGACCTTCGACGGCTCGGGGAGCACCGACCCCGAGGGTGAGGACCTCACCTACGCGTGGGACTTCGACGGGGACGGGGAGACCGACTCCACCGAGGTCAGCCCGACGACGACCTACACCGAGAACGGCGTGTACGACGCCCGCCTCACCGTCACCGACCCGCACGGCAAGGTCGGCACGACGACCGTCCCGGTCACCGTCGGCAACACCCGCCCCGACATCCGCTTCACCATGCCGCCGACCGGCGCGTTCTTCGACTTCGGCGACACGATCACGTGGGACATCGAGGCGAGCGACGCAGAGGAGGAGATCGCCGACGCGGACATCATCGTCCAGCCGGCCCTCGGCCACGACGGCCACGCCCACCCGGCCGAGCCGTTCACCGGGCGCACCGGCTCGGTGACGACGAGCCTGGGCGGCGGGCACAGCGACGACATGAACGTCTTCTACGTGCTCGACGCGCGGTACCAGGACTCCGGCGGCGACGGCGTCCCGAGCCTCGTCGGCCAGGACACCTCGCTGCTCTTCCCCAAGGCTCGCGAGGCCGAGTTCCACACGGACTCCGAGGGCACCACCACCGCCCCGTCGCGCGACGTCGAGGGCCACGGCACCTCGATCAGCGGCCAGGGCGGGGCGTGGGCCTCCTACGACCCGGTCAACCTCGTCGGGGTCGACCGCCTGCTCCTGCGGGTCGCCTCCGCGACCGGCGGGGACGTCGAGCTGCGGCGCGACGCCCCGGACGGGGAGCTGCTCGCCACCGCGAGCGTCCCGTCGACCGGCGGGCTCGCGCGCTACACCGACGTCCCGGTGGAGCTCGCCGACCCGGGCGAGTCCTTCACCCTGTACGTCGTCTTCCCCGGTGACGGGGAGATCCGGCTCAACTTCATCGAGGCGGACGGCAAGGGCGTCTCCCCGACGACCAAGCCGCGCGTCACCATCACCGCCCCGGTCGCCGACGAGTCGCTCGAGCCGGGAACCGTCACCGTCACCGCGGACGCCGAGGACGCCGAGAACGAGATCACCCAGGTCGAGTTCTTCGTCGACGGGCAGTCCATCGGGGTCGACACCGAGGCGCCCTACGGCGTCACGTGGGACATCACCGAGGAGTCGGTCTTCCAGCTCACCGCCGTCGCGACCAACGACAACGGCGTCTCGACGACGTCGCGCATCGTGCCCGTGACCGTCGGTGAGCCGTTCGGCGACTTCAGCCAGTTCACCAACGCCCGCGGCCAGTTCGACCGCGGTGAGGACGGCTCGTTCGTCATCACCTCCGGCGGGGCGAACATGTGGAACGCCGCCGACGAGTACAGCTCGCTGTACCTGCCGGCCGGCGCGGACGAGAACTGGTCGGCGACCGTGAAGATCGTCAGCCAGGGCAACTCGCACGGCAGCGCCAAGGCCGGGCTCATCGTCCGCAACGACATCACCGCGCCCGGGCAGTCCCCCGGCTACGCGGCGCTCGGCATCCGCCCCAGCGGCGGGTTCGAGTGGCTGCGCTCGGCCAACGGCAACGGCCAGCTCAACGCCTCGACCGGGTCCGGCTCCACCGCCTACCCCGCGTGGGTGCGCATCGTGCGCGACGGGGCGGAGTACACCGCGTTCCACAGCACCGACGGCGTGACGTTCACGCAGATCGGCGAGCCGGTCACCCTGCCCGGCGCCGCGTCGGTGCAGGACCTCGGGCTGTTCGTCACCGCGCACCACGCCACTGCGACGAGCGAGGTCGTCTTCAGCGACTTCGTCTTCGACGACGACCCGACCTCGCCCGGACCTGACCCGGAGCCGGGCCCCGGCCCGGTGTGCCCGGTGAGCATGAGCGACGAGTTCGACGGCGAGCTGGACCCGCGGCGCTGGCCGACGGTCCGGTCCGCCGAGGGCGCGCCGGTCACCGTCGCCGACGGTGCCCTGCACCTGCCGGTGACGGGCAGCGACATCGACGGCGCCAACGCCGGTGACATCAGCTTCGTCGGCCGGCCGGTGCCGGCCGGGGAGTGGCAGGTCGACACGACGGTCACCCTCGAGCACGAGCGTCACTGGCAGTACGCCGGTCTCATGCTCCACACGACCGACGACGACTACACCAAGCTGACGTTCACCAAGCACCAGGACGGCAGCCGGTTCCTCGAGTACTGGACCGAGGCAGGCGGGTCGCGCACCGAGCACGCCCCGAACCTCACGCTCCCGGCCGACGCGCCGGCCACCGTGCACCTGCGGCTGACCAGCGACGGGCAGGACGTGATCGCGGCGTACTCGCTCGACGGGGAGTCCTTCACCGCGCTCGACGGCGCGGCGACGCTCGACCCCGGGGCGAGCATCGGCGTGGTCGCGGCCGGTGACACGGGCACGCCCGACGCCGTCGCCGTCGTCGACCACGTCCGGTTCACCCCGGACCGGGAGGACGACGGGCAGCGCGAGCCGGACGACGAGTTCGACGGCGACGCGCTGGACGGGTGCCGCTGGGACGCCACGGTGCGGTACGTGGAGGAGAACCTCTCCGTCTCCGACGGGGAGCTCCACATCACCACCGCGCCGGGCGACATCGACAACGCCAACCCCCTCTCGCCGGAGAACTTCGTCCTGCAGACGGCGCCGGAGGGTGACTGGACCGTGGAGACGCGGTTCCACGCGCCCCTCGCGCACCGCTGGCAGTACGCCGGCCTGCTCGCCTACGGGAGCGACGACGAGTACGTCAAGCTCGACGTCGTCGCGCGCAACGAGCCGGGGCAGCCGCTCTCGCTGGGCGCCGAGCTCGTCTCCGAGGTCGGCGGGTCCTTCGGGGCCGGCGGCAACTCGGCGATCGACCTCGCGGGGAACCCCGAGGGCGAGTACTGGCACCTGCGGCTGAGCCGCACCGGTGACAGCTACGAGGGCTGGGTGAGCGAGGACGGGGAGACCTGGACCTCCCTCGGCAGCCCGGTGACGCACGCGGGTGACCTCTCGGCCGTCGGCCTCGTCGCCGTCGGCCCGCAGCAGACCGAGCCGGTGACGGTGAGCTTCGACTGGTTCCGGGTGACCGGCGGCGACGTCGAGCCGCCCGTGGACGAGGAGGCGCCCACCGTCGAGGGCAACGTCCTGGGCACCTCCCGCGGGGAGTTCCACCCCACGGACCGCACCGACCTGGACATCGCCGGCACCGCGACGCTGGTGAAGTCCTCGGGCCGCACCGACGTGTCGGTCCGGGTCACCGGGCTGCCGGGGGGCGCGGAGTACCCCGCGCACCTGCACGACGGTGCGTGCCACGACCACGGCGGGCACTACATGCACGACCCGGACGGCCCGATGGCCCCGCCCAACGAGATCTGGGCGACCTCGGGCAGCGACCCGCGCGGCGGGCTGGTGCCCAACCAGCAGGGCGTGGCGATCGGTTCCGGTGGGGCGACGTGGGTGGCCCGGCAGCAGCCGCTGTCGATCATGATCCACGAGCCCGAGCTGCCCGGCCTGCCCATCGCGTGCGCCGACTTCTCGGCCTACGAGGCACCGGCTCGCCTGGTCCTCGCGGCCGACGACGGCGAGGGGTCGGGCGTCGAGACGCTCGAGTACTCCCTCGACGGCGGGGAGTGGGTCGCCTACGCGGGCGCCGTCGAGGTGTCCGCGCCGGGCGAGCACACCGTGGCCTTCCGGGCCACGGACGCGGCCGGCAACACGAGCGAGCAGGGTGAGCTCACCTTCACCGTCGCCGGTGAGGAGCCGGCCGAGGTCACGCCCGCGCCGGTGACGTTCACCGACGAGGACGGGACCGCGGACGACACGTACACGATCCCGGCGGTCGAGGGCGTGGAGTACGTCGTCGACGGTCAGGTCGTCGCGGCGGGCACCTACCCGGGCAGCGGGACGGTCACCGTCACCGCCCGCGCCGCCGAGGGCTACGAGCTCGCCGAGGGCGCGGTCACCGAGTGGAGCCACGCCTTCGCCACGGGCGGCGGGACACCCGCGGACCCGACCGAGGCGCTGGCACAGCTCTCCGGGGCGCTCGACCGGCACGTCGCCTCCGGCGCCGTCGCCGGGCCGATCGCCCGCCAGCTGGCCCACACGCTCGAGCTGGCCGAGCGCCACCTCGAGGCGGGGCGCGAGCAGCAGGCGCGGGGTGCGCTGGACCGGTTCGTCCGGCACCTCGAGCACCCGACGCGGCCCGACACGCTCCACACCGAGGCGCGTGAGGACCTGCACGCGCGGGTGGAGGTGATCCTCGGCCTCCTCGGCTGACGCAGAGACGCCGGTGGCCGGGCTCCGCGGAGCCCGGCCACCGGCATGCTTCGGTGCTGCCGGGGTCAGCCGGGCAACGGCTCGCCGGCGACCCGCGGCAGCGCCCACGCGAAGAGGTCCTCCCACACCGCCCCCAGCCCGAGGGCGAGGCCGACCGCGACGAGCCCGGTGCCGAGGAGGAAGAGGAGGAGCCAGGTGAGCGCGCGGCCCCTGCCGGGCGTCTGCGGCTCGTCGGCGACCGGGCTCCCGGGACGTGGGGCCGCCGCCCAGGCGCCCCGGTCGATCGCGGCGGTCACGACCGTCCCTCCGCGAGCACGCCGCGCAGCACGGTCCGTGAGGTCGTGACCCCGAGCCGGACGAGGAGCACGCCGGCGACGATGCAGCCCGCCGTGACGAGCACGCTCACCGGCGCGGTGACGACGGCGATCCCGACGAGCGGCAGCACGAGCGTCGCGGACAGCGCCACGGAGATCCCGGTGATGACGACGAGCGGGGTCATGATCGTGCGTCGCTGCGCCGCGACCATCGTCGCCTCGGGCACGCCGAGCTTGTCGAGGCTGCGGTAGAGCTCGCCCCGGTCGAGGACCTCGGCCGCCTGTGTGACGCCGGCCGAGGCGGCGACCATGAGGAAGCTCGCGACGACGGTGATGAGGATGCCGGTCTGCACGTCCACGAGGAGGAGCTGGTCCTTGTGGCTGGGCATGTCGTCCGCCATCGCCATGGTGGCGACGCCGCTGCCGGCGACGACGGCGACGAAGCACGCCATGACGACGCCGCTCACCTGTCGCCACACCGCCTTGGGGGACTGGGCCATGCTCCGTGCGGCGAGCAGCCGTTCCGGGCGGTCGGCTCGACGCACCTGACGCCGTGCGATGACCGAGACCACCCACGGGCCGAGGAGGTTGAGCACACCGAGCGCCGCCGCGAACCCGCCGAGGACGACGGCCACGAGGACCGCGAGGTCGGCGTACTCGCCCTGCATCGCCAGGATGACGGTGAGGATGACGACGGCGCTGACGACGGCACGGGCCCACCCGATCCGCGGGACGTCCTGCCGACGCCGGACCCCGAGCGGGGAGATGCTCACCTGCCGCAGCCCGACGACCGCGCTCACCGCGGCCAGCAGCACGACCGCGGCGACAGCGGCGGCGACGACCCAGGGCGCGAGCCAGAACGCCCCGCCGATCGGCTCGCCCCGGAAGTGGACGAGCTGGACGAAGGGCGCGACGAGGACGTAGCCGACGACGCCGACGACGGCACCCACGAGCGCCACCGCGGCGGACTCGAGCACGGTCATCCGCGCGACGGTGGCCGTCGTGGCGCCGAGCAGCCGCAGCGTGGCGAGCCGGTCGTCCCGGCGACGTGCCGAGAGCCGCGCTGCCGCGCCCCCGAGCGAGGCGAGCGGGACGACGAGGAGGACGACGGCCAGCGCCGCGAGCAGCTGGTAGGTCACCGCGAGGTCGTCGTCCCACCGGAGGAAGGACATGGCGCCGGCGAGGACGACGAGGAGCAGCGTCGTCGTCGTCGCGAAGGCCACGACCGGCAGGACGAGCACTGCCGAGGTGCGGCTGTCGCGGCGGGCGAAGAGCCGGGCGGCCCGGAGGACGACCGGGCCGCGGTCCCCGGCGGGCGGCGGGGGAGGGGCGGGGGTCGCGGGCGTGCTCACGCCTGCTCCAGGGAGTCGGCGACGACCCGGCCGTCGCGCAGCCGCACGACGCGCTGGCACTGGGCGGCGACCGCGTCGTCGTGGGTGACGACGACGACGGTGCGGCCCCCGCCGACCGTCGCCTGCAGGAGGGCGTGCATGACCTCCCGGGAGGTGGCGTGGTCGAGGGCGCCGGTGGGCTCGTCGGCGAAGACGACCTCGGCCCCCGTCACCTGGGCGCGCGCGATCGCGACCCGCTGGGCCTGCCCGCCGGAGAGCTGACCGATGCGACGGTCCTCCATGCCGGCCAGGCCGAGGTGCTGCAGCCACAGCCCGGCGTGGTGCTCGGCCGCGGGCCGGGGCACCCCGCGGAGCATGAGCGCGAGGGCGACGTTCTCCACCGCGGTGAGCTCGGGGATGAGCAGGCCCTCCTGGAAGACGAAGCCGAGGCGCTCGCGGCGCAGGCGCGAGCGCTGGGAGTCGGGCAGGGCGCTCACCTCCACGCTGCCCTGACTCGTGGTGAGGACGACGCTGCCGCTGCTCGGCCGGACGATCCCGGCGAGGCAGTGGAGCAGGGTGGTCTTCCCGGAGCCGGAGGCGCCCATGACGGCCACCGACTGCCCGGCGAGCAGGTCGAGGTCGACGCCGGCGAGAGCGTGGGTCATCCCGTAGGTCTTGGTGAGGCCGCGGGCACGCAGCACGGGCACCGCGGCTCGGGTCGGAGGGGGCGAGGCGAAGGCGTGTGCGGTCATACGGCCAGCCTGGGGCGGGGGAGGTCCTCGCCGCGTCGGGTAGCAGGCTGACCGCAGGACGGCGGCATCCACTCCCGGGTGGAGGCTGCGGGTCCACCCGCGGGTGGACACAGCGGATGCGATCGCCCGTGCCCCGGCCGATCCTGTTTGTCCCGAGGAGAAGGAGGCGACCATGCCCGCGAAGCAGGACCCCGGCCCGAGCGTCAAGGACGAGGAGCTCTACGAGGCGCTGCGGGAGGAGGGGAACTCCAAGGAGAAGTCGGCGCGGATCGCCAACGCCGCCGCGAACCGCTCGCGCGGGGAGGTGGGCGCGAAGGGTGGCAGGTCCGGGTCCTACGAGGACTGGACCGTCGAGGAGCTCCGCCGGCGTGCCCGCGAGCTCGACATCGAGGGCCGGTCGAGCATGACGAAGGACGAGCTCGTCACGGCGCTGCGCGACCACTGACCGGGCCCGGCGCCCCGGTCCGGAGACGGAGGTCACCCCGTCCGCAGATAGATGCATGCAGCATGTAACAGTTAGAATCGGGCATCGTGACCTCTGCTCCGACCGACGCTCTCGAGGGCCTCATCGACGCCCTCGCCGACGTCGCCCGCCGCCACCGCAACCTCACCCTGCGGGTCTACCGGGAGTCCGGTCTGCCGGCCGCCCAGGTGACCGTGCTCGCCGTCGCCGCACGACTCGGGGAGTCGCGGATGAGCGACCTCGCCGAGGAGCTGCTCGTCGACCCGTCGGTGATCAGCCGGCACGTGAGCCAGCTCGAGCAGAGCGGCAACGTCGAGCGGAGGCCCGACCCGGCCGACGGGCGTGCCACCCTCATCCGCCTGACGCAGCGCGGTGAGGAGACGCTCGCCGAGGTGCGGCGGCTGCGCCGTCGTCATCTGCAGGAGGCGCTCGCCGGGTGGGACGAGGACGAGGTCGCCGACCTCAACGCGACGCTCGGGACGGTCTCCCGGTTCCTCGACGCGGCACAGGAGGTGGGCCGCTGATGGCGCGTCCGTCCCGCCGCGGGAGGCTCGGCGGCAGCCGCCGGGGCCCGGCCGAGGAGACCAAGCACCGCGAGGTCATGAAGGTCCTGACCGGCCTGCTCCTCGCGCTGTTCGTCGCCATGCTCTCGGGCACGATCGTCGGCAACGCGCTGCCGGTGATCATCGCCGACCTCGGTGGCTCCCAGCTGCAGTACACGTGGATCGTCACCGCGGCCCTGCTCGCCTCGACGGCGAGCACCCCGATCTTCGGCAAGCTCGCCGACCTCTTCGACAAGAAGAAGCTCCTCCTCATGGCGATCGGGCTGTTCAGCGTGGGCTCGCTGCTCGCCGGGATGGCGCAGGACCCGAACATGCTCATCGCGTTCCGGGTGGTCCAGGGCGTGGGGATGGGCGCGCAGATGGCGCTCGTCCAGGTGACGATCGCCTCGATCATCTCCCCGCGGGAGCGCGGCCGGTACAACGGCTACATGGGCGCGGTCATGGCCGTGGCGACCGTGTCCGGGCCGCTCATCGGTGGGGTCATCGTCGACACCCCGTGGCTCGGCTGGCGCTGGACGTACTGGAGCGCCATCCCGTTCTCGCTCATCGCGATCTGGGTGCTGCACCGGCGCCTGGTCGTGCCGCCGAGCACCCGGCGCAAGCCGAAGGTCGACTACGCCGGCTCGGCGCTCATCGTCCTGTCGGTCACCCTCCTGCTGCTGTGGCTCTCCTTCGCCGGCACGTACTTCGAGTGGGTGTCGTGGACGAGCGCGGCGATGATCGGCGGAGCGGTGCTCGGTACGGTCGTGTTCGTCCTCGTCGAGCGGCGTGCGGCGGAGCCGGTCGTGCCGATGTGGATCCTCACCGAGCGGACGACGGCGCTGAGCATCGTCGCGAGCTTCTCGGTCGGCGTCATCATGTTCGCCGCGCCGGTGTTCCTCGGCCAGTACTTCCAGATCGGGCGCGGTTACGGCCCTGCCGCGGCCGGGCTGCTCATGGTGCCGATGATGCTCGGCGTGTTCCTCTCCTCGACGATCGCCGGGCGGCTGGTGAGCCGGAGGGGGACGTGGAAGCGCTACGTCATCGCGGGGCTCTCGGTGCAGGCGCTGGGTGTGGGCCTCATGGCGACGGTCGGGGCGTCCACGCCGCTGTGGCTCGTCGGTGCCTACCTCGCGCTCATGGGCATCGGTCAGGGTGCCTCGATGCAGAACCTCGTGCTCGCGGTCCAGAACACGGTGCCCCTCAAGGACATGGGGGCCGCGAGCTCGGCCGTCGCGTTCTTCCGGTCGCTCGGTGGTGCGATCGGCGTCCAGGTGCTCGGTGCGATCCTCACCGCGCACATCGGCTCGCTGCTCGTCAGCCGCCTCACCGCCGCCGGCTACGAGTCCGGTGCCGCGAGCGGGACCGGGGACCTCGACATCGGCGCGCTGCCCGCGCCACTCCAGGAGATCGTGCGCAGTGGCTACGGCGACGGCATGGGTCTCATCTTCCTCATCATGGCGGTCTGCTCGGTCGTGGCGCTGGTGGCCGCGGGCCTCATGCGCGGGTCGACGCTGCGCGACACCGTCGACCTCGAGGTCAAGCGCGCCGTGGAGAGCGCGAGCATCCCGGCCGGGCCCGCCACGGTGAACGTCGCCGACGAGGCCGTCACCCCGGTCGGCCCCGCTGTCGACGAGCCGAACGACGACGCCGCCGTCCAGGAGCGCGGGGAGTCCGGTGCCGGCGCTGGTCCGCGAGCCACCGACGCGCCGCGCGACGACTCCCGTGCCCACGTGCGACCCCGCGTCACCGACCGGGGGATCTGCCGTCCGGTCCGGCAGACCGCACCGTCGGTCGGCGCCGGGTGCGAGGCGAGGGAGACCGAGGAGCCGCGCACCGGCACGTCGCGCTGACCGAACCTCGCGACCTGCGTTCATACCCGCACCCGTGCGCCGCACACCCATGCGCCCCGCACCCGCGGGCCGCACACCGCCCGCACCCGGCGCCCCGTCCCTGACGGAGCGCCGGGTCGAGGGGTCAGAAGGGCGGGTCCGGCCCCCACAGCGTGGGCGCGGTGGCGTAGCTCGAGGGGTGACTCGGCTCGGGCGCGCCCCGGCCGGCGGTGGCGGTGCGCCTGGACTTCTCGGTCGGGCCCGGTGGTGGCGGTCTGGCCAGTACGTCCCCCGTGTGTTGCGTCGTGCCGGCGGTTCTCGCCGGGCGCTGTGCCGTGCCGGCGGCTCTCGCCGTGCGCTGCGTCGTGCCAGCGGCTCTCGCCGGGCGCTGTGCCGTGTCGGCGGTTCTCGGAGGGCGTCCTGTCTTGTCGGCGACTCTCACCGGGAGCTGCGCCGATCCGGCGCCTCCAGGGAGCTGCGCCGTGCCGGCGACTCCAGGACGCCGCGCCGATCCGGCGACCGACGGCGGTGACCCGGAGCTGACCAGTGGTGGTGAGGCTCCGCGACCAGAGGTCCTCTCGGCGGCGCCGGGATCCCGCCCTCCCCGGGTGCGGACGCAGCTGTCCCCTCTCCCGCCGGCCGGTTCAGCTCCGCCGGGTCGAGGATCACCCTCACGCACGGCCGCGACGGCCTGCCGGGCGGCTTCGGGGTCCGGGGCGAGCACACCTCCGTCGCCGCGCCGGGTGGTGCCGATGTGCGCTCCGGAGCGGTGGTGGAAGTCGAAGCCGTCGGCCAGCGGGGTGATGACGGCGTCCGTCTCGTGCACGCGGTGGTGGTGGTAGGAGCACAGCGTGATGCCGTCGACGAGGGTGGTGGTGCCCCCGCGGGACCACCACGTGAGGTGGTGGACCTCGCACCACGACGCCCGCTGGTGCAGGCCGGCCACTGGCAGTGCCGGTCGCGGGTGAGCACCGCGCGACGCAGCTCTTTCGTGTGGTGGCGCTGGGTGCGTCCGACGTCCAGCGGCACCCCGGCGGCGCTCATGACCGCGCGGGTGGTCTCGCAGTCGCACATGAGTCGCTCGAGCTCCCCGACGGGCACGGGCGTGCCGTCCTCCAGCTGCCCGGCAGGGACGTCCGGCCAGGGCGTGGTCGGCCCGGTGGGGTGGGTGGCCCGACGACGTCGGCGGATGCCGACCCACGTCTGCTCCGAGACGAGCAGCGCGAGATGAGGTCGCACCTGCGCTCCCGCGCGGTCGGCGCCGACCTGGAGCACCCGGCCCGCCATCGTCGTGAGGGCGTCGGCCATGCGCTGCTCGCGGGTGCGCTCCTCGGCCGCCGCCGGCCGCCCGGCCACGGCCTCGAGCGCGATGCGCAGCTCCTCACCGGCGACCGGGTCGAGGAAGAACTCCCCGGCGACCCCGCCGGCCTGCCTGCGGAGGGTGAGCGTGCGGCGCCGCCGCACGGACTCGAACTCGGCCTGGGCGGCCGCGGCGTCGACGGTGGCCGCCCACGCCTTCGCCGCCCGGCCCAGGTCGGGCGCGGAGAGTCGCTCGCGTGCCGCGCGCTCGAGCAGGCCGTCCAGCCCGCCCTCCGTGAGCGCCCCGCGGACCGCCGGCGACGCGCCACGCTGAAGACGGGTGAGCGTCCTCGCGTGCTCCAGCGTGAGGTCCCCGCTCTCGACGGCTCCGGCGACGGCGGGCATCGCCTCGAGCCCTTCGGCCAGCTGCAGGTCCCCGACCGCGGCGCCGCGGCCGATCCCCGTGGACCGCGAACGGTAGTCGGCGAAGTGGCGGTCGGTCACCGTGCCCCAGCGACCGTCCTGCCGGTGTGCGAGCAACACCTGGCCCCGGTAGACGGTGAGGTCACGGATCGCGGCGTCGAGCTCGGCGACGACCGCCTCGCGTTCCTCGCCCGTCCAGCCTCCGGCGCCCTCACCCGGAGCGCCGGCGCGCAGGGCGGCGACGCTCACGCCCACCTGGTCGGCCAGGGGGCGTGGGCCGAGCGGGGTCGTCGTGACCACCGGTGCTCACCTCCCTGGTTCGAACGCGTGTTCCAACCATAGGAGGTGCCACTGACATCGGGATCAGGGCCGAGCAGGACCCCTCGAAAGCCGCGCCGTCGCCCACTCGATGGCCGCCCGCTCGTACTCCTCACGCGCCGGTGCGTCGGTCAGGGCGAGGTCGTGGATCCCGCCCTCGACCTGCACGACCGTGACATCGGGCCCGACGAGCGGCGCGCGGGCCACCATGTGCCGCACGTCCAGGACGCAGTCCGTCCCGCGCAGCTCCTCCGGGGTCGGGTCGCTGGGGGAGCCGGAGCGCGTCGAGCAGCACAGCAGCACGGGCACGTCGACCGCGAGTCCCCGCGCGAGCCGCGCCTGCTCCCGGCGCACGCTCGCGAACGTCCCGGCACGCATCGGGAACCCGGCGAACGCCTTCCACGCGAGGTCGTAATCCCACGCTCCGCCGGTCGAGGCGTGCAGGTGGCGCCCGTAGTGCTCGCGCAGGTGCCCGACGACGACGCTCGGCAGCCACCGGGCGAGCAGCCGCACGAGCAGGGTGAGGACGACGCGCTCGACCCAGGGACCGTTGTGGTCGAACCACGGGCTGTTGAGCACGATCGCGTCCACCTCGCCCGGGTGCCGGTCGGCCCAGCCGACGGCGACGAGCCCACCGGTCGAGTGCCCGAGCAGCACGACCTGGTCGTGGCCGTCGGCCCGGATCGCGCGCAGGGCGGCGTCGATCTCCTCGTCGTGGTGGCGCAGGTCCCGCACGTCCCCGGACCGCGTCCGCTCGCCGACGGCGCGACCGTTCGTGCGCAGGTCGAGGGCGTAGAAGTCGAACCCGGCCGCGACCCAACGCTCGGCGTGGGCGGCCTGGAAGAAGTAGTCGGTGAACCCGTGGAGGTAGAGCACGGCACGGCGGTTGACCGGCTCCCGCTGGTGGACGAGCACCGCCTCGGCGTGCCCGTCGTAGTCCGCGGAGGGCCGCAGCGTCATACGGCGCTGGACCCACGGCTCCCCGAGGACGTCGGGGACGGGGGCAGCGAGGTGGACGGCGTCGTCGGGCATGGGCACATCCTGGCAAGCGGACCGGCCGGACACGGCCGGGACACGAGCGCAAGGAGGTGGCAGGCTCGCCCGTGACGGAAGGAGCAGGGATGCGGCGCTGCCACGTGACGGTGACCGGGCGGGTGCAGGGCGTGGGGATGCGCTGGTCGTGCGCGACCGAGGCCCAGCGCGCGGGCGTCGCCGGCTGGGTGCGCAACCTGCCCGACGGTCGGGTCGAGGCGGTCCTCGAAGGGGAGGACGACGCCGTCGACCGGGTGCTGCGCTGGCTGCGCACCGGCCCGCCCGCGGCGCGCGTGGACGACGTCTCCGTGCGCGTCACGGAGCCCGAGGGGGAGCAGGGCTTCCGCGTGCGCTGAGCCTCAACAGCGCCGCGCGTCAGTACCGCTGCGCGAGCACCGCCACCGCGTAGGGCGTGCCCGACTCGCTCCACACGAACCCGTAGCCCACGTGGGTGTACCGCGGGTCGAGCATCGCCTGGTTGTGGGTCGCGGAGTCGACCCACCAGGCGTGCATCCAGCGCAGCAGCGAGCCGAAGTTCATCTGCGCGCCGCCGGTGTTGCGGATGATGAGCTCGCTGCACCCGCCCCACGTGCCGCCGAAGCAGCCGACCTGGCTGCGGTAGTACGGGTTGTGCTGGACGGCGTCGATCGTGCGCAGCCGGTTCGCCCAGTTCTGGGCGACGTTCTGCAGGTGGCCGTCGTACTGCAGCGGCGGCAGGCCGTGGTTGGCGCGGTGGGCGTTGACGAGCCCGAGCAGGGTGCTGCGAGCAGTCGCGGCGTCCCCTGCCGGCTGCGGCTCGGGCGTCGGCTCGGGCGTCGGCGTCGGCGTCGGCGTGGGCGACGGCGTCGGGCTCGGAGACGGGGTGGGCGACGGCGACGGCGAGGGCTCGGGGGCCGGAGCCGGCGTGGTGGGCGCAGGTATCGGCGTGGTCTCCGGCTCGGGGGAGGTGCTCGGCGCCGGCTCGGGCTCCGGGGCCTGCGAGGGCTGCGGCGCCGGCTCGCTCGGCACGGGCTCGGGCTCGGGCTCCGGTTCCGGCGAAGGCTCCGGCTCCGGCGAGGGGACGACGGCGGGGAGCTGCTCCGGCTCGGGGTCCGGCGCCGGGACCGGCTCGGTCGTCTCCTCCACCTGCGGGACCGTCGCCTCGGCGTCGTCGGGTACGAGGACGGGCGTCTCGCCCTCCGGCGTGGTGACCGGTGCGGGCTCCGCGACGAGCGGGGCCGGCTCCACCTTCTCGATCGGCGGCTCGGGCGCGACGAGCGGCGCCACCGGGGCCTTGGTCGTCTCCTGCGCGGCCACGTAGTCGGCCAGGTCGATCATGACCTCGGCGCGCTCGGGCGGGGCGGTGACGGTCAGCGGGGTGGTGAGGTGGGCGGGCATGCCGCTGGCCTCGAGGGGCAGGAGCAGCCAGCCGGGGAGCGTCGGGGCAGCGGTCACCGTGCTCGCGAGGACCGTCGCCCCGAGCGTCACGGCGGTGGCTACCGTGCCCAGACGTGCGAGGACGCGACGTGAGCGGCGCCCTGCCGCCCGGTGTCGATGTGTCACGAGGATCCTCCAGCGCCAGTAGGCGCGCACCCTCCACCACCGGGGCCCGGCGGCGGGAGGGTGGAGGGCCGACGGACCGGTTGGTTGGCGTCAGCGTAGCCACAGCAGTGGACTTCTGTCACATTCGTAACATCAGTAACAGGAGCAGCTGCGCGGGAACGACAGTGCGCCCGCTCCCGCGACCGTGCGCCCGGCAGAGCGGGCGCGCAGTCGCAGGAACGGGCGCAGAGTGGGAAGCGGCAGGCTCAGTCGACGACGCCGTAGAGGCGGTCGCCGGCGTCGCCGAGGCCCGGCACGATGTAGGCGTTCTCGTCGAGGCGCTCGTCGACGGCGGCGGTGACGATCTTGACCTCACCGCGCTTGCCGACGGTCTGCTCCACGGTGCGCAGGCCCTCCGGCGCGACGAGCAGGCAGATCGCCGTGACGTCGCGCGCCCCGCGCTCGAGGAGGTACTCGATGGCGGCCACGAGGGTGTTGCCGGTCGCGAGCATCGGGTCGAGGACGAAGACCTGGCGGCCGCTGATGTCGTCCGGCAGCCGGTTCGCGTAGGTGATCGCCTCGAGGGTGTGGTGGTCGCGCTGCAGCCCGAGGAAGCCCACCTCGGCCGTCGGCAGCAGGCGGGTCATGCCCTCGAGCATGCCCAGGCCGGCGCGCAGGATCGGCACGACGAGCGGCCGCGGGGAGGCGAGGTGGGTCCCGGTCGCGGCGGCGACGGGCGTCGTGATCTCCACCTGCGTGGTGCGCACCTCGCGGGTGGCCTCGTAGGCGAGAAGGGTGACGAGCTCGTCGACGAGCAGCCGGAAGGTCGGCGACTCCGTCCTCTCGTCCCGCAGGACGGTGAGCTTGTGGGCGATGAGCGGATGGTCGGCGACGTGCAGGCGCATGGGTAGAACGTACCGGGTGAGGGTGGCCGCGGGCAGGATAGAGGTCATGGCAGTGTGGAACGTGGCGATGGACACCGCCCTGGAGCTCGCGGAACACGCGGCGCGCGACGGTGACGTCCCCGTCGGTGCCGTCGTGCTCGACCCCGCCGGTCGCGTGCTCGCGACGGCGCACAACCGCTGCGAGGTCGACAACGACCCGACGGCGCACGCCGAGATGCTCGCCATCCGCGCCGCGGCCGCGGCGGTGGGCTCGGGCCGCCTCGAGGGGTGCACGCTCGTCGTCACCCTCGAGCCGTGCACGATGTGCGCCGGCGCGATCGTGCTCGCGCGTCTGGAGCGGGTGGTGCTCGGCGCGTGGGACCCGAAGGCCGGGGCGTGCGGGTCGGTGCGCGACGTCGTGCGCGACTCGCGGCTCAACCACCGTGCCGAGGTCGTCGGCGGGGTGGAGGAGGAGCGCTCCGCGCGGCTGCTGCGTGACTTCTTCGCCGCGCGCCGGTGAGCCTCAGAGCACCTCGGTGAGGTGGGTGAGCGCGCGGGTCGTGCTCATCTCGACCTTGAGCGTGGCCAGTGCGTCCCCGCGGGTGGGCCCGCGGTTGATGATGACCACCGGCTTGCCCTCCTTCGCGGCCTGGCGCACGAACCGCAGCCCCGACATCACCGCGAGCGAGGACCCGACGACGAGCAGCGCCTCGGCCTCCGCGACGATCGCCCGCGCCGCCTCGACGCGGGCGCGCGGCGTCGTGCCGCCGAAGAAGACGACGTCGGGCGTGAGGACGCCGCCGCAGCGCGCGCACGGGGCGATGCGGAAGTCTGCGGTGCTCTCGAGGGCGGCGTCGGCGTCGGGGGCCAGCTCGACGTCGTCGATGTGGCGCTCGCGCCAGCCCGGGTTGAGCGCGGTGAGGACGGCGTCGTAGGTCTCGCGCGAGATCACCGTCCCGCACTGGAGGCACACGACCCGGTCGTAGCGGCCGTGGAGGTGGATGACGTTGTGCGACCCGGCCCGCAGGTGGAGCAGGTCGACGTTCTGGGTGACGACGCCGTTGACGACGCCGGTGTGCTCGAGTCGGGCGAGCGCCCGGTGCCCGGCGTTGGGCAGGGCGGCGCGCAGGAAGCGCCAGCCGAGGTGGTTGCGCGCCCAGTAGTGGCGCCGCTGGGCGTCGGAGGCGAGGAACTCCTGGTGCGTCATCGGACGGCGCGGCGGGGAGCCCGGGCTGCGGTAGTCCGGCACCCCCGAGTCGGTCGAGATGCCGGCGCCGGTGAGGGCCGCCGTCGTCGTCGCGGCGGAGAGGATCTCGACGACGGGTGCGAGCGTCGCCGGGACGTCCGCGGGCTCGGGCGTGGCCGTCTCGGCGCCCGGCGCGACGATGATCGGACGGCGGTGCTGCACCCCTCGAGGCTAACCCCGGCCCACCAGCGACGCCCCGGTGGGACAGGCCTGAGGTGAGCGCCACACCGCGGATTCCGGGATCGTTTTGGGTACGGGAGAGGGCGGCCGGTACACTCGGTCGCCGAGGTAGCGTGTCCGAGCGGCCGAAGGTGCAGCACTCGAAATGCTGTGTGGTGCAAGCCACCGTGGGTTCAAATCCCACCGCTACCGCCACCCGAAGGGCCCCGCCCGCAGAATGCTGCGGCCGGGGCCCTTCGTCGTACCGGCCCGGACGCCTGGAGCTCCGTGAGGATGCGGCAGGAGCAGTGCCGGCGTCGTCGACCGCAGCCCGGCTGCCGTCTCGCCGCTCCGCGGAGAAGGGGAGACGACGCGCCACGGGAAGCGGCCGAGCCGAGCGCGGACCGGTGGCCACTCGGGGCGGCGTCCCGACGAGACACATCCGAGGTACGCCGACGTCGTCGTCCAGGCCGCGGCGTCACGGCCGACCGAGCACGCCGGCCCGCACAGATGGAGACGTCGGCGCCTATAGACGCCGGCGGTGCGGAGCCGGCCCGACCGACTGGCGCCCAGCGCTCGGCCCCCGCCGTCGGACCCGGGCGACGACCGCTCCGCGTCCGTGCGCGTGCGGAGCCGCCCGCACATGGACCCAGCCCGCAGGCCGAAGGAGATCGCCGGCCGACCGAGTGGCCACGGAGCCGGCGGGGTGGCCGCGGACCGGCGTCCGCGCGGGCGGGCCCAGTACGGCCCCCGGTGCCGGGGGGCGCAGGCGGAGCACCGCTCGGATGTGAACGAGGCCTCACGAACAGATTTCCGCCCGCGGCCCCGTGGGCGGCCCGGCTGCGAGTCGTGAACGTGCAGGTCAGAGACGATTCGGCGACGTCGCCGGCGGGGGTGCTCGCGCCGTTTGACGTCGGTGCGGGAAGGCCGTAATGTTTCACCTCGTTGCCCCCCAGGGAGGCACGGACACGAGGCCGAGAGGCCCGGTGGCCGGTCCCGGGAGAGGCAGCCCTCATCCTAGCGACTGTGGCTGAGCCGCAGAGTTCGCATGAGGACCCGGAGGCGGGGATCACACCGACTGAAGTTGTGTGTGGGAGTCTCCGCGGGTAAAGTTGAACGGCCAGCCCCGGCCGGGATGCGATCTGATGGTCGTGTTCGCGGCGGTGTGTGTCTGTTTCTTGAGAACTCAACAGTGTGCCAAGTTTTTTGATGCCATTTAGATCTGATGGTGCCTGGTCTTTCGGGGCTGGGTGTTTGAGGGTCTGTTTGTTTGGTTGCCTGCTCGCGGTTTCCTTTCCGTGGGTGGGTTTGCCTGGATTGCCTGCCGGCTCTTGTGGTTGGTGGGTGTCTTCGTATGGTTGTTACCCCTTCGGGGGTGGCGCTAGACATTTACGGAGAGTTTGATCCTGGCTCAGGACGAACGCTGGCGGCGTGCTTAACACATGCAAGTCGAACGATGATGCCCAGCTTGCTGGGTGGATTAGTGGCGAACGGGTGAGTAACACGTGAGTAACCTGCCCCTGACTTCGGGATAACTACGAGAAATCGTGGCTAATACCGGATATGACGCGTGCCCGCATGGGTGTGTGTGGAAAGATTTATTGGTCAGGGATGGGCTCGCGGCCTATCAGCTTGTTGGTGGGGTGAAGGCCTACCAAGGCGACGACGGGTAGCCGGCCTGAGAGGGTGACCGGCCACACTGGGACTGAGACACGGCCCAGACTCCTACGGGAGGCAGCAGTGGGGAATATTGCACAATGGGCGAAAGCCTGATGCAGCGACGCCGCGTGAGGGATGACGGCCTTCGGGTTGTAAACCTCTTTCAGTAGGGAAGAAGCCTTCGGGTGACGGTACCTGCAGAAGAAGCGCCGGCTAACTACGTGCCAGCAGCCGCGGTAATACGTAGGGCGCAAGCGTTGTCCGGAATTATTGGGCGTAAAGAGCTCGTAGGCGGTTTGTCGCGTCTGCTGTGAAAACGCAAGGCTTAACCTTGCGCCTGCAGTGGGTACGGGCAGACTAGAGTGCGGTAGGGGAGACTGGAATTCCTGGTGTAGCGGTGGAATGCGCAGATATCAGGAGGAACACCGATGGCGAAGGCAGGTCTCTGGGCCGTTACTGACGCTGAGGAGCGAAAGCATGGGGAGCGAACAGGATTAGATACCCTGGTAGTCCATGCCGTAAACGTTGGGCACTAGGTGTGGGACCCATTCCACGGGTTCCGTGCCGCAGCTAACGCATTAAGTGCCCCGCCTGGGGAGTACGGCCGCAAGGCTAAAACTCAAAGGAATTGACGGGGGCCCGCACAAGCGGCGGAGCATGCGGATTAATTCGATGCAACGCGAAGAACCTTACCAAGGCTTGACATACACCGGAAAAGTGCAGAGATGTGCTCCCCGTAAGGTCGGTGTACAGGTGGTGCATGGTTGTCGTCAGCTCGTGTCGTGAGATGTTGGGTTAAGTCCCGCAACGAGCGCAACCCTTGTCCTGTGTTGCCAGCGGGTTATGCCGGGGACTCATGGGAGACTGCCGGGGTCAACTCGGAGGAAGGTGGGGATGACGTCAAATCATCATGCCCCTTATGTCTTGGGCTTCACGCATGCTACAATGGCCGGTACAAAGGGCTGCGATACCGCGAGGTGGAGCGAATCCCAAAAAGCCGGTCTCAGTTCGGATTGGGGTCTGCAACTCGACCCCATGAAGTCGGAGTCGCTAGTAATCGCAGATCAGCAACGCTGCGGTGAATACGTTCTCGGGCCTTGTACACACCGCCCGTCACGTCATGAAAGTCGGTAACACCCGAAGCCGGTGGCCCAACCCTTGTGGGGGGAGCCGTCGAAGGTGGGACTGGCGATTAGGACGAAGTCGTAACAAGGTAGCCGTACCGGAAGGTGCGGCTGGATCACCTCCTTTCTAAGGAGCTCACCACATCCTCGCCCGCTTCGTCGGGGCCTACGGGGGTGTCAGGTGCCACGCGGATGCCGAATGAGTGTCCGGTGGTTGCTCATGGGTGGAACATCGAAGGCTTGGCATGCTGTTGGGTCCTGAGGGAACAGGCGCCCGCGCCGGCCGTACGGCTGGTTGTGGGGGTTGTTGTCTCGACCGTGACCGCCTTCTGCTCGCCCCTGGTGCCCGTTGTGGTGTGGGGTGGGGGTTGGTCGGTGGGTTGCTTGAGAACTGTACAGTGGACGCGAGCATCTTTGATCTTTTGTGGTCAAGTTATTAAGAGCATTCGGTGGATGCCTTGGCACTAGGAGCCGAAGAAGGACGTGGTGGCCTGCGATAAGCCTCGGGGAGTTGGCTAACGAACCGTGATCCGAGGATGTCCGAATGGGGAAACCCAGCCGGGGTCATGCCCGGTTACCCGCGCCTGAATGTATAGGGCGTGTGGAGGGAACGTGGGGAAGTGAAACATCTCAGTACCCACAGGAAGAGATATTCCGTGAGTAGTGGCGAGCGAAAGCGGATGAGGCTAAACCGGGGGTGTGTGATAGACGGCAGTCGTTGCACCTCCGGGGTCGTGGGACCCGCCAACCAGGCCTGCCGGCCTGGTAGGGAGTGAGAAAGCGTCGTCATAGTCGAACGGTCTGGGAAGGCCGGGCACAGAGGGTGAGACCCCCGTAGACGAAATGGTGGCGCCTCCCGGTGGGGATCCCGAGTAGCACGGGGCCCGTGAAATCCCGTGTGAATCTGGCAAGACCACTTGCTAAGCCTAAATACTACCTAGTGACCGATAGCGGACAAGTACCGTGAGGGAAAGGTGAAAAGTACCCCGGGAGGGGAGTGAAATAGTACCTGAAACCGGATGCTTACAATCCGTCGGAGCCTCCGTAGCTGGGGTGACGGCGTGCCTTTTGAAGAATGAGCCTGCGAGTTAGTGGTATGTGGCGAGGTTAACCCGTGTGGGGAAGCCGTAGCGAAAGCGAGTCCGAACAGGGCGAATGAGTCGCATGCTCTAGACCCGAAGCGAAGTGATCTACCCATGGGCAGGTTGAAGCGCGGGTAAGACCGCGTGGAGGACCGAACCCACTTAGGTTGAAAACTGAGGGGATGACCTGTGGGTAGGGGTGAAAGGCCAATCAAACTTCGTGATAGCTGGTTCTCCCCGAAATGCATTTAGGTGCAGCGTTGCGTGTTTCTTGCCGGAGGTAGAGCACTGGATGGCCGATGGGCCCCAACAGGTTACTGACGTCAGCCAAACTCCGAATGCCGGTAAGTGTAAGCGCAGCAGTGAGACGGCGGGGGATAAGCTTCGTCGTCGAGAGGGAAACAGCCCAGACCACCGGCTAAGGCCCCTAAGCGTGTGCTAAGTGGGAAAGGATGTGGAGTTGCACAGACAACCAGGAGGTTGGCTTAGAAGCAGCCACCCTTGAAAGAGTGCGTAATAGCTCACTGGTCAAGTGATTCTGCGCCGACAATTTAGCGGGGCTCAAGCACACCGCCGAAGCCGTGGCACTGACACATGTTCCTCAGCTCTCGCCTACGGGCGGGTGTTCAGGGGTGTTGGTGGGTAGGGGAGCGTCGTGTGGGAGGTGAAGCTGCGGGGTGACCCAGTGGTGGATCCCACACGAGTGAGAATGCAGGCATGAGTAGCGAAAGACGGGTGAGAAACCCGTCCGCCGAATGACCAAGGGTTCCAGGGCCAGGTTAATCCGCCCTGGGTAAGTCGGGACCTAAGGCGAGGCCGACAGGCGTAGTCGATGGACAACGGGTTGATATTCCCGTACCGGCGAAACACCGCCCATACCGAGCCCGGTGATGCTAACCGCCCAACGCCGTCCTTGTGCCCTTCGGGGCCGGGGCCGGCCGCGCGCGGAACCCGAACCGGTATTAGGTAAGCGTATTAACAGGGGTGACGCAGACAGGTAGCCACCGCGTGTTTTATGGCTATGCACGTCCAAGGGAGCAGGGCGAGGTCCAGGCAAATCCGGACCTCATACAGCCTCAGACCTGATGGTGACCGCGAATGCGGGAAGCAGGGTGATCCTATGCTGCCAAGAAAAGCCTCGACGCGAGGTGTTAGCCGCCCGTACCCTAAACCGACTCAGGTGGTCAGGTAGAGAATACCAAGGCGATCGAGAAAATCACGGTTAAGGAACTCGGCAAAATGCCCCCGTAACTTCGGGAGAAGGGGGGCCTGAGGGGTGAAGCCACTTGCTGGCTAGCCCTTTCGGGCCGCAGAGACCAGGGAGAAGCGACTGTTTACTAAAAACACAGGTCCGTGCGAAGTCGCAAGACGATGTATACGGACTGACGCCTGCCCGGTGCTGGAAGGTTAAGAGGACGGGTCAGCCCTTCGGGGCGAAGCTCAGAATTTAAGCCCCAGTAAACGGCGGTGGTAACTATAACCATCCTAAGGTAGCGAAATTCCTTGTCGGGTAAGTTCCGACCTGCACGAATGGCGTAACGACTTCTCCGCTGTCTCAACCGTGAACTCGGCGAAATTGCACTACGAGTAAAGATGCTCGTTTCGCGCAGCAGGACGGAAAGACCCCGGGACCTTTACTATAGCTTGGTATTGGTGTTCGGGACGGCTTGTGTAGGATAGGTGGGAGACTGTGAAGCAGCCACGCCAGTGGTTGTGGAGTCATCGTTGAAATACCACTCTGGTCGTTCTGAACATCTAACCTCGGTCCGTAATCCGGATCAGGGACAGTGCCTGGTGGGTAGTTTAACTGGGGCGGTTGCCTCCCAAAATGTAACGGAGGCGCTCAAAGGTTCCCTCAGCCTGGTTGGCAATCAGGTGTCGAGTGTAAGTGCACAAGGGAGCTTGACTGTGAGACTGACAGGTCGAGCAGGGACGAAAGTCGGAACTAGTGATCCGGCGGTGGCTTGTGGAAGCGCCGTCGCTCAACGGATAAAAGGTACCCCGGGGATAACAGGCTGATCTTGCCCAAGAGTCCATATCGACGGCATGGTTTGGCACCTCGATGTCGGCTCGTCGCATCCTGGGGCTGGAGTAGGTCCCAAGGGTTGGGCTGTTCGCCCATTAAAGCGGTACGCGAGCTGGGTTTAGAACGTCGTGAGACAGTTCGGTCCCTATCCGCTGCGCGCGCAGGAAACTTGAGAAGACCTGTCCCTAGTACGAGAGGACCGGGACGGACGAACCTCTGGTGTGCCAGTTGTTCCGCCAGGAGCATGGCTGGTTGGCTACGTTCGGAAGGGATAACCGCTGAAAGCATCTAAGCGGGAAGCCTGCTTCAAGATGAGGTTTCCACCACCCTCGGGTGGGAAGGCCCCCAGCAGAACACTGGGTTGATAGGCCGGATGTGGAAGCACGGCAACGTGTGAAGCTGACCGGTACTAATTGGCCGACAACTTCACCACAACTATCAGGTCTTGTGATGACGCGTCCACTGTACGGTTCTGGAGCCACCCACACACGGGTGACATCTCCATAGAGTTACGGCGGTCATAGCGAAGGGGAAACGCCCGGTCCCATTCCGAACCCGGAAGCTAAGCCCTTCAGCGCCGATGGTACTGCGTGGGAGACTGCGTGGGAGAGTAGGACGCCGCCGAACACCCATTACCGTGTGGGCCGCAACCCTTGGGTTGCGGCCCACACGTGTTTCTGGACCCAAGTGGCCGCCCCGTCGACGGCGGCGAGGTCAGTGCGCTTCGCGGCGCTCGAGCAGCTCGGGGATCTGTGGCGCCCTCCATACTTCGCCTCTACCGTCGCTGACATGAGCGCGTCATCGCACGTGCGTGGGGGAGCGTCCGCGCAGTCCGGGAACACGGCAGCGCCCCGGCGCCCCAGGGGCAGCCCGTTGCTCATCGTCCTCATGATCATCGTCGTCGTGCCCTCGGTGCTGCTCGCCGACTCCTGGGGGGCCGGCGCGGCCGGCATCATCGGCGGCCTCACCGGCATGTTCTCCCTCGTCGCGTTCCTGGGTGGCCCGCTGTGGCCCGATCTTCGGGTCGCCCTGATCCTGGGGCCGCTGCTCGTTGTCGCCGCGGCGCTGCCGCGTCTGGTCGCGGAATCCTCCCGCCCGGCGGCGATCGCCCTCGTCGTCCTTCTCACCTTCGTCGCGGGTCTGCTCCCGCTCATCGGTCCCCGTTTCGCCAACGCCGGCATGGGGCTCGGCATGACGACGATGTTCGGCTACGGCTATGCGCCCATGGGCGGTGCGGACCACGAGCAGATCATCGCCGCCGCCGTCGCGGGCGTCGTCGTCGCGCTCGTGCTGCGGGTCCTCATGGGGATCTCCGACCCGTCCAAGCCCACCCGCGAGCAGGTCGCCGCGGTTCTCGTCGCCGAGGACCCGGCTTCCGCGGCGGCGGGCGCGTTCGGCACCTGGCTCGCCGACCGCAGACAGCGCTGGCTCGCGGACGCCCTCGAGGGCGGCTCACGCTACCGCCTCGCCGTCCGCGCCGCGGAGCTGTCGGGGCGGGCCGACCCCGACGCCGTCGCCGCCCTCCGTGCGCGGGCCGAGGACCTCGCGGGGCGGATCAAGGCCAAGCCCGCCCGGGCCAAGGCGGACACCCCGAGCCCGGACCCGGCACGGTCACCGGCAGCGGAACCCGCCGACGGTCCCCTCGCCGACGCCGCCCGCGCCCTCGACACCGTCGAGCAGGCGGTCGACGGGCGCGACACCACCCCCGTCCACCTGGACCGGGACCGGGGCGAGCAGCTCAAGGAGGCGGTGCTCCACCCGTCGGCGCGACTGCGCTCCGTCCAGGTCCGGCACGCGTTCCGCACGGCACTCGCCGTCCTCCTCATGCTGCTCGTCACCTCGCGGCTCGATCGCGGCGACCCGCTCGTGTCCACCGCGCTGCTCGCGACCTTCAGCATCCTCCAGGCGACCTGGAGCGAGACCGCGGCCAAGACGCGGAACAAGATCGTCGGCGTCGTCGCCGGCTCGCTCACCGTCGCGGTCGTCCTCCTGCTCGTCCCGTCCGACTACCTCGTCATGGTCGCCACCGTCTCCCTGTGCCTAGGACTCTGGTACGTCGTCACCCGCCCGGCACTGGGCAGTGCGTTCATGGTCGTCGTCAGCGTCGGCTTCAACTCCGTGAGCCGCGACCTCGACCCCGTGAACCTCCTCCTCCAGTACGTCGGCCTCACCGCGTGCGCGGTGCTCCTCGGGGTGGTCCTCGGCTACGTCGTCATCCCCGGTTTCCGACCCCCGCCGCTGCGGGAGCGGGTCGAGGCCGCCACCGCGGCCACCGTCGCGGCCCTGCGGGCCTCGGCCACCGGCACGGCATCGCGGCGGCCGGAGGACATCACCGTGCTCCGCGACGCCGAGCGGCTGCAGGACGAGCTCGTCCCCGACCGGGACCGGCTCGACAGTCGTCAGCTCGCCGACCTCGACACGCTGCGCACGCGTCTGCGCAACCTCACCGTCCTCGCCGACGCCACCGAGCTCACGAGCGAGGACGTCGACCTCGTCACGGCCGAGCTCGCCCGCCACAGCCCGGCGGACGACGCCGCAGGGCCGTCCGGCACCGCGTCCACGGTGCTGTGGGACCTCGCCCACGAGGCCGGCGCGGCCGAGCGGTCCCTGCTCGCGTCGCTGCCCGCCGAGGGCCGCTGACCCGGCCGGTCAGCTCGCGTAGCGCTCGACGAAGTTGCGCAGCACCCGCCGGGCGTGGCTGACGTCCGCGGCCGAGACGGCCCGGCGGACCTCCTCGAAGTCCTCGGGCGGGAAGTAGCCCGCGTGCCGGTAGACCGTCATCCGCTCGACGAGCGCGTCCAGGGTGAGCTCGGGGTGGAACTGGGTGCCGTAGAGGTTGGTGCGCACCCGGAACATCTGCACGGGGCACTGCTCGGAGGAGGCGAGGACGACGGCCGTGTCGGGCAGGTGCGTGCACGCCTCCTTGTGTCCGACGAACGCCTCGAACTGCTCGGGAACCCCGGCGAGGAGCGGGTCGGCCTGGCCTGCCTCGGTGAGGGTGATGAGGGGTGCGCTGATCGGCTCGGAGTAGGTGCCGTCGATGACCCCGCCGATGTGCCGGGCGAGAGTCCCGATGCCGTAGCACGCGCCGAAGAACGGGAAGTCGCGGTCCCACACCTCGTCGAGGAGCGTGCCGAGCTCCGCCTCGACGCGCAGCTGGGTGTCGCTCTTGAACTCGGTGGGCACCGAGCTGGTGAACGGGCTGCCGCCGACGATGATGCCCGAGTAGGCGTCGAGGTCGAGGTCCGGCAGCGGCGTCGTCTCCAGCCGGAGGCGGTGCAGGTCGCGCTCCTCCAGCCCGCCGAGGTCGAGGATCGAGGCGTACTCGGAGTCGGCTGCGGCGTCCTCGGAACGCGTGGCGATGAGGAGGAAGGGCTTCACCTCGGCAGCCTAACGCGGGCGGCACCGTGGTTCAGAGCAGCGCCCGGGTGCTGACGTACAGGAGGGCCACCGCCAGCCAGACGGCGGTCGTCGCGTACCCCAGCACGATCCCCGCCACGGCCAGCCCGCGCCCGCCCTCGTAGGAGCGGCGCAGCCGGTGCCGGGCGTAGTGGCCGCAGGCGATCGCGAGCAGGCACACGCCGGGGACGAGGATCCCGACGACGCCGAGCACCATCGACGCGGCGGCGAAGGAGTCGTTGCGGTAGGCGGGCGTCTCGTACCCCTGGCCACCGAGCACCCGGTCGCGGTGCCGGTCGCTCGTCGCGAACGCCAGCGGCGCCCCGGGCGCCGGCGTGGGGAAGGGCGTGTAGGCCGGTGTGGGCGCGGCGTACGGCGTGGCCGAGGACTGTCCCGCAGCGGGCGCGGACTGGTACGGCTCGGGCTCGGGACGGTTGCCGCCCTCGTGCCCCGGTGCCTGCCACCCGCCGTCGCTCACGCCGCCCAGGATCCCACGGCCGGACGTCCCGAGGCTGCCGCCCGTGGAGCGGATATCCTGCGCCGCGGCAAGACACCTGGTGAATGGGAGAGACATGGCGATCTGGACGGTCCACGGCGACGGCGTTCGAGTCGGTCCGGGGGAGGTGGTCGCTCCCCAGGAACGGTTGAGCTGGCCGCGCACCATCGGCATCGGCGCCCAGCACGTCGTCGCGATGTTCGGCGCGACGTTCCTCGTCCCGCTCATCACCGGCTTCCCGCCGTCGACCACGCTCTTCTTCTCCGCGGTCGGCACGGTCCTGTTCCTGCTCATCACCCGCAACCGGGTGCCGAGCTACCTCGGGTCGAGCTTCGCGTTCCTCGCCCCGATCGCCGCCGCGCAGGAGGTCGGCGGGATGCCCGCCGCGCTCGGCGGCATCCTCATCACCGGTGCGCTGCTCGCCGTCATCGGCCTCGTCGTCCACTTCGCGGGTGCGCGGTGGATCGACGTCGTCATGCCGCCGATCGTCACCGGCACGGTCGTCATGCTCATCGGGTTCAACCTCGCGCCGAGCGCGTGGTCCAACGTCTCCCAGGCGCCGCCGACGGCGCTGGTGACGATCGCCGTCGTCGTCCTCGTGACGGTGCTGTTCCGCGGCATCCTCGGCCGCCTCGCGATCCTCGTCGGTGTTCTCGCCGGCTACGTCGTCGCGGTCGTGCGCGGCGAGGTGGACTTCACCCCCGTCGGCGAGGCGGCGTGGGTCGGCCTGCCGACCTTCACCACCCCCACCTTCGACCTCACCCTCATGGGCCTGTTCGTGCCCGTCGTCTTCGTCCTCATCGCCGAGAACGTCGGTCACGTGAAGTCGGTGGCCGCGATGACGGGGGAGAACCTCGACGACGTCACCGGGCGCGCGCTGTTCGCCGACGGCCTCGCCACGACGCTCGCCGGCGCCGGTGGCGGCTCGGGCACGACGACCTACGCGGAGAACATCGGCGTCATGGCCGCGACCCGTGTCTACTCGACGGCCGCGTACTTCGTGGCCGCCGGCGTCGCGCTCCTGCTCAGCCTCTCCCCGAAGTTCGGGGAGCTCATCAACACCGTTCCCCCGGGCGTCCTCGGCGGCGCGGCCACCGTGCTCTACGGCATGATCGGCGTCCTCGGCGCCCGCATCTGGGTGCAGAACAAGGTCGACTTCGCCGACCCGGTGAACCTCACGACGGCCGCGATCGCGCTCATCGTCGGGATCGCCAACTACACGTGGGTGGCCGGGGAGATGCGGTTCGAGGGCATCGCGCTCGGTACCGCTGCCGCGCTCGGCGTCTTCCACGTCATGCGCTCCGTGGCCCGCTGGCGCGGGACGAGCGCGGAGGCGGCGAGCCCGGCGTCCGTGCCCGACCCTTCCCGCGAGCACTGAGCGAGGCGGCCCGCCCGGCCCAGGAGGCTGGGCGGGTCAGCCCGCGGCGGGCGCTTCCTCGACGACGTCGTCGTCCGGGACGGTGACCGGGGAGCAGCCCGGCGGCGGCGCGAGCGGCTCGTTGGGGTCGAAGCCCGCCGCCTCGGGGGCGGGGACCTCGCTGAACGCCCCGCCGAGGATGACGTCGACGGTCGCGTCGTCCCGGCCGTCGAGGGAGACGGTCGAGCCCGGGATGATCGCGGCGACGGTGTAGGCCGCCTGCAGGCCGCGCGGGCCGGCGACGATGTCCGCCACGCCCTCGAAGCTGCCGCCGTAGTTGGACTCCTGGGCGATGACGACGCCGTACTGCGCGAGCCCGCGGGCGGTGCGCGCGGCGAGGCCGCTCTGGTCGGTCGCGTTGTAGACGTTCGCGTTGATCTCGGGGAACGGGGCGGGCAGCGCGTCGGCGGGCGGGCACGGCACGGCCGGCGCCTCGGCGTCCGTGGGCTCCGGGGAGCTGAACGGCCGGGCGAAGGGCGAAGGGATGACACCGCCCCACATCGCCGCGGCGACGAGCGCCACCGCGACCATCGCCGTGATGAGGATGCCGAAGATCAGCGTCTGCCGCTGCTGGAGGTGGCGGCGACGGGCGGCACGGCGTCGCTGTGCCTCGGTGAGGTCGGTCGTCACAGAGCCAAGGTAACGGCTGCGCCTGACTTTGCGTGAAACGACGGACCGCCGGCCCTCAGGCGGGCGGGACCACCGTGCCGTCGGGGTTGAGCTCGAGCACCCGGGCGTGGACGTGCAGACGCTGCTGGAGGGCGGCCCGCAGCGCGCGGTGGAGGCCGTCCTCGAGGTAGAGCGTGCCGCGCCAGGAGACGACGTGGGCGAACAGGTCCCCGTAGAAGGTCGAGTCCTCCGCGAGGAGGTGACGCAGGTCGAGCTCACGCTTGGTGGTGACGAGCTCGTCGAGCCGGACCTGCCGTGGGGCGACGGCGGCCCAGGCGCGGGTGGTCTCCACCCCGTGGTCGGGGTACGGACGCCCGTCGCCGACTGCCTTGAAGATCACCCGTCGATACTAGGTGCGCCTCGCCCCGCGCGGGAGGGGGAGAGACGCGAACGGGCCCGCCGGTCGACCGGCGGGCCCGTTCTGCTGCGGAGGATGGGGGATTCGAACCCCCGAGGGCGTTAACCCAACACGCTTTCCAAGCGTGCGCCATAGGCCACTAGGCGAATCCTCCTGGCTGTGTAGAGGGTACCCGAGGTCGGGGCGCCGATCGAACCGCCGACCACAGGTGTGCGGCATCCCTCACTGCGCGCGTCGGTTAGACTGGTCGCCGACCCCTCGCGTGGCGTCACCCCACTGAACTCCCCCAGGGCCGGAAGGCAGCAAGGGCAGGTGGGCTCTGGCGGGTGCGCGAGGGGTCCTCGCATGTCCGCGTGGGCATCCACACGGCGGCCCCACGCGGGCTCGAAGACGCCTAGAGTTCTTCGGGTGAGCACCGCCCTGTACCGCCGCTACCGGCCCGAGACCTTCGCGGACGTCATCGGGCAGGAGCACGTCACCGACCCGCTCCGCGCCGCGCTGCGCGGCGACCGGATCACCCACGCCTACCTCTTCTCCGGCCCGCGCGGCTGCGGGAAGACGACGTCGGCCCGGATCTTCGCGCGCTGCCTCAACTGCGCAGAGGGGCCTACCGACACCCCGTGCGGGACGTGCCCGAGCTGTGTCGACCTCGCACGCGACGGCGCGGGCTCGCTCGACGTCGTCGAGATGGACGCGGCGTCGCACGGTGGTGTCGACGACGCCCGCGAGCTGCGTGAGCGGGCCGCCTTCGCCCCGGCCCGTGACCGCTACAAGATCTTCATCATCGACGAGGCCCACATGGTGACGAGCCAGGGCTTCAACGCCCTGCTCAAGCTCGTCGAGGAGCCCCCGGCGCACGTGAAGTTCGTCTTCGCGACGACGGAGCCGGAGAAGGTCATCGGGACCATCCGCTCGCGCACCCACCACTACCCCTTCCGGCTCGTGCCACCCGAGCGGCTGCAGGGCTACCTCGAGGAGCTGTGCGCCGCCGAGGGCGTGGCGGTGGCCACCGGCGTGCTGCCCCTCGTCGTGCGGGCCGGCGGCGGCTCCGTGCGTGACTCGCTGTCGGTGCTCGACCAGCTCATCGCCGGCGCACAGGACGGCGAGGTCAGCTACGAGCGCGCCGTCGCGCTCCTCGGCTACACCCACGCCACCCTGCTCGACGACGTCGTCGACGCCCTCGCGGCCCGTGACGGCGCGAGCCTCTTCCGCGTGGTCGACCGCGTCATCGACTCCGGGCACGACCCGCGGCGCTTCGCCGAGGACCTCCTCGAGCGGATCCGCGACCTCGTCATCATCGCGGTGTCCGGGGACCATGCGGCCGCGGTGCTCCGCTCCGTGCCCGCCGACCAGCTCGAGCGGATGCGCGTGCAGTCCCAGCAGCTCGGCCCGGCCGAGCTCTCCCGGGCCGGCGACCTCGTCAACGACGCCCTCACCGAGATGAGCGGCGCGACCTCCCCGCGTCTCCAGCTCGAGCTGCTGTGCGCGCGTCTGCTCCTGCCCGCTGCCGACGACGCCGGCCGCGGGTTCGGCGCGCGCCTGGACCGCATCGAGCGGTACCTGTCCGCCGGTGGGTCCGCCGCGTCCGCCCCTGCGGCCGTGCAGCCCGCTCCTCCGGCAGCCCAGCGGCCCGCGCCCGCCCCTGCGTCCCCGCCCGCTGCGGGTGGGCAGACCGCCTCGCAGACGCCCGTGGAGCCGACGCGCGGTCCCGCCGAGCCCGTCACCTCCCCGTCCGTCTCGCAGACGCGTGTGGAGCCGACGCGCGGTCCCGCCCGGCCCGTGACCGCCCCGGCGGCATCGGCGACGCCGCAGACCCCGCCCACCGAGCCGCCCGCGCGGCAGGAGCGCACGCAGCACGAGCCGCCCGCCACGCAGCGTCCGGCGCCGTCCCCCGACCGACCGCCCGCGGGCGGTGCGAGCGAGGACACCGCGTCGCCCCGGGCGACCGGCGCGCCCGCGAAGCAGCAGGAGGCCGCCGGCTCGCAGGAGCAGACCCGGGCGTCCCGCGAACCGTCCCGTCCCGCCCCGGCTCCCGAGCCGACCCCGGCCACGAGCGAGGCGCCGGCGCAGCGCGCGAGCGCCTGGCAGCGTCACGAGGCGCCGTCCGCGGCTGCCGCGGCGCCCCCAGCGACGTCGCCGGACACCCCCGTCCAGCCCGCGGGGGGCCAGGCCGGCCCCGACGCGGACCTCGTCCGACGTCGCTGGAACGAGGTCCTCGCGACCCTCGCCCGCTTCAAGCGCACGACGTGGACCCTCGTCTCGCAGAACGCGCACGTCGGTGAGGTGTCCGGGGGTGTGCTCCACCTGGCCTTCAACACCGGCGGGCTCGCCCACACCTTCCGCACCGGCACCCACGCCGACGCCCTGCAGCGGGCGCTGCTCGAGACGCTCGGCGTCCAGCTGCGCATCGAGGCGGTGCTCAGCCAGGCGGCCGAGGGCGGCGACCAGGGGATGCCGTACGCCGCCGGCGGCTGGAGCGCGGCGGGCCAGCCCCCCGCCGAGCAGGGATGGTCGGCCCCGGCAGCACCGGCCCTCGCCGCCCCGGCACCGGCCACACCCGCACCGGCGACGCCCGCCGCCCCGCAGCCCGACAGCCCCGGCGCCCCGGTGGCGAGCCCGTCCGACGAGGGCGCCCCCGGCCCCTCCGCCGCGAGCCCGGCCGAGCCTGGAGCGTCCGAGGCCTGGTCCGGCCCGCCCGAGCCGGACGCCGACTCCTTCCCGCCGGACCCGGGCCCCTCCGTGCCCAGCCCCGAGGACGCGGCTCCTCCCGCGCCGCGCCGCGCCCAGGCCGCGCCCGAGCAGGGGCAGCGGTCCGGCGAGCGCCCGTGGGAGCGGCACGCCCCCGGCGGCTCGGCCCAGAGCGCGGCCTCCGCGCCGGAGAGCCGGCGGATGGTCGCCCCGGCGGACGACACCCCGAGCATGGACGACCCCGACGCCGAGAACTCCGGTCTCGTCGGGGCTCCCCTCATCGAGCGGATGCTCGGCGGGACGATCATCTCCGAGGACTGACCGCTCGGAACCCCGCTCCCGAGCAGAACTCGGCTCTCGCACGGAACTCGGCTCTCGCACGGAACTCGGCTCTCGCACGGACCTCTACTCTCGCACGGAACTCTGCTCTCGTGCGGAAGTCCGCTCTCGTGCGGAACCCGGCTCTCGTGCGGAACTCGGCTCTCGTGCGGAAGTCCGCTCTCGCGGGGGAGAGGGGGAGGGATTCCGTCCGCGAGAGCGGAGTTGTGCGTGACAGCGGAGTTGTGCACGACAGGGAGGTTGGGCGTGACGGCGGAGCTCTGGGGCGCGTCCGGGCCAGGCGGCAACCTCGTGTGGGTGGGGGGACGTAGGCTGGTCGTGTGTACGAAGGCGCGGTCCAGGACCTCATCGACGAACTCGGGCGACTCCCCGGGGTCGGACCCAAGAGCGCGCAGCGCATCGCGTTCCACGTCCTGGCCGCCGACGCCGCCGACGTCGAGCGCCTTGCGCACGCGCTCACCGAGGTGAAGTCCAAGGTCCGCTTCTGCGCCGTGTGCGGCAACGTCTCCGAGGCGGAGCTGTGCCGCATCTGCTCCGACCCCCGCCGCAGCAGCGACGTCCTGTGCGTCGTCGAGGAGGCCAAGGACGTCGTCGCCATCGAGCGCACCCGCGAGTTCCGCGGGAAGTACCACGTGCTCGGCGGCGCCATCAACCCGATCAACGGCATCGGACCCGACGACCTGCGCATCCGCGAGCTCATGACGCGCCTCGCGGACGGGACGGTCACCGAGGTCATCCTCGCCACCGACCCGAACATCGAGGGGGAGGCCACCGCCACCTACCTCGCGCGAATGCTGCGGGGCATGGGCGTGCCCGTCTCCCGGCTGGCCTCCGGGCTGCCGGTCGGCGGGGACCTGGAGTACGCCGACGAGATCACCCTCGGCCGCGCGTTCGAGGGACGTAGGAGGATCGATGCCTGAGCACAACCCCGTCCGGGCCGCCGAGGCGGCGGCCGAGGTCGCCGACCTGCGCGCCCTCGCCGCGGCCATGGCCGCCGAGTCCGAGCGCTACCTCGCCACGGTCACCGAGGTCGCCGCGGGCGCGCACCCCGACGCCGCGATGTCCCTCCTGCTGCTCGCCGTCGCCGACCTCTCGGCCGCCGGCGCCCGTCTCGGCGCGGTGGTCGACGTCGTCCCGCCCGAGCGCTTCGAGCCCGACGACGGCACCGAGCCCGACACCGACCCGCTGCGCCTCGGCCTGGCGAACCTCCTCGAGGGCCTGGACGAGTACCGCGAGGTGCCCGACCCGCTCGTCGACAACGTCTCCGTCACCGCCACCCTCTCCGCCGACCTTGCCGAGGTCGCTCACGCCCTGCGCCAGGGGCTGCAGCACCACCGGGCGGGCAACGACGTCGAGGCGCTGTGGTGGTGGCAGTTCTCCTACCTGTCCAACTGGGGTGACCGGGCGGCGTCGGCGCTGCGCACCCTCCTGTCCGTCCTCTCGCACGTGCGCCTCGACGTCCCCGCCGACGTCGCCGCCGACGCCGAGTTCGACGCGCTGCACGCCGAGATCGACTGACCGGACGGTCGGCCCGGCCCGGGCCGACGTGAGGCAGGATGTGCCCCGTGCCTCCCGACCTGGACGTGCTCACCCTCGTCCTCCTCCTGCTCGCCGCCCTCACCGCGGGGTGGGTCGACGCCGTCGTCGGCGGCGGGGGCCTCATCCAGCTACCGGCCCTCCTGCTCGTCCCGGGGATCAGCCCCGTCGAGGCGCTCGCGACGAACAAGGTCGGCTCGATCATGGGCACGTCGGTCAGCTCGCTCACCTACTACCGGCGGGTGGGCCCGGACCTGCGGACCGCGGCACCGATGGCGCTCGCCGCGCTCGCCGGCGCCGTCGGCGGGGCGGCGCTCGCCGCCCAGATCCCCGCCGAGCTGTTCACCCCGATCATTCTCGTCGTCCTCGTCGCGGTCGCCGCCTGGACCATCGCCCGCCCGCGCATCGGCGCGCAGACCGACCTGCGGTGGACCGGCCGGGGCCACCACCTCGCCGCCGCCGGCCTCGGCCTGGTGATCGGCGCCTACGACGGGCTGCTCGGCCCCGGCACCGGCACCTTCCTCGTCATCAGCCTCGTCTCCGTCCTCGGCTACGCCTTCCTCCCGGCCACGGCGCTGGCGAAGATCGTCAACTTCGCGACCAACCTCGGCGCGCTCATCTTCTTCGTGCCCTACGGCGCGGTGCTGTGGGGCCTCGGCCTCGCGCTCGGCCTCGCCAACCTCACCGGCGGCTACATCGGGGCGAGGATGGCCGTGGCCAAGGGCAGCGGGTTCATCCGGGTCGTCTTCCTCGTCGTCGTCCTCGCCCTCATCACCCGCCTCGGCTGGGACGTCCTCACCCGCTGAGCCGCCGGCGCTTCCCACCACGCGGACTCCAGGAGGCCCACGATGCGGGACCGCTAGACTGTGGCGCGTTCCGGGGCCGTGCCGCTCGCGGCGGCTCCTCGTGCACACCACCACCAGCGGAGCTCCTCTCGTGCCCCTAGTCGTGCAGAAGTTCGGCGGTTCGTCCGTCGCCGACGCCACCAGCCTCAAGCGCGTCGCGAAACGCATCGTGGAGACCCAGGAAGCGGGCAACGACGTCGTCGTGGTGGTCTCGGCCATGGGCGACACGACCGACGAGCTGCTCGACCTCGCCGCCTCGGTCACCGACAGCCCCTCCGAGCGTGAGCTCGACATCCTCCTCACCGCCGGTGAGCGCATCTCGATGTCGCTGCTCGCCATGGCGATCTCCGAGCTCGGTGTCGAGGCCCGCTCCTACACCGGCCAGCAGGCCGGCGTCCTCACCGACGCCGCGCACGGCAAGGCCTCGATCGTCGGCGTCGTGCCCGAGCGCATCGCGCGGACGATCGAGGAGGGCGGCGTGGCGATCGTCGCCGGCTTCCAGGGCGTGAGCGAGACGATGGACGTGACGACGCTCGGCCGCGGCGGCTCGGACACCACCGCCGTCGCCCTCGCCGCGGCGCTGGGTGCTGACGTGTGCGAGATCTACACCGACGTCGACGGCCTGTTCACCGCCGACCCGCGCATCGTCCCCACCGCCCGCCAGATCACCGACATCACCAGCGAGGAGACCCTGGAGATGGCGGCGCACGGCGCCAAGATCCTGCACCTGCGCGCGGTGGAGTACGCCCGCCGCTACGGGGTGCCCATCCACGTGCGGTCCTCGTTCTCCAACAAGATCGGGACCTGGATCCGCACCGACGACTCCTCGGAGGAAAGCAGTATGGAAGAGCCGATCATCGCCGGGGTCGCCCACGACCGCAGCCAGGGCAAGATCACCGTCATGGGTGTGCCCGACGTGCCCGGCGCGGCCGCCCGCCTGTTCGCCGTCGTGGCCGAGGCCGGGGCGAACGTCGACATGATCGTCCAGAACGTCTCCTCCGCGGCGACCGGCCTCACCGACATCTCCTTCACCCTCCCGGAGGCCGACGGCCCGAGCACGCTCGCCGCGCTGCGCGCCGCCGCCGGCGACCTCGGCTACTCCGACCTGCGCTACGACGACCAGATCGGCAAGCTCTCCCTCGTCGGCGCCGGCATGCGCTCCCACCCGGGCGTCTCCGCCCGCCTCTTCGGGGCACTGTCCGACGCGGGCATCAACATCGAGATGATCTCCACCTCCGAGATCCGCATCTCGGTCGTCACCCGAGCCGAGTCCCTCGACGGCGCCGTCCGCGCCGTCCACACCGCCTTCGACCTCGACAGCAGCGAGTCCGAGGCCGTCGTGTACGGGGGGACGGGCCGATGAGCGAGCAGGCACGCGGCGTCAACCTCGCCGTCGTCGGCGCGACCGGACAGGTCGGCGCGGTCATGCGCCGCATCCTCGAGGAGCGCGACTTCCCGGTCGCGAGCATCCGCTACTTCGCCTCGGCGCGCTCCGCGGGCACGACCCTCCCGTGGAAGGGCCAGGACGTCGTCGTCGAGGACGTCGCGACGGCGGACCTCGCCGGCATCGACATCGCGGTGTTCTCCGCGGGCGGCGCGACGTCCAAGGAGCAGGCCCCGCGCTTCGCCGCGGCGGGCGCGCTCGTCGTCGACAACTCCTCGGCGTGGCGCAAGGACCCCCAGGTGCCGCTCGTCGTCTCCGAGGTCAACCCCGAGGCGCTGGAGGACATCCCCACCGGGATCGTCGCCAACCCGAACTGCACGACCATGGCCGCGATGCCCACCCTCAAGGTGCTCCACGAGGAGGCCGGGCTCAAGCGCCTCGTCGTGTCGACCTACCAGGCCGTCTCCGGCTCCGGGCTCGCCGGTGTGCGGGAGCTCGACACGCAGGTGCGTGCCGCCGTCGAGCAGGACCCGACGGCGCTCGTCCACGACGGCTCCGCGGTCACGCTCCCCGAGCCGCAGACCTACGTCGCGCCGATCGCCTTCGACGTCGTCCCGCTCGCCGGCAGCATCGTCGACGACGGCAGCGAGGAGACCGACGAGGAGCAGAAGCTGCGCAACGAGTCGCGCAAGATCCTCGGCCTGCCCGACCTCGCCGTCTCCGGCACGTGCGTGCGCGTCCCGGTCTTCACCGGCCACTCCCTGTCGGTCAACGCCGAGTTCGAGCGTCCGATCACGCCCGAGCGGGCTCGTGAGCTCCTCGCCGGCGCCCCCGGCGTCGAGCTCGCCGACGTCCCGACCCCCCTCGCGGGGGCCGGGCAGGACGCGACGTTCGTCGGGCGCATCCGCCAGGACCAGAGCGTCGAGGGCGGGCGCGGCCTGGCCCTGTTCGTCGTCGGCGACAACCTGCGCAAGGGCGCCGCGCTCAACACCATCCAGATCGCCGAGCTGCTCGCCGAGCGGCTGCTCGCCCGCGCCTGACCCGCTCCTCCCGTCCCGCCGGGGTGGCCCTGCCACCGCGGCGGGACGGCGTCATGCCCGCCGGCCCGGCAGGGTGAACAGCCAGCCCAGGCCCACGCGCCCGGACAGGTCGTACAGCCCGGTCGCGGCCGCCGTGAGGGCGAGGGACAGGAGGGGGACGAGGAGCAGCGCGAAGAGCGGGCTTCCCGGCGCGACCCACCCCGACTCCCGGGCGACGACGACGAGCAGGTTGAGCAGGATCGGGTGCAGCACGTAGATGGCCAGCGTGCGGGCACCGAGGTACCGAGCGAGGCGGCGCACCCAGCCGGCCCGGGCCGCCCACGCGGAGAGCACGAGCGCGGCGGTGAGGCCGACGAGGGACATCACCGCCGAGAGGTCGACGCTCGTGCCGCGGACGTACACGAGCAGGACGAGCCCGACGTACGCCGGCACGGCGACGGCGAGCAGCGGCAACGGGGCCAGCCCGGCGACGCGTTCGACGAGCGGGCGCCCGAAGCAGCCGATGAAGTACCAGACCGCGAAGTAGCAGACGCGGGCGACGTTCGTGGCGGCGGCCTCCCCGACGACGTCGGCCAGGGCGGGCGCGACGAGCGGCGCGACGCCCACCGCGACCGTCGCGAGCACGAGGAGCGAGGAGCCGAACCGGCGGAGCACCCGGGCGGTGACGAAGAGGACGACGAGGACCGAGAGGTACCAGTAGGCGGTGCCGCCGACCGGGATGGCGGCGAGGTTGTCGCGGGCGTAGCCGAGGGGGTCCTCCGGCGCGTACGCGAAGCCGGTGACGAGGGCGAAGACGACGCTCCACAGGAGGAAGGGCCACAGCAGGTTGCCCACCCGTGGCCGCAGCAGCCGCCGCCACCCGCGCTCCAGCGCGCGGGCCGCGAGCACCCCCGAGGCGAGGAAGAAGAGCGGCATGCGGACCGGCAGCAGTGCGGAGTTGACCAGCCGCCAGCCGTCGACCGCCCAGCTGTCCGCGCCGGGCAGGAGGCGCCCGGCCCCCGTCCCCCCGACGTGGTAGAGGACGACGAGGACGATGGCGACCGCCTTGGCGAGGTCCACCCAGTCCAGTCGGGTGGAGGTCTGGTCGGTCGGTTGGAGCACGCCGGAACGCTACCAACTCCCGGCGCCCGCCCTCAGCCCAGGTGCCGCCGGACGAAGTCGAGCTGCAGTCGGAGCTGGCGGATCCGCTCGGCGTCCACCTGCGAGCCGTGACCGGCGGCGAACTGGTAGAGCTCGACCGTCCCGCCGCGCCGGCGCAGGGCGTCGACGTAGCGCTCCACCTGCCGCAGCGGGCAGCGAGGGTCGTTGAGCCCGGCGAGGACGAGGACGGGCGCGCGCACGTCCTCGACGTAGGTGATGGGGCTGGCCGCCGCGTACGCCGCGGGGACCTCCTCCGGGCTGCCCCCGAACAGGGCCCGGTCGAAGGCCTGGAGCTGGGCCGTCTCGTCCTCGTAGGCGGCCACGTAGTCCGCGACGGGCACGTCGGCCAGGCCGAGGGACCACCGTTCGGGCTGGGTGCCCAGGCCGAGGAGGGTGAGGTAGCCGCCCCAGGAGGCGCCGGCGAGCACCGAGCGGGCGGGGTCGAGCGTGCCGGCCGCGACGAGGTGGTCGTGGACGGCCGCGATGTCGGCGAGCTCGACGAGGCCGACCTGCCCCTCGATCCCGTCGCGCCACCGGGTGCCGTAGCCGGTCGACCCGCGGAAGTTCACGCTGAGCACGGCGAAGCCCTGGTCGACCCACGCCGCGAGAGTGGGGGAGAAGGAGTCGGTGCGGTGGTCCGCCGGCCCGCCGTGGACGTCGACGACGACGGGGTAGGGCGCCTGTCCGCCCGTCGGCAGCCGCAGGAGGGAGTGGATCGTGCCGCCCGGACCCTCGACCTCGACGTCGCGGACCTCCACCGAGGGCCGCGGGCGTGGGCCGACGGGCACGATGAGCGGCCGCTCACTGCGGGTGGTGCGCAGCGCCGGCGGCTGCGCGGCCGAGGACCAGGAGAACCACACCTCCCCGTCGGGTCGCGCCGTCGCCTCCTCGACCGTGCCGGTGGTCGGACCGACCACGGTGCTGCGCCCGGTCCGCAGGTCGTGGCGGTAGAGGCGGGTGCGCGCGTGGTGGTCGACGGCGAGGAGCACCGCGTCCCCCGACGGGTACCAGACGGCGTCGGCCACCTCGCCGTCGACGTCGAGGGCGAGCTCGCGCCACGCGCCACCGACGACGTCCCACACCGCCGCCCGCGGCACGCCGGTGCGCTCGTGGAGGACGAGGAGGCGGGTGTCGCCGGGGACGGGCGCGAAGGCCAGCGCCCACACCCCCAGGCCGGGGCCGTCGGTGAGGTCGGCGACCCGGGCGCCGGTGTCGGCGGCGAGCACCCGCACGGCCGGGTGGCGGGCGTCGCCGTGCTCGGCGTGCCCGACGGCGAGGAGGTTGCCGTCGTCGCTCAGCGCGGAGGCCTCGGCGTCCCCGTCCCCGGCGTACAGGAGGACGGGCGAGGACGTCGCGGCGAGCGGGCCGAGGAAGATCTGGTGGATCGTCGTCCCGTGATCCGGGTCGCTGCGTCCGACGACGCCGGTGCCGTCGCGCGCGAGGTGCAGCCCGGCACCGTACGCCGGGGGCAGCGGGATCGGGGTCTCGGTCGCCCGGCCCGGCGGCGTGCCGAAGCGCTGACGCCGCCACACGCCGTACTCGTCGCCGTCGGTGTCGTCGAACCACCACAGCCAGTCGCCCGGCGGGTCGATGGTCGCCTCGGTCGTGCCGGCGGGCCGGTCGGTGGCCGGGAGGAGCAGGCTCGTGCTCGCCTGCCAGGAGTGCACCTGGGGCCGCCCGTCGACCGTCGCGACGACGCAGGCGCGGTCCGGCGCGTCGCGTGCCCACTCCGGCACCTCGACCTCGCCGGCCCGGAACCGCTGCTCCCAGGCAGGCGGCGACCAGCCGCCGTCCGTCCGGTGGCCGAGCGTGCGGCAGTGCGGCGGACGTGACAACCTCGACATGAGACCAGCCTAGGGTCGCGCGCACGTCCGGGCCGAGCATCGGAATAGCCGGGGGCGTGAAGCGTTGACCAGTCGAGAAATCCCCGTCTACAGGAGTAAGCATGGCGACGACCGACGTGACCGCGAGCACGCTAGAGCAGACCATCACTGACAACGACATCGTGCTCATCGACTTCTGGGCCGAATGGTGCGGGCCGTGCAAGCGGTTCGCCCCGATCTACGAGAAGGCCTCCGAGGAGTACACCGACATCGTCTTCGCCAAGGTCGACACCGAGGCCGAGCAGGAGCTCGCCGCGCAGGCCGGGATCACCGCCATCCCGACCCTCATGGCCTTCCGCGAGGGTGTCCTCGTCTTCTCCCAGGCCGGTGCGCTGCCCGGCCCGCAGCTCGAGAAGCTCATCGAGCAGGTCAAGGGCCTGGACATGGACGAGGTCCGCACCAAGGTCGCCGAGGCGCAGGCTCAGCAGGGCTGAGCCCCAGGGCCGCGTGTGGCGCGGCGACGGGCAGGAGGGGTGAGATGACGCGCGGGTCGAGGCTCGTGCCGGTACTCGCGTGGCTCCTGGCCGTCGGCGCGACCACCGGCTTCATCGCCCCGCCCGACGACGGCGCGCACAAGGTCGTGGCCGGGCGACAGGCCGCGGTCGAGGTGCCTCCGTCCAAGTCGCCGACCCTCGGGTTCGTCCCCGAGCAGGGCGGCCTGTGGCGCCTCGAGATCCCCCACGACGCCGGTGGCGACGTGCGGACCGTCCGCGGCCGCTCGGACCCGCCGCGGGAGGCCGGCCGCACGGTCAGCGTGCGCGTTCTCGTCGAGGTGGGCCTCGGCATCGACGGCCAGGAGTTCGCCCGTCAGGTCATGGCGACGCTCAACGACGAACGCGGCTGGGGCCACGACGGAAGCATCGTCTTCGCCCGCACCGACGGCGAGGCCGACGTCGACGTCACGCTCGCCTCCCCGGCCACCACCGACGCGCTGTGCGCCCCCGTGGCCACCGGCGGGCGCGTCTCGTGCGGGCGGGTCGGCTTCGCCGTGCTCAACGCCGAGCGCTGGGCCCACGGGGCCGAGCCGTTCCTCGAGGCGGGCGGCACGGTCGCCGAGTACCGCCGCTACCTCGTGAGCCACGAGGTCGGCCACGTCCTGGGCCAGGCGCACGTGCGCTGCCCCGTCCCGGGCGCTCCCGCGCCGGTGATGCTCCAGCAGACGCTCGGGCTGGACGGCTGCCTGCCCAACGGCTGGCCCGCGCTCGGCGGCTGAGCGCGACGAACGGCCCGGCACCGTGCGGTGCCGGGCCGTTCGCAGGACCGAAGGGGTGGCCCCTACCTGCCTGCCCCGCGCATGAGGGTCGCGATGCGGCCGGCGAGCTCGCCGTCCAGGACGCCGGTGACCCCACCCGGGAGGCCGAGGCGCCAGTTCGGCCAGGCGTCGACGGTGCCGGGCATGTTGGGCCGCTCGGCGACCGCGCCGGCGTCGTCCAGGGTCACCACGGCCACGAGGGAAGGGCTGTGTGCCACCCGGGAGTACTGGGCGAGGACGGCGTCGGCGATCTCGGCCTCGGTGACCTCGGCGCCGGCCTTGTGCTCGTCGATGCCTGCCTGACGGCGCAGGTCGCGCGTCTGGCGGGCGGCGTGCTCGGGGTCGAACGCCTTGCCGATCGCCTCGAGGTCGAGGGTGTCGGACCCGGTGACGCACCCGGCGACGGTGACCTGGTCGTGGGTCGAGGAGGTGGCCATGGACTGGACCGGGTTGTCGCCCGGCCGGGTGCGCATCGCGGCCCGGTAGCCGAGCATGCCGATGTCGGCCATCGTCTCCCGCACGCCCTCGGCGACGGTGCCCATGTCCTCCCCGCACACCCACGCCCCGGCCCGGTGGGCCTCGATGCGTAGGACCGCCAGGAGGGCGTCGACCGGGTAGTGCACGTAGGCACCGACGTGTGCGGTGCGGTCCGAGGGCACCCAGAACAGGCGCCACAGCTGCATGACGTGGTCCATCCGCAGCGCTCCGGCGTGGCGGAGCCCGGCGCGCACCATCTTCACGAACGGCTCGAGGTCCATCCGCACCAGCGCGTCGGGGTCCAGCGGCGGCAGTCCCCACCGCTGCCCCTCCCGGTTGTGGCGGTCGGGCGGGCACCCGACCTCGAAGCCGGTGGCGATGGCGTCCTGGTACACCCAGGCGTCCGCGCCGCAGGAGTCGAAGCCCACGGCCAGGTCGGCCACGACGTCCACCCCCGCGGAGCACGCGCGGGCGAACTGGAGGTCGGCGATCCACTGGCACCACGACCAGAAGGCCACCTCGCTCGCAGCCCGCTCACGAACGGCGAGCACGGCTGGGGAGTCCGGCCGCTGCAGGGGCTCGGGCCACTCGCGCCAGCTCGGCTGGCCGAGCTCCTCGGTGATGACGCAGTAGGTGGCGAAGCGGGCCAGGTCCTCTCCCGCCTCGGTGACGAAGCGCTCGGCCTCGCGGGGCAGCCGTCGGCCGATGGCCTCCCAGATGCGGCGCAGCCCGGTGAGCTTCAGCTCCCAGACGCGGTCGCGGTCGATGCGCCGCTCGGAGTTCAGCGCCCGGCCCTTGGCGGCGAGGTCGGACAGGTCGACGAGCTCGGCGTCGGGCGCCTGGCCGACTGCGACGTGCTGCAGGTTGAGCCACTCCCGCGAGGACGGGGAGTAGGGGGAGTTGGTCTGGTGCGCGGTGGGCGCGGTGGCGTGGACGGGGGAGATGAGCACCATGCCGGCGCCGGACTGCCTGGCGCGGCGGGCGATCGTCTCCAGGTCGGCGAAGTCGCCGATGCCCCAGGAGGCGTCCGTGCGCGCGGCGTACAGCTGCACCGCCCAGCCCCACGTCCGCCCGGGCTGGGGCAGATGCTCAGGGGCGGCCAGGACCAGGCGGCGCGACCCGTCCGGGCCGAGGAGGTGGTGGTAGCCGACCGCGTCCGCGGGCAGCGCACCGGCGACGTCGATGACGTCCCCGTCCTCCAGCTCCACGCGGCCGTGAAGCTCGGGGTGCCACCTGCCGGGAGTAGCGACGAGGGGCGCGGGCGGAGGAGCCGGGGACAGCCGGGCCGCCAGGCGGGCAAGAGTCTCGGCCGGCGTGTGCCGAAGGACGCCGAAGGCGTCGTAGTAGGGCACCGCGACGCCGCGGGCGGCGAGGGCGGCAGGGTCGACGCCCCGCTCGGTGGAGGGTGCGTCGTCGACCGGGTGAAGCAGAGGTCGGGTGAACTGGGACATGGAGGCGCTTCCGTAGGCTGTCGTGACGCTGCTGCTCATATTTTAGGCTTCCCGAACTGCGCTTGGGGGGACCCGTCGCCTTTCGGGAGTGTGCGGCAGGCGGCTCCGAGCGGGCTCGGCGCGGGTGCGCCGGGGCCCCCGAGCGCGACCTGCCGGCTCGTGCCCACACCTATCGGCGGGCCGGACACCATGATGAGCGCCTCTGCTCGGACCTCTCCCGGACCCGCTGTCGACCTCACCGCAGATCCGCGGGGGGTGCCTCTCGCTGCGCGCCGTGCGTCGTCGTCGTCGCGTCGCGGTGCCGATCGGGGCGGGGAGAAAAACGGCCGCCGACCTGCATTCCTGCAGGTCGGCGGCCAGTTCACCGTCGGGGTGGCGGGATTCGAACCCACGACCTCCTCGTCCCGAACGAGGCGCGCTACCAAGCTGCGCCACACCCCGGTGAAGCCAGATCAGGATAGCGGAGCAGGTGGCCGGGAGTGAAACCGGCACCCCGCGGTGTGAGGGAGATCGCTCACGCGCGCGGCATGAGCTGGAGCAGGCTCACCTCGGGCCGGCACGCGAACCGCACCGGCGTGTAGGGCGAGGTGCCCATCCCCGCGGACACGTTGAGCCACGCGGAGCCCTCGCCGCCGGGTGCGTCCGGCCGCGCCCCGGGCCACCCGTGCAGGCCGCTCGCCCGGCCGGTGTCCAGGTCGCTGTTGGTCACGAGGGCGCCGTACCCCGGCACGCGCAGCTGCCCGCCGTGGGTGTGCCCCGCGAGGACGAGCGTGCAGCCGTCGTCGACCATCGCGTCCAGCACCCGCGTGTAGGGCGCGTGGGTGACCCCGAGGTGGAGGTCGGCGCGCTCCGCGGGGGCGGCCATGCGGTCGCGGTCGAGGTGGGGATCGTCCACGCCGACGAAGGAGATCGAGTGGCCGGCCACCTCGAGGCGGCCGCGGGTGTTCGTGAGGTCGAGCCAGCCGCCGGAGGACAGCGTCGCGATGAGGTCGCCGGTGGGCAGCGGCAGGCTCGGGTCGCTCTTCTCCTTGCGCCGCGAGGAGGGCACCAGGTAGCGCGCGGGGTTCTTCGGCCGGGGGCCGTAGTAGTCGTTGGACCCCAGGACGAACACGCCCGGCACGTCGAGGAGCGGGCCCAGCGCGCTGCGGACCGCCGGGACGGCGTCCTCGTGCGCGAGGTTGTCACCGGTGGACACGACGAGGTCGGGCTCGAGCTCGGCGAGGCGGCGCACCCAGGACTGCTTGAGCCGCTGCCCCGGCGTGAGGTGGAGGTCGGACACGTGGAGGATGCGCAGCGGCCGGCTGCCCGCCGGCAGGACGGGGAGCGTGTGGGCCCGGACGGTGAACATGCGGGTCTCGGCGACGGCCCAGCCGAGGGCGCCGAGCGCGGACAGGCCGAGGGCGCTCGTGAGGCGTGTGATCACGGTCAGTCGTCGTCCCCGCCGCGGCCCCGGCCCTCGCCGGGGTTGCCGCCGTTGCCCGGGTTCTCGCCCGAGTTCCCTGGGTCGTCACCGGAGGGGTTCGCGCCGGCGTCTTCGCCGTCACCGCCACCCGCGGGGTCCTCCCCGGCCTCGCTCTGGCGTCCACCGCTAGTGTAGATCGTCACGGTGCTGCCGGCGGGCGCCTGGCTGCCGGCCTCCGGGGTCGTCGCCACGGCGAGGCCGACCGGCCAGCCGGAGTCGACGGCGTCGCCGATGCGCACGGTGAACCCGGCGGCCTCGAGCGTCTGCTGGGCCTGCTCGACGGTCTGCCCGCCGATGCTCGGCACGCGCAGCCGCTCGCCCTGGACGGCCCGCGGGCTCGCCGGGGCGAAGTTCTCGATCGGCATGCCCTCGGTCGCCCGGAGCATGTAGGCCTTCCACGTCGGGGCGGCGATGAGTCCGCCGTACACGCGGTTGCGCCACTGGCCGTTGATGACCTCGTAGCCCATCTGCTCGTCCCGGTCGGAGTGCCCCATCCACACCGCCGTCGACATCTGCGGGACGTACCCGATGAACCAGGCGTGCATGTCCTCGTTCGCCGTGCCCGTCTTGCCTGCGGACGGGCGCGGGGGGATGCGCGCGGTGGAGCCGGTGGAGTCCCACTCCGGGCCCATGACCGACTGGAGCGCGTAGTTCGCCGCGTTCGCGACGTCCTCCTCCAGCACCCGCTTGCAGTCCGAGGGCGGGACGGTGATCTCCTCACCGTTGCGGTCCTGCATCCGGGTGATGGCGACCGGCTCGCAGGCGATGCCGCCGGCGGCGAGCGTGGCGTAGGCGTTGGCCATCGACAGCGGGGTGACGGTGTTCGAGCCGAGGATCATCGCGGGGTTGTTCTGCAGCGGCTCCCCCGAGCCCGTCTCGACGCCCATGTCGGCGGCGATGCCGGTGATGGCGCACAGGTCCATCTGCTGCGCCATGACGACGAAGGAGGTGTTGATCGAGGTCCGGGTCGACTCGAGCACGGTCTCGCTGCCGCCGCCGAAGCCCTCGAGGTTCTTGGGCTCGTAGTTGTCGGCGTACTCCGGTGCGCAGGAGATCGTCCAGTCCCGCCTCGGGAAGAACCGGTTGGCGGAGTTCACCCGCTCCATGAGCGAGTGTCCATCGCGCAGCCACTGGACGAGGGTGAAGACCTTGAACGTCGAACCGGACTGGAAGCCGGAGCCGCCACCGTGGGACTGGCCGACGTTGTAGTTCACCTGGGTCGCGCGCGGGTCGGCCTCGGAGGCGACGCCGTAGCGGGTGTTCTGCGCCATCGCGTAGATGCGGCCGGTGCCGGGCTCGATCGAGGACAGCGCCATCGAGATGCCCGACGGGTCGTCGACAGGGACCGAGCCGACGAGGGCGTCGAAGGCCGCCTGCTGCTTGGCCGGGTCGAGCGTCGTGTGGATGGTGAGGCCGCCGCGGTTGAGCAGCTGACGGCGGTCCTCGACGGTCTCGCCGTAGGCGTCGTTGAGAAGGATCTCGTTGACGACGTACTGGCAGAAGTAGGCGGCGTTGCCGGCGACGCCGCAGCCGCGCGGGGCCTCCTGGACGTCGAGCATGTCCGCGATCGGGATCGCCACGGCCTCGTCGTACTCGGCGCGGGAGATGAAGCCCTCGCGCAGCATCGTGCCGAGCACGGTGTTGCGCCGCTGCTGGGCGTTCTCCGGGTTGGTCACCGGGTCCCAGCGGGCCGGGGACTGGGTGATGCCCGCGAGCATCGCCGACTCGGCGATGCTGAGGTCGGCCGCCGACTTGTTGAAGTAGTGGTGCGCGGCCGCCTCGACACCCCACTGGGAGGGGCCGAACTGCGCGATGTTGAGGTAGCCGGTGAGGATCTCGTCCTTGGTCCGCACCTGCTCGAGCGCGATCGCGAGGCGGGCCTCACGGAGCTTGCGCGCGATCGTCGTCTCGGTGGCTGCCTGGTAGAGCTCGGGGTCGTTGAGGACCCGGCTCTCCTCGATCTGCACGTTCTTCACGTACTGCTGGGTGAGCGTCGAGGCACCCTCGAGGTCACCCCCGGTGATGTTGCGGACGGTGGCGCGCAGGATGCCGTCCGGGTCGACCCCGCCGTGCTCGTAGAAGCGGTGGTCCTCGACGGCGACGACCGCGTCCTTCATGTGCTGGGAGATCTCGTCGAAGCCGACGACGATGCGGTTCTCCGCGAAGAAGGTCGCCAGGACGTTGCCGTCCGCGTCGAGCATGACGCTCTGCTCGGAGGGCTCGTCGATCTCCAGCTCGGTGGGCAGGTCGTCGAACAGGTCGGTGGTCGCGTTCCCGACGGCCCCCACCGAGCCGACGGCCGGCAGCAGCAGGCCCGCGGTGAGAAGTCCGCCCGCGATGGCGATGAGCAGGAAGGCGATCATCATCGCGACGAGCTGGACGGGTCGGACGGCGCGCCCGCGCGGCGAAGGACGTGAGGCCATTGCTCCAGAGTAAGGGGCGGGCACCGTGAGGCGTCGAGGCCGTGGGACATTTCACCTGGTGTCTCCACGAGATCTCCATGTCACCCCTAGGTCACGTTTCCTCTAAGGCCCTTCCTAGGGACCGCCAAGTGGGGTTACGGTTGCGCGAACATCGGCGGCAAGGACGCCGCGACGACGCAGGAGGTGGGGATGAGCTCCTTCGAGGACCAGACGTGGGCGGCACGCGCAGCGTGCCGTCAGGTCGAGCCGGACGAGTTGTTCGTACGAGGTGCGGCCCAGCGGGCCGCACGGGAGCTGTGCTTCAGGTGTCCGGTGCGCATGGAGTGCCTGGCGGACGCCCTGGACGCGCACGTGACGTTCGGGGTGTGGGGCGGTCTGACGGAGCGGGAGCGGCGGGCGCTGCTCCGCCGCTACCCCGAGGTCGCGTCGTGGACGGAGCGGCTGAAGGACGAGGACGACGACGTCATGGCAGAGCTTCGCGCGGAGCGGGCTCCCCGCATCCTCGCGAAGATCCGCCAGGCCTAGGATGACGGGATGACGACCTGGGAGTACGCAACGATTCCTCTGCTCATCCACAGCACCAAGGCGATCCTCGACCAGTGGGGCGCCGACGGCTGGGAGCTCGTCCAGGTGGTGCCGGGGCCGTCGCAGAACCTCGTCGCCTACCTGAAGCGGCCCAAGCAGTGAGCGTCTCCGACCGGCTCCGCGAGCTCGGCCTGCGCCTGCCGGCGGTCCCGCTGCCGGTGGCGAACTACGTGCCCGCGGTGCGCCACGGCGACTTCGTGTGGACCTCGGGCCAGCTGCCGATGGTCGACGGGGCGCTGCCGGTCACGGGCAAGGTCGGCGACGGGGAAGGGCTGGTGACGCCGCAGCAGGCGCAGCAGCTCGCCCGCACCGCCGCCCTCAACGGTCTTGCGGCGATCGCCGCGACCGTCGGGAACCTCGACGTCGTCGTCCGCGTCGTCAAGGTCGTGGGCTACGTTGCGAGCGACCCGTCCTTCACCGGCCAGCCCGGCGTGGTCAACGGTGCCTCGGACCTGCTCGGTGAGGTCTTCGGCGAGGCGGGCCTCCACGCCCGCAGCGCCGTCGGCGTGAGTGCGCTGCCGCTCGACGCCCCCGTCGAGATCGAGCTCGTCGTCGCCCTCCGCTGACCGCCCCCTCCGCCGACAGCCGAGTTCCTCGCGACAGCGGAGTTCCTCGCGACAGTCGAGTTCCTCGCGACAGCGGAGTTCCTGCCGACAGCCGAGTTCCTCGCGACAGCGGAGTTCCTCGCGACAGCCGAGTTCCGTGCATGACAGAACCCGCCGACAGTGCGGCCCTCGTCCCGGGTGACCGGGCGGGAACCGTACTCTCGGCGGGTTCTGTCGTGCTCAGCGGGCGCGGCGCTTGAGCCGCTCCAGGTCGAGGATCTGGACGGCGCGGCCCTCGAGCCGGATCCAGCCGCGGGCGATGAAGTCCGCGAGGGACTTGTTCACCGTCTCGCGCGAGGCACCGACGAGCTGGGCCAGCTCCTCCTGCGTGAGGTCGTGCGCGACGCGCAGGCCGTCGGGCGTCTGCTCGCCGAAGCGGACCGACAGGTCGAGCAGCGCCTTGGCCACGCGGCCGGGCACGTCGGAGAACACGAGGTCGGCGAGCGCCTCGTTGGTGCGACGCAGCCGGTGGGCGAGCGCGCGCAGCATGTGCTTGGCGAGCTCGGGCCGGGTGTCGATGAGGTGCATGAACGGGTCGTGCTGGAGCTCGAGCAGCCGGGTGGTCGCGACGGCGGTGGCCGTCGCGGTGCGCTCGCCGGGCTCGAAGAGGGTGAGCTCGCCGAGGAGCTCGCCCGGGCCGAGGATGGCCAGGAGGTTCTCCCGGCCGTCGCTGGAGCGGTGCCCGAGCTTGATCTTGCCCTCGATGACGAGGTACAGGCGGTCACCCGGGTCTCCCTCGTGGAAGAGGGTCTCCCCGCGGCGCAGGCTGACCTCCTGCATGGCCTCGCGCAGGGCCGCGCGGGCCTCGTCGTCGAGAGCCGCGAAGAGGGGCACAGAACTGATCGCGGAGTCGTCCACGGTGGCTTCCCATCTGTCGGTGTATCGGCGGGCTGCCAGGCCCTGGCGTCCATCCTGCCACCGAGTCCGCAGAACTGCCCGTAACCTGGCGCGATGAGCAGCGACCGGACAGGGCTCGGACGTCCTCCGGCGCCTGCCGTCGAGGTCGACGACCGCCTCACGGAGCAGTGGCCCGACGCCCGGTGCGAGCTCGACTTCACCACCCCGTTCGAGCTCCTCGTCGCCACCGTGCTGTCCGCCCAGACCACCGACGTCAGGGTCAACCAGGTGACCCCGGAGCTGTTCCGGCGCTGGCCCGGTCCCGCCGGGCTCGCGGCCGCCAGGCAGGAGGAGCTGGAGCAGGTGCTGCGGCCGCTCGGCTTCTTCCGGGCCAAAGCGACGTCCCTGCGTGGCCTCGCCGCGGCGCTGCTCGAGGAGCACGGGGGTGACGTGCCCGCTGACCTCGACGCGCTCGTCCGCCTGCCCGGCGTGGGGCGCAAGACCGCCAACGTCGTCCTCGGCAACGCGTTCGGGATCCCGGGGATCACCGTCGACACGCACGTCGGCAGGCTCGCGCGCCGGCTCGGGTGGAGCACCGAGAAGGACGCGGTCAAGGCGGAGCGGGACATCGCCGCCGTCCTGCCGCGGGAGCGGTGGACGATGGCGTGCCACCGCCTGATCTTCCACGGCCGCCGGGTCTGCCACTCCCGCAAGCCCGCCTGCGGGGCGTGCGTGCTCGCCGACCTGTGTCCGAGCTACGGCGTCGGGGAGACGGACCCGGAGGCGGCCGAGGCGCTCGTCAAGCTCCCGGAGTAGCGGCGGAACCGCGCCCGAGGAGCTCGGCTGTCGCGCGGAACTCGGCTGTCGTGCGGAACTCCACTGTCGGCACGAACTCGGCTGTCGCGCGGAACTCGGCGCTCGCGCGGAACTCGGCTGTCGTGCGGAACTCGGCGCTCGCGCGGAACTCGGCTGTCGGCACGAACTCCGCTGTCGCGCGGAACTCGGCTGTCGTGCGGAACTCGGCTGTCGGCACGAAGTCCGCTGTCGTGCGGAAGTCGGCTGTCGGCGGAGGGGAGGGGGAGGGGAGGGGAGGGTGGCTAGTCGGGGAGGGTGGCGAGGAAGTCGAGGAGCAGGGCGGAGACCTCGTCCGGGGCCTCCTCCGGGAGGAAGTGGCCCGCCTCCGGGACGACGGCGGTGCGCAGCGGGCCGCGCACGTGCTGGGCGTCGGAGGCGAAGGCCGCCGACGGCGTGAAGCGGTCGGCGCCGCCGCGCACGCTGAGCACGGGCACGGTCACCGGGCTCGCCATCGCGGCGAGGTAGCGGCGGCCCGCCGGTCGCGGCGTCGAGCGCACGAGCCAGCGCAGGTGCTCGAGCGTCGTGTGCGCGACCGAGGGCAGGCGCACCCCGGCCCGATAGCTGCGCAGCTCGTCCTCGGGCAGCACCCGCCCGGGTGCGGAGGCGTCGGTGAGCAGACGGTCGACGAGGTTGCCGTGGCGCAGTGCGCGCTCGGGGAACCACGGCGCCTGGATCCTGGTGAGGAAGAGCCGCGCGCGGACCCCCAGGTGGTTGTTCGGGCGCAGCAGCGGCACCGGGTGGGGCGCGCCGAGGACGACGACGGCGCGGGTCGTCCGCGGCTCGAGGACGGGCATCGACCACGCGAGCAGGCCACCGAGGTCGTGCCCGACGACGACGGCGTTCTCGTGCCCGAGGGAACGGACCACCCCGCCGACGTCGGCGGTGAGCACCTGCATGGCGTGTCCGGTGGGCGGCTTGTCCGAGCCGCCGAAGCCGCGGATGTCCATCGCCGCGACCCGGTAGCCGGCCTCGGCCAGCGCGCGGACCTGCGCGCGCCAGGCCCACCAGAACTGCGGGAACCCGTGGAGGAGCACGACGAGGTCACCGCCCTCCGGTCCCGCGAGGACGACGTGGAAGCGAGCGCCGTTGGCCGCGACGAACCGGTGCTCCCACGGTCCGTCCTGCCACAGCGAGTTCTCAAGGGGTGCCACGACGAGTGAGCCTAGCCCCCGGGCATGCCGGAGCCCGGTCCCCGCTCACGGGAACCGGGCTCCGAGGGGAGTGACTAGGTCGCCATTCCGGCGGAGATCTGCTCCATGACCGAGGAGTCGGCCAGCGTCGTCACGTCCCCGATCGCCCGGTGCTCCGCGACGTCGCGCAGGAGGCGGCGCATGATCTTGCCCGAGCGGGTCTTCGGCAGCTCGGCGACGACGAGGATCGAGCGCGGCTTGGCGATCGGCCCGATCGTCTTGGCGACGTGCGCGCGCAGCTCGGCGATGTGCTGCTCGGCCCCCTCGGTGCTCGCGGCCGCGGCCGCCTCACCGCGCAGGATGACGAACGCGACGACGGCCTGGCCGGTCGTGTCGTCACTCGCGCCGACGACGGCGGCCTCGGCGACCGTCGGGTGGGAGACGAGCGCGGACTCGATCTCCGTGGTCGAGAGACGGTGGCCGGAGACGTTCATGACGTCGTCGACCCGGCCGAGGACCCACAGGTCGCCGTCGGCGTCCTTCTTCGCGCCGTCGCCGGCGAAGTAGATGCCGGGGAAGCGCGACCAGTAGGTGTCCTTGAAGCGCTGCTCGTCGCCCCAGATGCCGCGGAGCATCGAGGGCCACGGCTCGGTGAGGACGAGGTAGCCGCCCGAGCCGTCGGGGACGGACTCGCCCATCTCGTCGACGACGTCGGCGACGATGCCGGGCAGCGGCGTCTGGGCCGACCCGGGCTTGGCGGCGGTGACGCCGGGCAGCGGGGAGATCATGATCGCCCCGGTCTCCGTCTGCCACCACGTGTCGACGACGGGCGTGCGGTCCCCGCCGATGACGCGGCGGTACCAGACCCACGCCTCGGGGTTGATCGGCTCGCCGACCGACCCGAGGACGCGCAGGGAGGAGAGGTCGAAGCGGCCCGGCTCCTCCTCGCCCCACTTCATGCACGTGCGGATCGCCGTCGGGGCGGTGTAGAGGATGGAGACCTTGTACTTCTCCACGATCTCCCACCAGCGGCCCTTGTGCGGGGTGTCGGGGGTGCCCTCGTACATCACCTGGGTGGCGCCGTTGAGGAGCGGCCCGTACGTCACGTACGAGTGGCCGGTCACCCAGCCGATGTCGGCGGTGCACCAGTAGACGTCGGTCTCGGGCTTGAGGTCGAAGACGTTGCGGTGGGTGTAGGCCGACTGCACGAGGTAGCCGCCCGTCGTGTGGAAGATGCCCTTGGGCTTCCCGGTCGTGCCCGAGGTGTAGAGGATGAACAGCGGGTGCTCGGCCTCGACGTCGACGGGCGCGTGGTCGGTGCCCTGGCGGGGGACGATCTCCTCCCACCAGACGTCGCGGCCCTCGGTCCACGCGACGTCCTGGCCGGTGCGGCGCACGACGAGCACCTTCTCCACGGGGGTGTCGCCGCGCTCGAGCGCCTCGTCCACCGCCGGCTTGAGGGCGCTCGCCTTGCCGCGCCGGTAGCCACCGTCGGAGGTGATGACGACCTTGGCCTCGGCGTCGTTGATCCGCGTGTGCAGCGCCTCGGCGGAGAACCCGCCGAAGACCACCGAGTGCGGCGCGCCGAGGCGGGCGCAGGCGAGCATCGCGACGACGGCCTCGGGGATCATCGGCAGGTAGATCGCCACCCGGTCACCGGTCTGCACGCCGAGCTCGGCGAGCGCGGACGCCGCGCGGGCGACCTCGTCGCGCAGCTCGGCGTAGGTGATCGTGCGGGTGTCACCCGGCTCGCCCTCCCAGTGGATCGCGACCCGGTCCCCGTGCCCCGCCTCCACGTGCCGGTCGACGGCGTTGTGGGCGGCGTTGAGCCGACCGTCGCCGAACCAGCGCGCCCGTGGGGCGTCGGACCAGTCGAGGACCTCGGTGAAGTCCGTCGACCAGGAGAGCAGCTCGCGCGCCTGGTCGGCCCAGAAGCCGAGCCGGTCGGCGGCGGCCTGCTCGTACAGGTCCGCGGTGGCGTTCGCCTGCGCGGCGAACTCGGGGCTCGGCGGGAAGCGGCGCTCCTCGACGAGCAGGTTCTCCAGGCCCCCGGCTTCGGTGGAACCGGTCGCGGCGCTGGTGTGGTCAGCCATGGTCAATCCTCCGGACGACGTTGTTCGTAGCATCGCCGGTGCCCCCGTCTATGGCCGGGATCACATCGGCACGTCCCCGAAATGTACCCGCCCGGCCCGGTTCGTCCCATCCGCCTCCGCGGTGCGGGTGGGCACCGACCCTCTGCGCCCTGGTACCTTGCCGGTCGGTCACGGCGTCGTGACCTGTGTCACTGAGAAGGGGGAAACATGACAGGTGACCCGAAGGGTCAGCAGCCGCACGGGGGCGCACCGCCCGCCGCCGGCGTCGGGGGGCCGGCCCAGGTGACCCCGGAGGAGTTCCGGGCGGTCCAGGGGTCGGCGGAGTTCGCCGGGCTGCGCAGCAGCTTCCGCGCCTTCGCCTTCCCGATGACCGCCGCGTTCCTCGTCTGGTACCTGGCCTACGTCCTGCTCTCGACCTACGCGGAGGGCTTCATGTCCACGCCGGTGGTCGGCAACCTCAACCTCGGGCTGCTCGTCGGCCTGGGCCAGTTCCTCAGCACGTTCCTCATCACGTGGGCCTACGTGCGCCACGCGAACCGGTCCCTGGACCCCGTGGCCTCCCGGCTGCGGGCCGAGCTGGAGGGGGATGCCTGATGGACGTCGGCAACCCCTGGGTGAACATCGGGATCTTCCTCGTCTTCGTCGTCGTCACCCTCGTCATCGTCATCCGGGTCTCCCGCACGACGACGTCGGTCGGCGACTTCTACCACGGCGGCCGCAGCTTCTCCGGCCGGCAGAACGGCGTCGCCATCGCCGGCGACTACCTGTCCGCGGCCTCGTTCCTCGGCATCGTCGGTGCCGTCGCGCTCTACGGGTACGACGGCCTGCTCTACTCCGTGGGCTTCCTCGTCGCCTGGCTGGTGGCGCTGCTGCTCGTCGCCGAGCCGCTGCGCAACACCGGCAAGTACACGATGGCCGACGTCCTCAGCTTCCGGATGCGCCAGCGCCCGGTGCGCACGGCGGCGGCCACCTCGACCCTGGCGATCACGTTCTTCTACCTGCTCGCCCAGATGGCGGGTGCGGGAGCGCTCGTCTCGCTGCTGCTCGGCGTGGACAGCAAGGCGGGGCAGTCGGCCGTCATCGCCGTCGTCGGCGCGCTCATGATCGTCTACGTGATGATCGGCGGGATGAAGGGCACCACCTGGGTGCAGATCATCAAGGCGGTGCTGCTCATCGCCGCCGTCGGTGTCATGACCGTGTGGATCATGGCCGTCAACGGCTTCAACCTCAGCGAGCTCCTCGGCCGGGCGGTGGACTCCCACCCGGACGGCACCGCGATCCTCGAGCCGATGCTCCAGTACGGCACCTCGGGGACGACGAAGATCGGCTTCGTCTCCCTCGCGATCGCGCTCGTCTTCGGCGCCGCCGGTCTGCCGCACGTGCTCATGCGCTTCTACACGGTGCCGACCGCCAAGGACGCGCGGAAGTCGGTCGTCTGGGCGATCGCCCTCATCGGCTTCTTCTACCTGTGCACCCTCGTGCTCGGGTACGCGGCGACCTACCTCGTCGGGGTCGACACGATCCGCAACGCGCCGGGCGGGTCGAACGCCGCCGCCCCGGCGCTGGCCTACGAGCTCGGCGGGACCCTGCTGCTCGGCATCGTCGCCGCGGTCGCGTTCGCGACGATCCTCGCCGTCGTCGCGGGCCTCACCATCACCGCCTCGGCGTCCTTCGCCCACGACGTCTACAACGGCGTCCTCAAGGAGGGCAAGGCCACCCCGGAGAACGAGGTCAAGGTGGCGCGGCGCACCGCCGTGGTCATCGGGGCGATCTCCATCCTCGGCGGCATCCTCGCCGCCGAGCAGAACGTCGCGTTCCTCGTCTCGCTCGCCTTCGCGATCGCGGCGAGCGCCAACCTGCCCTCGATCCTCTTCTCGCTGTACTGGAAGCGGTTCAACACGCGCGGGTCGACGTGGAGCATCTACGGCGGGCTGTTCAGCGCGCTGATCCTCATCGCGTTCTCGCCCGTGGTCTCCGGCTCGGAGACGGCGATGATCTCGGGCGTCGACTTCGCGTGGTTCCCGCTGACGAACCCAGCGATCGTCTCCGTGCCGCTGGGCTTCTTCCTCGGCTGGCTCGGCTCGGTCACCTCGAACGAGCACGACGAGGCAAAGCAGGCCGAGATGGAGGTCCGGTCGATGACGGGGGCAGGCGCCGAGCGCGCCGCCGGTCACTGACCAGGCCACTGGGAACGCGAGAGGGCCGGTGCGAGGGAATCCCCGCGCCGGCCCTCTCGTCGCCGGTCTCAGGCGGTCTCGACGACGCGGGTGACCTCCCGGCGGCCCTTGCGGCGCGCGCCGTGGGAGACGACGCCGACGAGGACGAGGGTGAGGCCGGTGACGACGAGCCGGCCGGTGGCGCCGGAGGCGACGAGGTGGTGGGCGACGTTCCCGCCGAAGTCGCCGAAGCGGTCCAGCCAGGTGACGACGGGCTCGAGGATCTCCTGCGTCCACGTCGGGGCGGCGAGGAACGGCACGCCGAGGACGACGACGAGGATGCCGGTGACGATCGCCCCCACCGAGCTCCACCGCGCGGCGAGGAGGACGACGGCGAGCACGAGGAGGCCCCCGGCGAGCTCGAGCAGCGCGGCGATGTTGAGGTTGCCGGTGTCCCACGGGTTGCGGGCGGGCAGCGTGAGGCGCGCGCCGGCGTCGGCCAGCAGGTACCAGGCCACGGGCGTGAGCAGCAGGGTCACGAGGATGGTGAGCACGTGCGCGCCGGCCCGCGACGGCGGGCGGGTGACGGCCGTCGTCCCGTCGAGGACGACGTCGCGGCGGCTGCGGCCCGTGGGTTCGGCGGCCGGGGTGGACGAGGTGGTCGCGGCGGCGCCGGCCCCTCCGATCCAGGCGCCCGACGACTCGTCGCGGGCGTCGTCGTCGGCTGTCGTGGGCGTCTCGTCGGCGGCGAGCGGCACCTGCGTGGTGGGGGCGGCCTCATCGACGGGACGGCGCTCGCCGGTGAGGTAGCCGGCGCTGTGGTGCTCGGCCAGGCCGGAGCGGGGCACGGGGCGCTCGGCCTCGTGGACGCCGGGCTCGCCGGCCTCCCGGATGTCGAAGGTGCTCGTCACGGTCGAGTCCGGGTCGACGTCGCGGCCGGGCTCGGGCCCCTCGGCCGGGACCGGACGGGTGTCCTGCTCGTCCCACCGTGGCTCGGGCCCAGGCCCGGACAGGGCCGGGTCGGCCGGCACGGCGTCGTAGGCAGGCGCGGCGTCGTAGGCGGCGGTGTCCTCGGGCGGCGCCGGGTCGTAGGCGGCGGTGTCCTCGGGCGGCGCCGGGTCGTAGGCGGCGGTGTCCTCGGGCGGCGCCGGGTCGTAGGCGGCGGTGTCCTCGGGCGGCGCCGGGTCGTAGGCGGCGGTGTCCTCGGCCGGCTCGTCGTTCACGGCGGGCTGCACGGCCGTCGGCTCCTCGTAGGGGCTGTCCGGCTCGGCCGGGCGGCCTGCCTGGTCCGTGCCCGGGGGCTCGGCCGGCTCGTAGGGGTTCTCGCGCTCACTGGGCTGGTTCGACACGTCGGCCTCCTCGGTCTGCGGTCCTCAACGTAGCGAGAGAGGGCCGGGAGGCGCGGGGCGGCGCGCCGAGAGGGGTCAGGCCCGTCGCCGGCCGGTCCTCCGGGCGAGCACGAGAGCGAGGGCAGCGGCGAGCGTGAGGGCGGCCGCCACGGGCACCCGGCGCCGGGGGCGCAGCCGCACGGGGCGGGTGAAGTCCCGGACCTGCCAGCCGTTGGCGGCGGCGTGCCGACGCAGCGCGCGGTCCGGGTTGACCGCGACGGGGCGGCCGACGGCCTCGAGCATCGGCAGGTCGGTGATCGAGTCGCTGTAGGCGTGGCTGGAGGCGAGGTCGTAGCCGCGCTCCTCGGCGAGCTCACGGATCGCGCTCGCCTTCGTCGGTCCGTAGGCGTAGAACTCCAGCCGGTCGGTGAAACGCCCGTCGGCGACGACGGGACGGGTGGCGATGACGTGGTCCGCGCCGAGGAGCCCGGCGATCGGCCGGACCACCGCCTCGCTCGAGGCCGAGACGATGACGACGTCCTCCCCGGCGGCCTGGTGGGCGGCGATGAGCTCGACCGCCTCCAGGTACACGACCGGCCGGATGTACTCCTCGAGCGCGGCCGCGACGACCGCCTCGGTGTGCGCGGCGTCCCAGCCGTGGGAGATCTTCGCGAGGCGGTCCTTCATCCGCTCGGTCTGGTCGTGGTCCGCGCCGAAGGAGAGGTAGCCGAGCTGGGCGTGCAGCCCGCGCAGCGCCCCGGTGCGGGTGAGCAGGCCGCCGTCGAGGAAGGCGCGGGACAGCGCGAAGGACGACGAGCCGGCGATGACGGTCTTGTCCAGGTCGAAGAACGCCGCCGGGCGTGGTGTGCGTGTCACAGGGCCTCCCCGCCCGAGCCTAACCGGAGCCCGGGCCTGGGACTTCCGCCCTCTCGTGTCCACCAGGTGAGACCTACTCTCGGCGTGAACGGTCGCCTATGGCTACATTCGCGGGCACCACCGGCCGCGGTGGGCGATCGAGAGGGGTAGCGATGACAGAACGGACGAGCGCGCCCGCCCGCGAGCAGTGGACGGGACAGTACGGCTTCATCCTCGCGGCGATCGGCTCCGCCGTGGGGCTCGGGAACATCTGGCGCTTCCCCGGGGTGGCCTACGAGAACGGTGGGGGTGCCTTCCTCATCCCGTACATCGTCGCCCTCCTCACCGCGGGTATCCCGATCCTCCTGCTCGACTACTCCCTCGGGCACCGCTACCGCGGCTCCGCGCCGACCGTCTTCCGCCGCCTGGGCCGCAGGTTCGAGCCGCTCGGCTGGTTCCAGGTGGCGATCTCCTTCGTCATCGCGACGTACTACACGGTGATCATCGTCTGGGCGATCCGGTACATCGGGTTCTCCGTAGACCTCGCCTGGGGCGACGACCCCACCGGCTTCCTCATCGGCGACTTCCTGCGCTACAGCGGCCCCGGCCTGAGCACCGACTTCGTCGGCGGCATCTTCTGGCCGATGCTCGTCCTGTGGGTCATCACCCTCCTCGTCCTCGGTCTGGGCGTGGCGCGCGGCCTGGAGCGGGTCAACCGGATCTTCCTGCCGCTGCTCGTCATCCTCTTCGCGATCATGGTCGTGCGGGCACTGTTCCTCGAGGGCGCCGCCGAGGGCCTCAACGCCTTCTTCACCCCGAACTGGGAGGCGCTGAGCGACCCCAACGTGTGGATCGCCGCCTACAGCCAGATCTTCTTCTCGCTGTCGATCGCCTTCGGCATCATGATCACGTACTCGAGCTACCTGCGCCGCCGCTCGAACGTCACGCCCACCGGCTTCGTCGTCGCGTTCGCCAACTCCTCCTTCGAGCTGCTCGCGGGCATCGGCGTCTTCGCCACGCTCGGGTACATGGCCGCCCAGCAGGGCATCGGGGTGGGCGAGCTGGAGAACCTCACCGGCGTCATGCTCAGCTTCGCGACGTTCCCGCAGATCGTGTCGATGATGCCGGGCGGGCCGATCTTCGGGATCCTCTTCTTCACCTCGCTCACGCTCGCAGGCTTCACGTCCCTCATCTCCATCCTCCAGGTGGTCTCCGCCGCCTTCCAGGAGAAGTTCGGGCTCAGCCGTGTCCAGGCGACCGTCTACATCGGCGGGTTCGCCGCGGTCATCTCTCTCGCGCTGTACTCCTCCACCTCCGGCCTGGCGATCCTCGACACGGTGGACAAGTACACCAACGAGGTGGGCGTCGTCGTCTCGGCGATCCTCACCTGCATCGTCGTGACGCTCGGCGCCCGCAAGCTGAGCGAGCTGCGGGCCCACCTCAACGCCGTGTCCACCGGCCACGTCGGCCGGTGGTGGAGCCTGCTCGTGGGCATCGTTGTCCCGCTCGCGCTGCTCGGCATGCTCGTCTCCAGCCTGCGGACGCTGTTCGCCGAGCCCTACAGCGACTACCCGTGGACCTTCCTCACGATCGCGGGCTGGGGCACCGTCGGCCTCATCGTCGTCGCGGCCGTGTTCCTCACCCTCGTCCCGTGGCGTCGTCCGGTGGACGAGTTCACGCCCGAGCCGCCCGTCCTCCAGGAGGTGGGTCGATGACCCCGCTCGCCATCACGTCCATGATCATCGCCATGCTCGTCATCTGGGGCGGGCTCGTCGTCGCGGTCACCTTCCTCGCGCGCAACCCGCTCCCGCCGGAGGACGACGACACCGCTCCCGGGTACGACCGCACCTCGCCCACGCGGTAGGGCCGCGGGCCGCCTGCGGAGGCGGCCCGCGCTCCTGGCGGTCGGGGTTTGTCCCCAGCACACGCCCGCGGCGCGGCGCTCCCCAGGGGCGCCGCGCCGCGCCCGTCGGTGACCCGCCCCGGGGGATCCTCGGAGCGAGCCGAGGCGGAGGGGCACCATGGGCAACGAGCGGGCAGCACTGCGGTCGGGCGACCGGCACGTCGTCGAGCGGGTGCGCCGGCTGTGCGCCCTCGCCGGGCTCGCGCTCGACGTCCTGCCACCCGGGAGCGACCCGCCGGCCGCCGCCGTCCTCGTCGACGACCGGACCGACCCCGTCGGTCCCTCCTGGGTGCATGCCGCCGGGACCACCCAGGTGGTGGAGCTCGGCCCCGAGCCGGGCATGCTCCACCTGCCGGAGGACGCCGAGACCCTGCTCGGTCTCCTCGGGCGGGCGGCCGCACCGCGCCGGGCCCGCGTCGTCGGCGTCGTCGGCGCGGTCGGCGGCGTCGGTGCCTCGGCGCTCGCCGCCGCCACGGCACGCCTGGCCGTCCGCGCCGGGCACACGAGCGCGCTCGTCGACCTCGACCCCGCCGGTGGCGGGTTCGACGTCCTCCTCGGCATCGAGCACGACGCCGGGCCACGCTGGGCGGACGTGCTCGGGGAGCGCGGGGGCTTCCCGCCGGACCGGCTCGTGGCCGCGCTGCCGACCTGGCACGGCGTGCGGGTCCTGTCCTCCGACGTCCGCGGCGGGGTCGCCCTCGCCGACCAGGTCGCGCTCGACGCCGTCGCCGCGCTCACCCGCGCCGCGGACGCCGTCGTCCTCGACCTGCCGCGGGCCGTGCTCGCCCCGGACGCCGCGCCCGACTGGCTGACCCTGTGCGGCGCCGTCGTGCTCGTCACCGGCTGCGACACCCGGTCGGCGGCCGCCGCGGCCGCGGCGGCGGGCCGGCTCACTGGTCGTGCGGCCCACCTCGTCGTCCGGGGGCCGGCGAGCGGCAGCCTCCTGCCCGGCGACGTCGCGGAGGCCACCGGGCTGCCGCTCGGCGCGGTGATGCGTCCCGAGCGGGCCTTCACGGCGGGCGTCGAGCGCGGGCTGTCGCCCGGCGACCAGCGCCGCGGCCCGCTCCTGGCCACGGCGCGGCGCCTCCTGCGCCCGCTCGGACTGGCCTCGTGACCACCGTCCCCGAGCTGCGCGCCGCCCTCGCCCGGGCCCCGACGCGCGGCGTGACCGTGGGCAGCGCGGTGGCGGCGAGCGCGCCGGTGGCCGCGCAGGGGTGGCGGGCGCTGCTCGACCTCGAGGCCAGGGCCCGCGCCGAGCTCGTCGGCGCCGGCCCGCTGCAGGACCTCCTCGAGGACCACAGCGTCACCGACGTCCTGGTCAACGGTCCCCGCGGCGTGTGGGTCGACCGCGGTCGCGGTCTCGTCCGCACCGGGCTCGACCTCGGGCAGGAGACCGACGTGCGGGCCCTGGCCGGCCGCCTCGCCGCGGCGTGCGGGCAGCGGCTGGACGAGGCGTGTCCCGTCGTCGACGGCGCCCTGCCCGACGGCACCCGGCTCCACGCCGTCCTGCCGCCGCTGTCCGCCGACGGCACGCTCATCAGCCTGCGCACCCAGCGCGGCCGGGCGCTGTCCGTCGCCGAGCTCGTCGCGGGTGGGACCGTCGCCCCGGCGCTCGCCGACGTCCTGCGCGGACTCGTCGCCACCCGGGCGAACGCCCTCGTCAGCGGGGCTGCCGGGGCCGGCAAGACGACGCTGCTCGCCGCCCTGCTGTCCACCGTGGGACCGCACGAGCGGATCGTGTGCATCGAGGAGGCCGTGGAGCTGCGGCCGGACCACCCGCACGTCGTCCACCTCCAGGTGCGCCGGCCGAACGTCCAGGGCGTCGGCGGGGTCGACATGGCAGACCTCGTCCGGGCGGCGATGCGGATGCGGCCCGACCGGCTCGTCCTCGGGGAGTGCCGCGGGGCGGAGGTCCGCGAGGTGCTCGGCGCCCTCAACACCGGCCACGACGGCGGCTGGGCCACCGTCCACGCCAACGCCCCGGCCGACGTCCCCGCCCGGCTCCTCGCGCTCGGGTCGCTCGCCGGGCTGGGGGAGCACGCCGTGGCGGTCCAGGCGGTCAGCGCCCTCGACGCCGTCCTCCACGTCAGCCGCACCGACGGCGCCCGGCGGCTCACGGAGATCGGCGTGCTCACCCGGCGGGACGGTGACCTCGTGTGCGACACGGCGCTGCGGGTCACTCCCCGGGGCGAGGTCCGCGAGGGCCCGGCGTGGCCGGCGCTCGCCGACCGGCTCGACCGCCGGGAGTCGCCGTGAGTCCCGCCCTGGCGCTCCTCCTCACCGCGCTCGCCGTCCTCGCCCGCGTGCCGGGCCGTCCCCCGCCCGGGTGGACCCGCCCCGTGGGCCCGGTACGGCTGCCGCAGGTGCGGCGGCGACGCCCGCCCGACCTCGCCGTCGTCGTCACCGAGGTGGCGAGCAGGCTGCGTGCCGGTGCCCCGCCGGCGGAGGCCTGGGCGCACGCCGTCGACCGTGCCCTGGGACCGAGCGGGGAGCCGGGCGACGCGCTCGTCCGGCTCGAGCGCCGGTGTGCGCGCGACCCGCGCACCGCGGGCGCCGTGCGCACCGTGGTCGCCGCCGACCGGCTCACCGAGGAGCTGGGCGCGCCGCTCGCCACCGTGCTCGACCGGTGCGCCGCGACGCTCACCGAGGCCGAGCAGGCCCGCGACGCCCGGCGGGTCGCGCTCGCCGGCCCTCGCTCGACGGCCCGCATCCTCGCCGGTCTGCCGCTCCTGGGCCTGCTGCTCGGCGTGGGGCTCGGCGCCGACCCGTGGGGAGCGGCGCTGGACGGGGGCTGGGGGACGGCGAGCGTGCTCCTCGGGCTCGGCCTGCTCCTCGCGGGCCGCCGCTGGACGCGGGCGCTCGTCGGCGCCGCGGAACGGCCGTCCGGCGCGGGTGGGCGACGCGCGGCCCGCCGTGCGCGACTGCCGGCCAGGTCCCTGCCGTGAGCCCGGTGCTCCTCGTGGTCCTCGCGCTGCTCGCGGCGGCCGGGTGGGCGGCGCCCCGCCCCGGCCCTCAGCGCCCGGGGCGCCGCCGCCCGCGACGGGTGGTGGCGGCCGAGGAGTGCGACCCGGCCGTCCTGCTCGACCTCCTCGACGTCGCCCTCGCCGCCGGGACGTCGGTCCCCGGCGCCCTCGAGGCCCTCGGTTCCGCGGTCGCGCCCGACCCCGCGGCCGGGCCCCTGCGCGCGGCGGGTGCCTCGCTGCGGCTCGGCGGCGGCTGGCGGGAGGCGTGGGAGCCGTGCCCGCCGCAGCTCCTCCCGCTCGCCGAGGCCCTGGAGCCGGCCTGGAGTGACGGCGTCGACCCCTACCCGCTCGTACGGCAGGCGGCGGCGACGATCCGCTCCCGGCGCCGCCGGGACTCCCAGGAGGCTGCCGAGCGGCTCGCCTCCCGGCTCGTCCTGCCGCTCGGGCTGTGCTTCCTGCCCGCGTTCGTGCTGCTGGCGATGGCGCCGGTGCTGCTCTCCGGAGTCGGGGCGCTCCTCGGCCCCTGAGTGCGCCATTGGCCCACAGCGCGGCGCCGGGCCACCGCCGCCCACAACAGCGGGTCCGGGCCCGGCGGGCCCCGCGCCGCGGGACACACAGTGGGCCCGAGCCGGCTGGCAGGCAGCCGACCGACGAAGGGAGAGCATCATGCGTTGGGCACGAACCGCGCGACGGGCGCTGGAGACCCGCTGGCGCACGCTGCGGCGTACGGCCGAGGCAGGCATGGCGACGGCCGAGTACGCGATCGCCACCCTGGCGGCCGCGGGCTTCGCCGGGCTGCTCCTGCTCATCCTGCGCAGCAACGAGGTGCGCGGCTTCCTCCTCGGCATCATCCGCCAGGCCCTGCAGGTGGGGTGAGATGCGCGCCGGTGCGGGGCGGCGTCCGCACCGACCGCGCGCCCGGGAGGAGCGCGGCTCGGTGACCGCCGAGCTCGCGCTCCTCCTCCCCGCGGTCGTCGTCGTCCTGCTCGTGTGCCTCACCCTCGGGGCGTCGGTCCTCGGTCAGGTGCGGTGTGCGGACGCGGCGCGGGCCGCCGCCCGGGCGGCGGCGATCGGGGAGCCGGCCGCCGTCGTGGCGGCCGTGGCGCGCGAGCTCGCCGGGCCGGAGGCCGACGTCACGGTGGCCGAGGACGGCGGCTGGGTGGAGGTCCGGGTGAGCCGGCAGGTCGCCTCGGACGTGCCCGGCCTCAGCGGGCTGCGCGCGGCGGCTGCGGCGCGGGCGTGGGTCGAGCCGGGGACCGGCCGGTGAGCGCACGCCGGGGCCGGGGCCGGGGCCACCGGGTCCGCCCGAGGACCGCCGGGCGGCTGCGGGACGAGCGCGGGTCGGGGACGGTGCTCGGCCTGGGGCTCGTCGCCGTCGTCCTCGTGCTCGTCGTCGGGGCGGCGTCCCTCGGCCGGGTGGTCGCCGCCCGCGGGACGGCGCAGGTGGCGGCCGACCTCGCCGCGATCGCCGCCGCGCAGCGGTGGCACGGCCCGGGCGGGGGCGACCCGTGCGCGCTCGCGGCCGAGGTCGTCGCCGCGCACGGCGCCCGGCTGGAGCGCTGCGACCTCGGCGGGCAGGACGTCACGGTCGTGGCCGCGCGGGAGGTCGGGCCCGGGCTCACCGCGCGCGCGGTCGCCCGCGCCGGCCCTGCCGGGCGGAGCATGAAGGCAGGTCCGCGCCGGGCGCCCGGGACGCGGTCGCCGGTGGTCAGTCGGGGCAGGCGGCGACGAGGAAGCGCAGCACGCGCACCGCCGCGGCCTTGTCGAGCGGGGAGTTGCCGTTGCCGCACTTGGGCGACTGCACGCAGCTGGGGCAGCCGTCGGCGCACGCGCAGCCGGCCACCGCCCCGAGCGTCGCGCGCAGCCACTCACCGGCGGCCCGGAAGCCCCGCTCGGCGAAGCCCGCACCGCCCGGGTAGGCGTCGTGGACGAACACCGTCGGCAGGTAGGTGTCGGCGTGCAGCGCGGTGGACAGCCCGCCGAGGTCCCACCGGTCGCACGTGGCGACGATGGGCAGCAGGCCGATGGCCGCGTGCTCGGCGGCGTGCAGCGCGCCGGGCAGCACGTCGGGACCCACCCCCACCGCGGCGAGTGCGTCGGCGTCCACCGCCCACCACACCGCGCTCGTGTGCAGCACCCGCTCGGGCAGGTCGAGCGGGTAGGAGCCGACGATGTCCAGCCCCGGTACCCGGCGCCGGTCGTAGCCGGTCACCCGCGAGGTCACCTCGACCGCGCCGCGGGACCAGCGGACGGTGGCCCCGCCCGGGTGGGACCACTCGGCGTGCTCCTGCTCGTCGATGATCCGCACCGTCGTCGAGCTGCGCGGCTTGGTCCGGTAGGAGACCTCCGGCTCGGCGTGGACGAGGGCGACGTCGTCGGCGAGCGAGTCGACGACGAACGTGCGGCCCTGGTGGACGTACACCGCCCCGGGGTGGACGGTCGCGTCGGCGCGCGAGCCGTCGACCGTCCCGAGCACCGTCCCCGTCCCGCTCTCGACGACCTGCACCGGCTGCCCGCCACCGCCGCGCAGGTCGGTGAGGGAGGAGGGGGACTCGGGGCGGGCGAGGTTCCAGAACCAGCCTCTGGGGCGGCGGCGCAGGAGGTCCAGCGAGACGAGGTGGCGCAGCAGCGCGTCGTCGGTGAGCCCGAAGCGCGGCAGGTCCGCCTCGGTGAGCGGCACCTCGGCGGCCGCCGCGCACAGGTGCGGGGCGAGCACGTACGGGTTGGCCGGGTCGAACGTCGTCACCTCCACGGACTGCCCGAACACCGCCTCCGGGTGGTGGACGAGGTAGGCGTCCAGCGGGTCCTCCGAGGCGACGAGCACCGCCAGCCCGTCGCGCCCCGCGCGCCCCGAGCGGCCGGCCTGCTGCCACATCGACACGCGCGTGCCCGGCCAGCCGGTCATCACCACGGCGTCCAGGCCCGAGACGTCCACGCCCAGCTCCAGCGCGTTCGTCGTCGCGAGCGCGAGGAGGTCCCCCTCGCGCAGGGCGCGCTCGAGCTCGCGGCGCTCCTCGGGCAGGTACCCGCCCCGGTAGGCCGCCACCCGGTCGGCCAACCCGGTCCCCACGAGCTGGTGCTGGACCTGCTCGGCGACCGCCTCGGCGCCGTAACGCGAACGGACGAACGCCAGGGTGCGCGCCCCCGAGCGCACGAACCGGGCGACGAGCGCCGCGGCCTCGCTCGCGGCGCTCCGGCGCGGCCCGGCGTCGTCGATCTCGGCCTGGTCCTCGGGCAGGTCCACGCCCTCACCGGGCCACTCGCGGCCCTCGCGGGTGAGGCCCGGCTGCCACAGCGCGATCGTGCGGGTCCCGCTCGGGGCCGTGTCCTCGACGACCGCGCTCACCTCCGCCGGGTCCACCCCGATGAGCCGCGCGCCGGTCGCCGCCGGGTCGCCCGTCGTCGCCGAGGCGAGCACGACCGTCGGGCGCGCGCCGTAGTGCTCGGCCACCCGCAGCAGGCGTCGCAGCACGGCCGCGACGTGCGCGCCGAGCACCCCGCGGTAGGCGTGGCACTCGTCGACGACGACGAAGCGCAGCCCGCGCATGAGGCGCTGCCAGCGCCGGTGGCTCGGCAGCATCGAGAAGTGGAGGAAGTCGGGGTTGCTCAGCACGATGTCGGCGTGGTCACGGGCCCAGTCGCGCTCGGTGAGCGGGGTGTCGCCGTCGCACGTCGTCGCCCGCACGCCGCGCAGGCCGGCGGCGGTCAGCAGCCGCTCCAGGCCGGCGAGCTGGTCGGCCGCCAGCGCCTTCGTGGGGGAGAGGTACAGGGTGGTCGGGCGCCGGGTGTAGCCGGTGATCCGGCCGGCGTCCGGTCCCGCGGCTGCCTCGGCGCCCTGGCGCACGGCGCTGATCGCCGGTAGCCAGGCCGCGAGCGACTTGCCCGAGCCGGTCGCCGTCGCGATGACCGTGTGCCGTCCGGACCAGACCGACTCCGCCGCGGTCACCTGGTGCTCCCACGGCGCCTCGACCCCCAGACGCCGGTAGCCCGCCACGAGGTCGGGATCGGCCCACGCCGGCCACGGCGCGGTCCGCCCCGGTCGCGCCGGCACCCGTTCGACGTGCAGCAGCCTCCCGTCGTCCCCGCCGAGCCGGCGCAGGAGGGGAAGGAGGTCGTTCACCTCCCCATCATCGCCGACCGGGGAGGAGGTGCGCGTCCCGGCGCGGTACCGGAGAAGGAGCCGTCCTCGTCCGAGAGCGGGATTCTGTGCGCGCGGTGCGGAAGGGGGTCGGCAGGCCGTGCCGGGATGCGTAGACTCCCGCTGTCACTGGCGACCAACGGGTCGCACGAACCTCACCGTCGCGACCGTCGTCGTGCGCGCCGGTGCGCTGCCGAGGAGGGCGGATGCTCGTCGAGCTGAGTACGTCAAGTCTCGTGATCGCGGGGGTGATCGCGGGGATAGCGGTCCTCGCCCTGGGCGTCGCCGTCGTCCTGCGCCGCCAGGTGCTCGCCGCGGACGAGGGCTCCCCGCGGATGCAGGAGATCGCCCAGGCGATCCAGGAGGGCGCCAGCGCCTACCTCAACCGCCAGTTCCGCACCTTGGCGATCTTCGTCGTCGTCGTCTGCGCGCTGCTCTTCCTCCTGCCGGGTGACGGGGGGATCAAGGTCGGCCGCGCCGTCGCCTTCGTGCTCGGCGCCGGGTTCTCCGCCGCGATCGGCTACCTCGGCATGTGGCTCGCCACGCGCGCCAACCTGCGGGTCGCCGCCTCCGCGCAGCACCCCGACGGCCGCCGCGAGGGCGCCCGCATCGCCTTCCGCACCGGCGGCGTCGTCGGGATGTGCGTCGTCGGCCTCGGTCTGCTCGGTGCCGCCGGCGTCGTCCTCGTCTTCCGCGGCGACGCGCCCGCCGTGCTCGAGGGCTTCGGCTTCGGAGCCGCCCTCCTCGCGATGTTCATGCGCGTGGGCGGCGGCATCTTCACCAAGGCCGCCGACGTCGGCGCCGACCTCGTCGGCAAGGTCGAGCAGGGCATCCCCGAGGACGACCCCCGCAACGCCGCGACCATCGCCGACAACGTCGGTGACAACGTCGGTGACTGCGCCGGCATGGCGGCCGACCTCTTCGAGTCCTACGCCGTCACGCTCGTCGCCTCCCTCATCCTCGGCAAGGCCGTCTTCGGCGAGCAGGGCATGATCTTCCCGCTCATCGTCGCCGCCATCGGCGCGATCGTCGCCGTGCTCGGCGTCGCCATCACCCGGGTGAAGGGCGACGAGGACGGCCTCACCGCGATCTACCGCGGCTTCTACCTCTCCGCCCTCGCCGGCGTCGCGCTCGCCGCCGTCGCCGCGTTCGTCTACCTGCCGTCCACCTTCGGGGCGATCGACGGCGTGAGCGCCGAGCTCCTCGACCACACCGGGGACCCGCGGGTCATCGCCGCCGCCGCCGTCGCCATCGGCGTCGTGCTCGCCGGCGTCATCCTCTGGCTCACCGGCTACTTCACCGGCACCACCTCCAAGCCCACGCTCCACGTCGCGAGCACCTCGCGCACCGGCGCGGCCACCGTCGTCCTCTCGGGCATCGGGGTCGGCTTCGAGTCCGCCGTGTACACCGCCGGCATCATCGCCGCCGCCATCTGCGGGGTCTTCCTCCTCGCCGGCGGCTCGGTGTGGCTCTCCCTGTTCCTCGTCGCGCTCGCCGGGTGCGGCCTGCTCACGACGGTCGGCGTCATCGTCGCCATGGACACCTTCGGGCCGGTCTCCGACAACGCCCAGGGCATCGCCGAGATGTCCGCCGAGGTCAGTGCCGAGGGGGCGCAGATCCTCACCGACCTCGACGCCGCCGGGAACACGACCAAGGCCATCACCAAGGGCATCGCGATCGCCACCGCGGTCCTCGCCGCGACGGCGCTCTTCGGCTCCTACGCCGACGCCGTGGCCACCTCGCTCCAGGAGATCACCGACTCCGGCACCGAGCTCGCCGGCGGCATCGTCACCTCGATGCTCAGCTACGAGATCATCTCCCCGGTGACGCTCGTCGGTGTCATCCTCGGCGCGGCCACGGTGTTCCTCTTCTCCGGCCTCGCGATCGACGCCGTCACCCGCGCGGCCGGCGCCATCGTCTTCGAGGTGCGCCGCCAGTTCCGCGAGCACCCGGGCATCATGACCGGTGAGGTGCGCCCCGAGTACGGCCGCGTCGTGGACATCTGCACCCGCGACTCCCTGCGTGAGCTCGCCACCCCCGGCCTGCTCGCGGCGTTCGCGCCGATCGCCGTCGGCTTCGGCCTGGGCGTCGGACCGCTCGCCGGCTTCCTCGGCGGCGCGATCGGGGCCGGTGTCCTCATGGCCGTGTTCCTCGCGAACGCCGGCGGCACGTGGGACAACGCGAAGAAGATCGTCGAGGACGGGCGCTACGGCGGCAAGGGCTCCGAGGCGCACGCCGCCGTCGTCATCGGCGACACCGTCGGTGACCCGTTCAAGGACACCGCCGGCCCGGCGATCAACCCGCTCATCAAGGTGATGAACCTCGTCGCGGTGCTCATCGCCCCGGCGGTCGTCCACATGAGCGTGCCCGCCGACGCCAACCACGTCCTGCGCATCGGCGTGGCGAGCCTCGCCGCGGCCATCGCCTTCGGCGCCGTCATCGCCTCGCGGGTGCGCGCCGCGAAGGTCGACGCGGAGAACGAGAACCGCGCACGGGTCGCCGCCAAGGCCGGCTGACCCCTCGCCCGCTGCCCCCACGGCCTCACCGGCGTGGGGGCAGCGTCGTGCCCGGGTGCGCCGCCGCCGCTCAGTCCTGCACGGCGGCGCCGCGGGCGACGAGACCGGCCTTGTCCGAGAGCTTGACCTGCTTCATGAGGAAGGCGATGGCGAAGCCGACGACGCCGAGGGGCACGAGGTACCAGAAGGCCGGGGCGAGGGCGTCGGTGTAGGCGTTGACGACCAGCTCGTGCAGCGCCGAGGGCAGGCGGTCGACGGCCTCGGGCGTGAGGGAGTCCGCGCCGAAGCCCGGCGGGATGTCGCCGGGGGGCACGTCCTCCACCGCCCGGGACAGCCGGGTCGTGAGGTTCGTTGTGAACACCGTGGAGAACACGCTGGTCCCGACCGCAGCGCCGATCTCGCGCAGGAAGTTGTTCGTCGACGTCGCCACGCCCACCATCTCGGGGGGCACCGCGTTCTGCACCGCGATGACGATGGTCTGCATGACGAGGCCGATGCCGAAGCCGAGGACGAAGATCATCGCGCCGAAGGTCACCATCGAGATGTCGGCCGTCAGCCGGGTGAGCAGCGCCAGACCGACGGTCGCGATCGCCATCCCGAGGATCGGGTAGAGCTTGTACCGCCCGGTGCGGGTGATGAGGAGGCCGGAGCCGATGGCCGTGATCATGAGCCCCACCGTCATGGGGAGCATGAGGAGCCCGGCATCGGTGGCGTCGTAGCCGCGCGCCATCTGGAGGAACGTCGGCAGGAACGACAGGGCCGCGAACATCGTGATGCCGAGCAGCAGGGCGATCGAGACGGAGACCGAGAACGTCCGGCTGCGGAACAGGCTCAGCGGGATGAGCGGGTCGCTCGCCCTCCTCTCCACGACGATGAACGCCGCCAGCGCCACCACGGTGGCCACCGCGAGGCCGAGCAGCACGGGGTTGCCCCAGTCGTACCGGCCGTCGTCGGAGATCGTGCTCCAGCTCGTGAGGAGGACGATCCCGGCGGTGGTCGTGGCGATGAGGACCGCCCCGGCCAGGTCGAAGCGCGTGGTCGCCCGGCGCGCGGGCAGCTTGAGCCGGAAGAACGCGACGGCGAAGGCGATGATGCCGATCGGGACGTTGAGCCAGAAGCACCACCGCCAGCCGGGGCCGTCGGTGAACCAGCCCCCGAGCAGCGGCCCGGCGACGGTCGCGACCCCGAAGACCGCCCCCATGGGGCCCATGTACTTGCCGCGGTCCCGGGCCGAGACGATGTCGGCGATGATCGCCTGGCTGAGGATGACGAGGCCGCCGGCGCCCAGGCCCTGGAGCGAGCGCCACGTCACGAGCTCAGCGAACGAGGACGACAGGGCGGACCCGGTCGAGCCGATGACGAAGATCGCGACGGCGACGAGGAAGGGCTTGCGCCGTCCCCACAGGTCGCCGATCTTGCCGTAGATCGGCATGACGATGGCGATGGCGAGGAGGTAGCCGGTGATGATCCAGCCCTCGTGCTGGACGGCGCCGAGGTCGCCGACGATCGTCGGCAGCGCCGTGCTCACGACCGACTGGTCGAGCGCGGACAGCAGCATCGCCGCCATGAGCGCGCTGAAGATGACGAAGATCGTGCGCTGGGTGAGGACGAGCTCCTGCCCGTCCGTCCCGTTCGAGCTCGTGGTGCGGCTCATACCCGATTCCTCACTGGTGCGGGGGGTACCTGCCCTCACTCCGAGTGTCGGCCCGGCGGCGCCAGGGCGCAACGGGTGTCGGGGACGGTGCGGGACCCGACCGGCGCGGCGTCGCGCCGGGCGGAGTCCGCGCCGGGTCAGTGGGTGTCGCGCGGCGCCAGGGTGGGGGTCGCGCAGCGGGTGAAGACCGGCTCGCTGCCCGCGTGGTAGGAGAACTCCCGCCCCTGCGCCGCGAGCACCAGCCGGGAACCGGGGACCTGGGCCATCGTGTAGCTCATCCCCGGCTGCGGGCAGCCGAGCGAGCCGTCGGGCCAGGTGACGTCCTGGAGGCTGACCACGACCACCTCGGCCGGGTCCACGCCCAGGTGCTCGGCGAGGTCCGCCACGGCCGCTGCGACGCCGGGCGCGTCAGCCGCCGGCGACGTCGGCGTGGCGCCGCCGGTGGGCAGCTCGAGCGACGTCGGCGTGGGCGTCGGCGTGGGCGTCGCGCTCGGCCCGGCCGGTGACGCCTCCCCGCACGCCCCGAGGACGACGACGAGCGCCACCACCGCCGCCACCCTGACGCCGGCCCGCATCTGCCGCACCCTGCACGTCCTCACAGCCCCAGCCCCTCCCCGACGTCGACGAGCCGTTCGCGCAGCGGCCGGGCTCGCTCGGCGAACCCCCGCTGGGCCGCCACGTACTCCGCGCGCCCGTCGGCGGTCTCGATCGCGACCGGCGTGAGGCCGAGTGGGGTGACGTCGTAGGGGGAGGCGCGCATGTCGAGCACGCGGATGTCGCGGGCCAGCTCGAACGCGTCGAGCAGCAGGTCGCCCGGGCAGGCCGGGCTCAGGGTGAGCGCCGCGTGCAGGAGGTCCATGTTCGCGTGCAGGCAGCCGGGCTGCTCGAGCTCGGCCTGGCTCTCCCGGGTGGGCTGCAGCCGGTTGAACGGCCGCGCCGCGGGGGTGAAGAAGCGGAAGGCGTCGAAGTGGGTGCACCGCACGGGGTGGGACTCCACGACGGCGTCGGTGCCCTCGGCGCCCAGCCGCAGCGGCAGGTCGTGGCGGCGCTCGGCCGGCGGCTGGCGGTAGACCATCGCCCACTCGTGCAGTCCCAGGCAGCCCAGGTGCGCGGGCCGGGAGGCGGTCGCGCGCAGCACGGTGAGCAGGCGGCTCAGCGCGGGCCCCCGGTCGGCGACGAACCGGGCGGCGTCGACCTCGACGGCGCCGTCGTCGGTCGTGCGGTACCAGCGCCAGGCGGCCCGGGCGTCGAGCCGGGCGAGGTCCTCGGGCGTCGCGCCGTCGGGCGACAGGCGCACCCCGGTGCCGGGGTGCCACCGCTCCAGGCGCCCGGCGCGGAGCGTGTAGTAGTCGAAGAGGAAGTCCTCCACGGGGTGGCGCTGCCCGCGGGACTGGCGCTCGCGGTGGGCGGCGGTGAGGTCGCGGGCACGGCTGCGGTGCGCGGCCTCCCGCGCCGACCACTCCGCCGCCCGCAGGACCTGCGGCCCCGCCACCACCGTGCTCATTGCCCCAGCGTACGGACCGGTGGCGAGGGACGGCGACGGGCGGGGCCGCCGCAGCAGCCCCGCCCGTCGCTCGTCTCAGGCCGAGCTTTCCATCCGGCGTCGCTGGACCAGCGCCGCCGCCCCGGCCAGGACCGCGAGCACGGTCAGCCCGGCGAGCGCCGTCACCGGCGCACCCGTGCTCGGCAGCCGTCCCTCGCCCGCGCCACCGGCGGGCGGGGTGGTCGCCCCGGTGCCCGGCTGGGCCGTCGAGTCGGTCGGCGGCTGCGGCGTCGTCGGGTCGTCCACCGGGACCTCGACCGGCTCCTCGGCGGGAGGCTCGGCCGGCTCCGGGGCGGCCACCGGCTCGGTGACGAGCCGCCAGTTCTCCACGAAGAACTCGCTCGGGTCGATGACGCCCCGCTCCTGGGCCCACTCGATGAGCAGCTGGCGGATCTCCTGCTGCTCGTCGTAGACCACCGGCGCCTGCGCGACGTGCGGGAACGCGCCGCCGCCGCTCTGCCGGTAGTTGTTCACCGCGAGGACGAACAGGTCGTCATCGCCCACCGGCGTGCCGTCCGGGTAGGACAGCCCGCCGATCCGCTCACCGACGGGCTGGGAGATGTCGATGTGGTAGTCCAGGCCCGAGATCGCGTCGTAGTTGTAGTCCGGGACGCCCTCGGGGCGGTCGTCGTAGACGGCGTTGGTGCCCGTCTCCGGGTCGAACGGCGCGCCCTCCTCGACCTGGTTGAAGTACCGGGCGGAGTACTCGAGGTAGTCGCGCAGCTGGGCGCCGGTGAGCTCGACGGCGCGCAGCGTGTTCTCGTAGATGTACAGGCCGGCGATGTCACGGATCGTCACCTCGCCCTGCGGGAAGACGGCCGTCCGGGAGAACGGTGACGCCTGGGAGATCACGGTCCGCGCCGAGCGCTGGTCCGCGGTGAGGGCGGCCTCGACCGTCGTCTGCTGGACGTGGTTGATGAAGTCGATGATCGCGGTGTCCTCGTAGCGCGACGTGCTCGCCGGGAGCTCGGTCACCGACTCGGCGACGGGGGTGTTGACGTAGTCGACCGTCGTCGCGTGCTCCGGCGCCAGCAGCGCCGACAGGCCGGGGTCCTCGGCGTGCTCGAGCCCGGTGTGGGGGACCGCGGTGGGCGCGTTGCCCTCCGACCAGTCGACCTGCCAGCCGCCGTCGGCGTCCGGGACGAGGTTGAGCGTCGTCTCGGTGACCGACCGTGCCCAGAAGTTCGGCTGGGTCATGAGGACCTGCTCACCCGCGGTGTTCGTGAAGACCCGCTGAGGGACGTTCTGGTGGCTGTGCCCGGCGACGATGACGTCGATCCCCGGGACCTGCCGGGCGATGTTGCCGGTGACGTCCTCGTGGAGGGCCGTGCGGTCGTAGGCGGCGTCGGGCACGGTGCCGTCGCCCGTGTGGGCGATGACGACGACGACGTCGGCGAGGTCGTCGACGACCGGCACCCACCGCTCGGCGGCGGTGAGCATGTCCTGGAACTCCAGCACGCCGTCGACGTACTGCTTGTCCCAGATCCGCACGCCCGGGGTGACCATGCCGATGACACCGATGGTCACCTGCTCACCGTCGATGGTCCGCTCGATGAGCTCGTACGGCTGGTGGTAGGGGTCCTCGGTGCCCGCCTCGAGCACGTTGGCGCCGAGCAGCGGGAAGTCGAGGTCCTCCTCGTAGGCGGAGAGCAGGTCGAGCCCGTAGTTGTACTCGTGGTTGCCCACCGTCTGGACGTCGTAGTCCAGGTAGTTGAAGGCCGCGGCCATCGGGTGGGCCATGTCGTCGTCGAGCACGGCCTGACGGCCGGCACCCATCCCGTAGTAGTAGGTGAGGGGAGTGCCCTGGATCGCGTCGCCGTTGTCGACGAGGACGACGGACTCCTCGCCCTTCTCGGCGCGGACCTGCGCGACGGCGGTGGCCAGGCGGGTGAGCCCCAGGGAGTCGGGACGCGAGGCGCTCGCGTCCGGGAACGGCTGGTTGCGGAAGTAGTCCCAGTCGTAGACGTGCCCGTGCACGTCGGTCGTGGCGAGGAGGGTGACCTCGAGCTGCTCGGGGTCGCTCGGCAGACCGGCGGCGGGTGACGCCGCGGCTGCCAGCAGCAGGGCCGCCGTGGTCACGGCGGGCAGTGCTCTGCGAGTGCGCATGTGGTCCTTCCGGATGGTGTCGGTGGTGGACGGGGGCGCCGCTCCGCAGCCGTGCCCCCTGCCCGAGGCTAGCGGCGACATGTGACGCCGAACACCCCCCGTAGGCTCCTCGTATGACCGCGAGCCCGCCCCCGCCCCGCCTGCCCGCCGACCTCGCCGCCGGGCTGCGCGCCGACCTCGCCGCCGGCTACACGCGCGACGCGGTGGAGGACGCGCTCGGCCCGGTCGCCACGGCGGCGCTCAGCCGTGAGGAGCCCGTGCCGGCGCGGCGCGCGACGGCACGGTCCGCGGCGCCGGCCGCCGTCCTCGCCCGGCTCCTCGTGCTCGGGCTGCCGGTGCGGCGGGCGGCGCTGGACGCCGCGCTGCCGCGCACCGGCACGGCGGGCGCCGTCGCCGCCGGACTCGTCGTCGCCGCAGGCCAGGGGCCCGACGACGAGGTCCGCGGCCTCGTCGACCTGCGCCCCTACGAGGTGTCCGACGACGCCGGCGAGACCCGCTGGTGGGTGGCCTCGGACCTCGGGGAGCTCGCCACCGGGCACAGCCTGCGCGCCGACCACGTCCTGGGGATCGGCGGCGCCTCCCTCACCCTGGCCCGCACGACCGTGCGCGACCACCGCCCGCGGGTGCTCGACCTCGGCACCGGCTGCGGCATCCAGGCGCTGCACGCCCACCGGCACGCCGACCACGTCGTGGCGACCGACGTCTCACGGCGGGCCCTGGACTTCGCCGCCTTCAACGCCGCGCTCGCCGGGACCGCCTTCGACCTGCGGGAGGGGTCGCTGCTCGAGCCGGTCCGCGGCGAGCGGTTCGACCTCGTCGTGTCCAACCCGCCGTTCGTCATCACGCCGCCGGCCGCCCACGCCGCCGGGCTGCCGGTCATGGAGTACCGGGACGGTGCGAAGCCCGGCGACTCGCTCGTCGGCGACCTCGTCGCCGGGCTCGGGGACCACCTCGCGCCCGGCGGCGTCGCCCAGCTGCTCGGCAACTGGGAGCACCACGCCGGCGAGGGGTGGCGCGAGCGGGTGGGTGGCTGGCTCGCCGCGGCCGGGACCGACGGCTGGGTGGTCCAGCGCGAGGTCCAGGACCCCGCCGAGTACGCCCACACGTGGCTGCGCGACGGCGGCCTGCGTCCCGGCAGCCCGCTGTTCGACGCCGCCCTCGAGGCATGGCTCGACGACTTCGAGGCCCGCGGCGTCGAGGCCGTCGGGTTCGGCTACGTCCTCCTGCGCCGCCCCGCCGCGGCCTCGACCACGCCGTGGCGCCGGCTCGAGGAGGTCGACGCCCCGGTCCACCGCCCGCTCGGCGGTCACGTCACGGCGGTCCTCCTCGCCCAGGAGTGGCTCGCCACCCACGACGACGCCGCGCTCGCCGCCACCCACCTCGTCGTCGCCGACGACGTCACCGAGGAGCGCTACCTGCGCCCCGGCGAGCAGGACCCGCGGGTGCTCCAGCTGCGCCAGGGCGAGGGGTTCGGGCGGACCTACCGCCCCGGCACGCTCGTCGCCGGTGCCGTCGGCGCGTGCGACGGCGAGCTCACCCTCGGCCAGATCGTCGGGGGGCTCGCGGCGCTGCTCGACCAGCCCGCCGACGCCGTCGCCGCCGAGGTGCTGCCCGCCGCCCGGGACCTCCTCCTCGACGGCTTCCTGCGCCTCGCCTGACCCTGGCGCGCGGCCGCCCGGCACCTCAACGCCCGCCCGCCGGGCCGGGCGCGCAGGGCGGGGGTAGGTTCCCCGCATGGAGCGCGTCCCCCGGGCCGTCAACCTCCAGGGCTGGCACGGCCTCACCTTTCTCCACTGGAGCTACCCGCCCGCGGTCGTCCAGGCCCTGCTACCGCCGGACCTGCGGGTCGAGACGGCGCAGGGTCGCGCCTGGGTCGGGGTGACCCCCTTCGAGATGCGCGACGTCCGCCTTCCCGGGCTGCCGCCGGTCCCGCACCTGTCCTCCTTCCCCGAGGTCAACTGCCGCACGTACGTGCGTCACCCGAACGGCACGAGCGGCATCTGGTTCTTCTCCCTCGACACGCCCCGGCTGTGGATCATCGCCGCGCTGCGCGCCCTCGGCCTGCCCTACGCCTGGGCGCGGGCGGAGGTGAACGTCACCCACCGGCCGCCGGTGCACCGCGTCACCTACCGCAGCCGCCGCGTCCTGCCGCACGGGCCGGCGGAGCTGCGCGCCGTCGTCGACGTCGGCGCGCGCGTCCACCTGCCCGACCCGCTCACGGTCTTCCTCACCGCCCGCTACTGGGCCTTCACCCGCCGCGCCGGGCGGCTGTGGCAGGTCCCGGTGGACCACAGGGACTGGCCGCTGCACGAGGCCCGCGCCGTCGTCGTGGACGGCGACTCCCTCCTCACCGCGGCCGGGCTGCCGGCACCCGACGACCCGCCGCTCGTCCACTTCTCACCCGGTGTGGACACCCGGCTGGGGCCTCCGCGGCCGAGCGGGCGGCAGTGCCTCCCCTGTCCATCAGGTACCGTCACCACGACATTCCCCATCGCATGAAGGAAGGTAGGGCGGTGGCAGGTTCCCGCAAGCTCGTGATCGTCGAGTCGCCCGCGAAGGCACGCACCATCGGCGGTTATCTCGGGCCGGAGTTCGACGTGGAGGCGAGCGTCGGACACATTCGCGACCTCCCCCAGCCCTCCGAGCTGCCCGCCGACATGAAGAAGGGCCCCTTCGGCAAGTTCGCCATCGACGTCGAGGGCGACTTCGAGCCGTACTACGTCGTCGACTCGGACAAGAAGAAGAAGGTCGCCGAGCTCAAGCGCGCCCTCAAGGACGCCGACGAGCTCTACCTCGCCACCGATGAGGACCGCGAGGGGGAGGCCATCGCCTGGCACCTCCTGGACGAGCTCAAGCCCAAGGTCCCCGTCAAGCGGATGGTCTTCCACGAGATCACCAAGGAGGCCATCCAGCGGGCGCTGCAGAACACCCGCGACCTCGACGAGCGCCTCGTCGACGCCCAGGAGGCGCGCCGCATCCTCGACCGGCTCGTCGGCTACGAGGTCTCCCCGCTCCTGTGGCGCAAGGTCCGCCCGCGCATCTCCGCCGGCCGCGTCCAGTCGGTCGCCACCCGGATGGTTGTCGAGCGCGAGCGTGAGCGCATGGCGTTCCGCTCCGCCTCCTACTGGGACGTCAAGGGCACCTTCACCGGCGGGGACGCCGACGACGCCGACGGTCGCCGCTCCTTCGACGCGCGCCTCGTCACCCTCGACGGCGCGAAGGTCGCCACCGGCCGCGACTTCGGCGACGACGGGCAGCTCACCGCCGCCGCGCGCAAGGCGCAGGCGGTCCACCTCGACGAGGCGACCGCGACGGCGCTCGCCACGGCGCTGCAGGACGCGCAGGCGCGCGTCGTCTCCATGGAGACCAAGCCCTACACGCGCCGTCCGGCTGCCCCGTTCACCACCTCCACGCTCCAGCAGGAGGCCAGCCGCAAGCTGCGGATGGGGGCCCGGGAGACCATGCGCACCGCGCAGGGCCTCTACGAGAACGGCTTCATCACCTACATGCGAACGGACTCCTCGGCGCTGTCGCAGCAGGCGATCGCCGCCGCCCGCGCGCAGGCGACCGAGCTGTACGGCGCGGACTACGTGCCGGCCAAGCCGCGGTTCTACGCCCAGAAGTCCAAGGGCGCCCAGGAGGCGCACGAGGCCATCCGCCCCGCGGGTGACTCCTTCCGCACCCCGGCACAGGTCGCCGGCCAGCTCACCGGAGCCCAGTTCCGGCTCTACGAGCTCATCTGGAAGCGCACCGTCGCCTCGCAGATGGCCGACGCCCGCGGCTCGACGGCAACCGTGCGCCTGAGCGCTGACGCCGCGCTCGCCGACGGCACGCGCACGGCCGAGCTCACCGCGTCGGGCACCGTCATCACCTTTCGCGGCTTCCTCGCCGCCTACGAGGAGGGCCGCGACGCCGAGCGGTACGCCGAGTCCGGCGGCCAGGACAAGGAGACCCGGCTGCCCCGCCTCGGCGAGGGCGACCTCGTCGACACCGAGTCCGTCGTCGCCGACGGGCACGAGACCACCCCGCCGCCGCGCTACACCGAGGCCAGCCTCGTCAAGGCGCTGGAGGAGCGGGGGATCGGCCGCCCGTCGACCTACGCCTCGACGATCTCGGTCATCACCGACCGCGGCTACGTCGAGCGTCGCGGCCAGGCGCTCGTGCCGACGTGGCTCGCCTTCTCGGTGACCCGGCTGCTCGAGGAGAACCTCCCGCGCCTGGTCGACTACGACTTCACCGCCTCGATGGAGTCCGACCTCGACGAGATCGCCGCCGGGCAGGAGAACCGCGTCGAGTGGCTCTCCCGCTTCTACCGCGGCGAGGGCGACGTGGAGGGCCTGCGCGGGCTCGTCGAGGGCCTCGGCGACATCGACGCCCGCGCGGTCAACAGCATCGACATCGGCGACGGCATCACGCTGCGCGTGGGCCGCTACGGGCCCTACCTCGAGACCGCGGACGGCGAGGGACGGGCCTCGGTGCCCGACGACGTCGCCCCCGACGAGCTCACCGTCGACAAGGCGCGCGAGCTGCTCGAGGCGAGCGTCGAGGACGGCCGTGAGCTCGGCGTCGACCCCGAGTCGGGGCACATGATCGTCGCGAAGACCGGCCGTTACGGGCCCTACGTCACCGAGCTGCTGCCCGAGGAGGAGACTCCGGCGAAGGGCAAGAAGAAGCCCGCCAAGGCCCGGACGGCCTCGCTGTTCTCCTCGATGCAGCTGGAGACGGTGAGCCTCGAGGACGCGCTGCGGCTGCTGTCGCTGCCGCGGGTGGTCGGGACCGACCCGGAGAGCGGTGAGGAGATCACCGCCCAGAACGGTCGCTACGGTGCCTACCTCAAGAAGGGCACCGACTCCCGCACCCTGCCCGAGGGCGAGGACCAGATCTTCGAGATCACCCTCGAGGAGGCGCTCGAGCTGTACAAGCAGCCCAAGCGCGGACGCGGGGCGACGGCCAAGCCGCCGCTGCGCGAGCTCGGCGAGGACCCGGTGAGCGGCAAGCCCGTCGTCGTCAAGGACGGCCGGTTCGGCCCGTACGTCACCGACGGCACGACGAACGCGACGCTCCGCAAGGACGACGCCGTGGAGACGGTGACGCCCGAGCGCGCCTACGAGCTGCTCGCCGAGAAGCGCGCCAAGGCGCCGGCGAAGAAGACGACGACGCGTAAGACCCCCGCCAAGAAGCCTGCCGCCAAGAAGCCCGCTGCCAAGAAGCCCGCCGCGAAGACGACCAAGAAGACCACCTGACCGTCCCACCCACCCGCGACAGCCGACTTTCCCGCGACAGCCGACTTTCTCGCGACAGCGGACTTTCGCGCGACAGCGGACTTGTGCGCGACAGCCGACTTTCGCGCGAGAGCCGACTTTCTCGCGACAGCGGACTTGTGCACGACAGCAGACTTGTGTGCGAGCGAAGGTTGCGGGAGAGATGGCCGGTCTGTTCGACACGGGTCGATCGTCGTCGGGAGTTGACGATCGCTCCCCTTTTCGGACGCAAGTGGATGATTCGGACGTCGCGAATTTCGGGGTAGGTCATCCGTCGCGGGTGAATAGGTGGCGCCGACCACGGTGTGACATTTCTCCGCCGGCCGCGGTGGGGCTGGTTAGGCTGCACACCCATGACCTCACCTGTCCTCGACCTGCCCGCCGCGCCCGACCCGCTGGACGCGCCGCCACTGAGGTGGGGAATCCTCGGGGCCGGTGGGATCGCCCGGTCCTTCGCTCACCAGGTGCCGACCTTCAGCAGCGGCGAGGTCGTCGCCGTCGGGTCCCGGGACGGCACCCGCGCCGCGGCCTTCGCCGCTGAGTTCGGGATCCGGCGCTCCCACGCCGGCTACGACGACCTCGTCGCCGACGACGACGTCGACGCCGTGTACGTCGCCACGCCCCACAGCGAGCACCGCGCCCAGGCGCTCCTGGCGATCGAGGCCGGCAAGCACGTGCTCGTCGAGAAGGCGTTCACCCGCAGTGCCGCCGAGGCGCGAGAGGTCTTCGACGCCGCCCGCGACCGCGGGGTGTTCGTCATGGAGGCCATGTGGACGCGCTTCCTCCCGCACATGATCGCCATCCGCCACCTCGTGCGCAGCGGTGCGCTCGGTGAGGTCGTGAGCCTGTACGCCGACCACGGCCAGCGCCTCGACCGCGACCCGGGCGGCCGGCTGCTCAACCGCGACCTCGCCGGTGGCGCCCTCCTCGACCTCGGGGTCTACACGGTGTCCCTCGCGCACGACCTCCTCGGCACTCCCGACGCCGTCCTCGCCAGCGGCGCCCTCACCGAGACCGACGTCGACGGGCAGGAGACCGTGCTGCTGCGCTTTGGCGGGCGCGCGCTCGCCACATGCTCCTCGACGCTCTGGACGCGCACCCCGTGCCGCGCGGCGATCTGCGGCACGCAGGGCATGGTCGAGGTCGACGGGCCGTTCTACGCGGGATCCTCCTTCACCGTCACCATCGGCGACGACCGGCGGACGATCGAACCCGGGCACGAGGGCGGGTTCCAGTACGAGGCCGCCGAGGTCGCCAGGTGCGTGGCGGCCGGGCGGACGGAGTCCGAGACGATGAGCTGGGCGGACACGCTCGCGGTCCTCGAGACGATGGACGAGGTCCGTCGTCAGCTCGGTGTCGTCTACCCCGGCGAGTAGCGGGGCCTGCGGAAGTCGGCTGTCGGGCGGAAGTCGGCTGTCGCGGGGGTGGGGGTCGGGGGCGCGGGGGCAGGCGGGGACGGGTGGGGACAGGGGGCGGGGGAGGGGGCTCGGCTCGTTAGGCTGGGGTGGTGACGACAGCGCCTCTGTTCATCGCCCTCGAGGGCGGGGACGGCTCCGGCAAGAGCACCCAGTCCCACCTCCTGCGCGACTGGCTCACCGCCCGCGGCCGTGAGGTCGTGCTCACCCGCGAGCCGGGTGGCACCGACCTCGGACGCACGCTGCGCCGCGAGGTCCTCCACGGTGAGGACCTCGACCCGCGCACCGAGGCGCTCCTGTACGCCGCGGACCGCGCCCACCACGTCAACACCCTCGTGCGCCCCGCCCTCGCGCGCGGCGCCGTCGTCCTCACCGACCGCTACATCGACTCCTCGGTCGCCTACCAGGGCGCGGGACGGGGTCTGGGACGCGACGAGATCCGCGAGCTGTCCCTGTGGGCCACCGACGGCCTGCTGCCCGCCCTCACCATCGTGCTCGACCTCGACGCCGCCACCGCGGCGGCCCGGCGCGGCGGGGAGCCGGACCGGCTCGAGCGCGAGCCGAGCGCCTTCCACGAGGAGGTCCGCGCGACCTTCCTCAGCCTCGCCGCCGCCGACCCGGTGCGCTACGCCGTCCTCGACGCGAGCCTGCCCGCCGACGAGGTCCACCGTGCCGTCGTCGAGCGCGTCGAGCCGCTGCTGGGGGCCGCCCGGTGAGTGTGTGGGACGACGTCGTCGGACAGCCGGAGGCGGTCGCCGTGCTCCGGTCGGCGGCCGAGGCGGCGCGGGACATCGCGACCGGCGGTGACGCCCGCGGCACCGGCATGACGCATGCCTGGCTCATCACCGGCCCGCCCGGCTCGGGTCGGTCGGTCGCCGCCCGCGCCTTCGCCGCCGCCCTCGCCTGCACGTCGCCGGACGAGGTGGGCTGCGGCCGGTGCCACGGCTGCACGACGACGCTGCTCGGCACCCACGCCGACGTCCAGCTCATCGCCACCGAGCGGGTGAGCTTCCGCATCGAGGACATGCGCCCGATCGTCTCCGACGCCCAGCAGGCGCCCTCCCAGGGCCGCTGGCGGGTCATGCTCATGGAGGACGCCGACCGGATGGTCGACCGCACCTCCAACGTCCTGCTCAAGGCGATCGAGGAGCCGCCGCCGCGCACCGTGTGGCTGCTGTGCGCCCCGAGCCCGCGGGACCTCATCGCCACGATCCGCTCCCGCTGCCGCGTCGTGTCCCTGCGGGTGCCGGCCGCGGAGGACGTCGCCGCGCTGCTCGTGCGCCGCGACGGCATCGACCCCGCGGTGGCGATCACCGCGGCGCGCGCGGCCCAGAGCCACGTCGGCGTCGCGCGCAGGCTCGCGACCGACCCCGACGCGCGCGCCCGGCGCCGCTCGATCCTCACCGTGCCCAGCCGCATCCGCGGGGTGGGCGACGCCGTCCTCGCGGCCGCCGACCTCGTCGAGCTGGCCCAGGCCGAGGGCAAGGCCGCCACCGAGGAGCGCGACGCCGCCGAGCGCGCCGAGCTGCTGCGCACGCTCGGGGCAGAGGGGGAGACCCGCCTTCCCCCCGCGGTCCGCTCGCAGGTCAAGCGGCTGGAGGACAACCAGAAGAGCCGCGCGACCCGGGCGCAGCGCGACGTCCTGGACCGGGCGATGGTCGACATCCTGTCCCTCTACCGCGACGTCGTCGTCGTCCAGCTCGGCGCCGACGTGCCGCTCGTCAACGTCGACCTCGAGAACGAGGTGCGAGCGCTGGCCGCCGACTCCACCCCGGAGCAGACGCTGCGACGGATGGACGCCGTCGCCACGGCGCGCACCCGGCTCGCGGCGAACGTCGCGCCGCTGCTCGCCGTGGAGGCCATGATGGTCGGCCTGCGCCCGCAGGCCGGGGGAGCCCGCTTGTAGAGTGGTACCGGTGAGCCGGACCCTGCGCGCAAGCCTCGCCCTCGCGACCGTCGCGGCCCTCGTCGCCTGCACCGCGGCCGAGGAGCCCGACGACGATGCCACCACGACGGCGGGGGAGACGCGGAGCCCCCGGCCCGAGGAGACGATGCCGGCGGTCCCCGACGGCCTGGCCGCCTTCTACGACCAGGACGTCACCTGGGAGGAGTGCGGCAACGGCTACGACTGCACCGACGTCACGGTGCCGCTCGACTACGCCGAGCCCGACGGCGAGACGATCACCCTCGCGCTCAAGCGGCGCGCGGCCGGCTCGGCCGACCCCGTCGGCTCACTGCTCGTCAACCCTGGTGGCCCGGGCGGCTCGGGCATCCAGCTCGTCGAGGCGGCCGACCTCCTGTTCTCCTCCGAGCTGCTCGACGGCTTCGACATCGTCGGCTTCGACCCGCGCGGGGTCAACGAGTCCACCCCCGTGGACTGCGTGGACGACGCCGAGCTCGACGAGATCCGCTCGGCGGACTACGACTCCACCGAGGAGGGCCTGACCGGGCTCGCGAGCGCGGCCGAGGAGCTCGCCGCCGCGTGCGCGCAGAACTCCGGCGAGCTGCTCGGGCACGTCGACACCGAGAGCGCGGCGCGTGACCTCGACGTCCTGCGGGCCGTCCTCGACGAGCCGCGCCTGGACTACCTCGGCTACTCCTACGGCACCTACCTCGGCGCGATCTACGCCGACCTCTTCCCCGAGCATGTCGGGCGCATGGTGCTCGACGGCGCGCTGGACCCCTCGCTGAGCAGCGCCGACATCGTGCGCGGTCAGGCCGCCGGGTTCGAGCAGGCGCTGCGGGCGTACGCCGAGGACTGCCTCGCGAGCTCGGGCTGCCCGCTCAGCGGGGACGTCGACTCCGCGGTCGGCCAGGTTCAGGACCTGCTCGAGCTCACCAGCCGCACCCCGCTGCCCACCGGCACCGACCGCGAGCTGACCGCGCCGCTCGCGTTCTCCGGCATCATCATGCCGCTGTACGACGACGCCTACTGGATGCTCCTCACCTCTGCGCTCGACGCCGCGATGCACCAGAACGACGGCTCGCAGCTGCTCCTCCTGGCCGACCTGTCCGCCGAGCGTGAGCCGGACGGCACCTACGCGACGAACTCCACCGAGGCGAACATCGCCATCAACTGCCTCGACTACCCGGTCGAGGGCGACCTCGCCGACTGGCGGCAGCAGGCCAAGGAGCTGGAGGAGATCTCCCCCACGTTCGGCTCGGCGCTCGCCTTCGGGGACGTCACGTGCGCGGCGTGGCCCGTGCAGTCCACGGTCGAGCGCGGCCCGGTGAGCGCCGACGGCGCGCCCCCGATCGTCGTCATCGGCACGACCGGCGACCCCGCCACGCCCTACGAGTGGTCGGTGCAGCTCGCCGACCAGCTGAGCTCGGCCGTCCTGGTCACCTACGAGGGCGAGGGGCACACCGCCTACGGCCGCGCGGGGGAGTGCGTCACCACCGCGGTGGACGACTACCTGCTCGACGGCGTGGTGCCGGAGGACGGCCTCGTCTGCTGACTTTGGTCCACGGGCCCTGCCCCGGTACAGTTGTCCGCGCTGCCCCGCGTGGGCCGCGCCGCCTTAGCTCAGTCGGCAGAGCGTCTCACTCGTAATGAGAAGGTCGTGGGTTCGATTCCCACAGGCGGCTCAGACAGCCCGGACCCACGGCGTGGGCCCGGGCTGTGGCACGTCAGGGCATTGGCGCCCCCGTGGACGGCCGTACGATGGGCGCATGGACTTCGTCGTGGCGTTCGTTCCCTCGATCGGCCTGGGAATCATATTCGTGGTAATCATGCGGGCCATTCTGCTCGCGGACCGGCGGGAGCGCGCCGCATTCCGGGAGTTCGAGATGCAGGAGAACGCCGGGCAGGCTGACGGGCGTGACAATACGGAATCAATTAATTAGTCTGTGCGCATCGCTATTCCTCGTGAACGGCGATATGGAGGTCCGCTGAACGGGTGGGCCGGAAGCCACAGGAAGAGAAGCACATGGCGCAGAAGGTTCAGGTCACGCTCATCGACGATGTCGACGGGGCACCCGCGGACGAGACAGTTCTTTTCAGCCTGGACGGCGTGAGCTACGAGATCGACCTGACGACCGAGAACGCCGCCAAGCTGCGCGACGCCCTCGCCCCCTGGGTCGGCCACGCGCGTCGCGCCGGCGGACGCCGCACCCCGGCCCCCCGCCGCTCCGGCCGCAGCTCCGGCGCCTCCCGCTCGGGTTCCGGCGACGCCGCCAAGATCCGCGAGTGGGCTCGCGGGAACGGCTACACGGTCTCCGACCGCGGCCGCATCCCCGCCGAGGTCACCGAGGCCTACGCCAAGGCCAACTGACGCGCGCGCGGGACCTGGGGCGTCTCAGGGTGCCCCAGGTCCCGCGACGTCACCCCGGCCATGGGAGACAATGGCCTCATGACCTACACCCTTGTCCTGCTCCGCCACGGCGAGAGCGACTGGAACGCGAAGAACCTGTTCACCGGCTGGGTCGACGTCCCGCTGTCCGAGAAGGGCACCGAGGAGGCGCTGCGCGGCGGAGACCTGCTCCGTGAGGCCGGCGTCGCCCCCGACGTCGTCCACACCTCGCTCCTGCGGCGCGCGATCTCGACGGCGAACCTCGCTCTCGACCGCGCGGACCGTCACTGGATCCCGGTGAAGCGCCACTGGCGCCTCAACGAGCGCCACTACGGTGCGCTCCAGGGGAAGAACAAGAAGGAGATCCGCGAGGAGTACGGCGACGAGCAGTTCATGCTCTGGCGCCGCTCCTACGACGTCCCGCCGCCGCCGATCGAGGCCGGCTCGGAGTTCTCCCAGGACGCCGACCCGCGCTACGCCGGTGAGCCGATCCCGTCGAGCGAGTGCCTCAAGGACGTCCTCGAGCGCGCCCTGCCGTACTGGGAGTCCGACGTCGTGCCGGACCTCAAGGCCGGCAAGGTCGTCCTCGTGGCCGCGCACGGCAACTCGCTGCGCGCGATCATCAAGCACCTCGACGGCATCGACGACGAGAGCATCTCCGGGCTCAACGTGCCGACCGGCATCCCGCTGCTCTACGAGCTCGACGAGGACCTCAAGCCCATCACCCCCGGCGGTCGCTACCTCGACCCCGCCGCCGCGGAGGCTGCCATCGCCGCCGTGGCCAACCAGGGCAAGTAGCCCCTGACGCACGAAGAACCCCGCCCGTCGAACGACGGGCGGGGTTCTTTCTGTGCCGGGGGCCGGCGCCGGGTCAGGAGCGCTCGGGCAGCGGGGCCACGGAGTTGCTGAGGTCGCCGGTGACGAGGTAGCTCGTGCGGCGCGCGACCGAGACGCCGTGGTCGCCGAAGCGCTCGAAGTACCGGCCGAGGAGGACGCCGTCGACCATCTGCTGACGGGTCATCTCCACAGCCGGGTCCAGGAGGATGGTGAAGGTGTGCTTGTGGAGGGCGTCGAGGGTGTCGTCGTCCCGCTCGACGCCGGCGGCGAGCTCGAGGTCACGGGTCTCGAGCAGGCGGCTCACCTGGTGGGCGACCTTCGTGGCCGCGGCGCCCATCTCGGTGAAGACCTCGCGCATCGAGGGGGCAGGGGCGACCTCGGGGTAGCGGCCGCGTGCGACCAGGGCGATGTGCCGGGCGAGGTCACCCATCCGCTCGATGGTCGCCGACATCCGCAGCGCGGCGATGACGACGCGCAGGTCGGTGGCGACCGGTGCCTGGCGGGCGAGCAGCGAGATGCACTGCTCGTCGAGGCTGCGCTCGATCTCGTCGATCTGCTCGTCGGCCCGGATGACGTTCTCGGCCAGCTGGAGGTCGGCGGTCTGCAGGGCGGTGGAGGCGTTCTCGATCGCGTCGATGACGAGCAGGCTCATCCGGTGGAGGTCGGTGCCGACCTGCTCCAGCTCCTGGTTGAAGATCTCTCGCACTCGTTCCTCCAAAGCTCGACGGTGACACCAACGGTATCGTTCCAGCCCCTGGTGAACGACTGATGACTCACCGGTGAACACTCGGCGGCCGGGCAGAACGGGCGGCGTGCCGAGTCCCGCGTGGGCATACGCTCGGGTTCGTGGAAGGCATCTGGCCGTTCGTCGTCGTCGCTGCGCTCGCGCTCGCCGCCGGCTTCCTCCTGCGGGGCTTCCTCCCCCGGCGGGCGGGCGAGCCGGCCGTCGAGGAGGCCGGCGTCGGGGTCAGCAAGGACACCCGCCAGCTCCTGCGCGCGCTGCGCTCCACCGCCCTCGTCCTCGACCCGAGCGGCGAGGTGCTCATGGCCAGCCCGTCGGCCTACAGCTACGGGTTCGTGCGCTCGGGCGCGGTCGTCTCCGGGCCCGTCAAGGACCTCGTCGCGGAGGCGCGCGCCGCAGGGCGCCCCCGGGAGCGCGAGCTCACCGTGCCGCGCGGCCCGCTCGCCGGCGCCGGGCAGATGATCTTCGAGATGAGGGTCGTGCCGCTGAGCGACGGCCGCGTGCTCGTCGTCGCCGACGACCGGACCGCGGCGCGGCGCCTGGACCAGGTCCGCCGTGACTTCGTCGCCAACGTCTCCCACGAGCTCAAGACCCCGGTGGGTGCGCTCGCGCTGCTCAGCGAGACCCTCGCCGACGCCGCGGACGACCCGGAGGCGGTGCGCCGCTTCACCGGCCAGATGAAGCGCGAGTCCGGCCGCCTCACCGCCCTCGTCCAGGAGATCATCGACCTGTCCCGCCTGCAGGAGCCCGACGCGCTCGTCGACTCCGAGCTCGTCGCCCTCGACGACGTCGCCGCGGAGGCCGCCGACCGCGTGCGGGTGGAGGCCGAGGCGCGCCGCATCACGGTCGCCGTCGGCGGGGAGAGGGGCCTGTACGTCCACGGCGACGCGGACCTCCTCACCACCGCCGTGCGCAACCTCCTGGACAACGCGCTGCGCCACTCCGACACCCTGGGCCGGGTCTCGGTCGGCATCGCCCGGGACGGCGACAAGGTGCGCCTCGCCGTCGTCGACCAGGGTGAGGGGATCAGCCCCGAGCAGCAGGAGCGCATCTTCGAGCGCTTCTACCGCGGCGACCCCGCGCGCGCCCGGCGCACCGGCGGCACCGGCCTGGGGCTGAGCATCGTCAAGCACGTCGCCGCCGACCACGGCGGGGAGGTCGAGGTGTGGTCCAAGCCGGGCGCCGGCTCCACGTTCACCCTCGTCCTTCCGCTCGCCGACCCGCCCACCCAGCCCGACACGACAGGAGCCACGACGGAGCCATGACGACGATCCTGCTGGTCGAGGACGAGGAGTCCTACCGGGAGCCGCTCACCTACCAGCTCGAGCGGGACGGGTTCGACGTCGTCGCCGTCGACACCGGGTCCGGTGCGCTCGCGGCCTACGAGCGGACCCACCCGGACCTCGTCCTCCTCGACCTCATGCTCCCGGGCATGTCCGGGACCGAGGTGTGCCGCGAGCTGCGCCGCCACGGCAACACCCCCGTCATCATGCTCACCGCGAAGGACGAGGAGTTCGACAAGGTGCTGGGCCTGGAGCTCGGCGCGGACGACTACGTGACCAAGCCCTACTCCTACCGCGAGCTCCTCGCGCGCATCCGGGCCGTCCTGCGCCGCGGCGGTGAGCCGGCGGAGGGGGAGCCCACCGGCGTCCTGGAGGTCGGGCACGTGCGGATGGACCTCGGGCGCCACGAGCTGTTCGTCCGCGGCGAGCCCACCCGCATCCCGCTGCGGGAGTTCGAGCTCCTCGAGGTGCTCATGCGCAACGTCGACCACGTCCTCACCCGCGGCCAGCTCATCGACCGGGTGTGGGGGGCGGACTACGTCGGGGACACCAAGACCCTCGACGTCCACGTCAAGCGCCTCCGCGCGAAGATCGAGGCCGAGCCCTCGCGCCCCGAGATGCTCCTCACCGTCCGGGGGTTGGGGTACAAGCTCGTGACTCCCGGCAACACCCCGTAACCTGGATCTGCCCGTCGACCCGCGCGGGCGGATCTGACTGAGGAGTTACGGGATGTCGAAGGTCGGGCGGCGACACCGCGTCGCAGCCGGGGTGGCCCTCCTTGCGCTCGCGGCCGCGGGCTGCGGCACGCACACCGCGACGGTGGCCGGAGCGGGCGCGTCCTCCCAGGAGATCGCCATGCAGGCCTGGCTCGCCGGGCTGTACGACGAGTACCCCGACATCCTCGCCTCCTACGACCCGGCGGGCTCCGGGGCCGGCCGGGAGATGTTCATCACCGGGGCCGTCGACTTCGCGGGCTCGGACGCCGAGCTCGACGACGAGGAGCTGGAGCAGGCCGCCGGCCGCTGCGGCGACGGCGAGGTCATGGAGCTCCCGCTCTACATCTCCCCGATCGCCGTGGCCTACAACCTGCCCGGGCTCGACGTCGAGCACCTCAACCTCGAGCCGGAGACCATCGCAGGGATGTTCGACGGCCAGATCACGCGGTGGGACGACCCGGAGATCGCCGCGAGCAACCCCGGCGTCGACCTGCCCGACCTCCCGGTCATCCCGGTCAACCGCTCCGACGACTCGGGCACCACGGAGAACTTCACCGAGTACCTGGCCGAGGCCGGCGGGGACGCCTGGCCCCACGAGCCGAGCGGCACGTGGCCGCGCAGCGGCACGCAGTCGGGCCAGCAGAACGCCGGCGTCGTCTCCACCATGGAGGCCGCCGAGGGCACGCTGGGCTACCTCGACGCCTCCCAGGTGACCGACGAGCTCAGCACCGCCGCCATCGGGGTGGGCGACGGGTTCGTCCCCTTCTCCCCGGAGGCGGCCGCCGCCGTCGTCGACGCCTCGCCCCCCGCGGAGAGCGCGAGCGACACGCGCCTGACGATCCACCTCGACCGGGACACCGACGCCGACGGCGCCTACCCGCTCGTCCTCATCTCCTACACGATCGCGTGCACGAAGTACGACAGCGCCGAGAAGGCCGACGCCGTCCGGGCGCTGCTCACCTACATGGCGAGCGAGGCCGGCCAGGATCGGGTGGCGGCCCCCGACGTCGCCGGGGCCGCGCCGATCTCACCCGAGCTGCGCGCGCGGGTGATGGAGGTCGTCGACCAGATCAGCGGGCCGTAGCCCGGCCCGTCAGCCGGCGTACTCCTCGTACTGCGGCAGGGTGCCGTCGAGCACCGGGACGAGCACCTCGAAGACGCCGTAGCCGGAGACCTCGACGACGGCCTCGACCATGCCACCGGGGGCCGCGGGGGTCTGCGGGATGACGACGAGCTCCTCGCTGCCGAGGAGCACCGAGCCGTCGGGCAGGACCGGCAGCTGGATGCCACCGTCACCGATGGCCACGGACATGAGGACCTCCTCGGCGGAGTCGTTGACGAGCGCCCCGAACACCAGGCCCTCGCCACCCTCCCCGTCGGTGAGGACCATGAGGTTCTCCACCCGGACGTCGTCGGACACCTCGACCCGCACGCCGTCGCCGGCGTTGTAGAGCTCGGCGGTCTGGATCGGGGTCATCGCGCTGCAGCTTGCGACCAGCAGCGAGGCGCCGATCACAGCGGCCCCCCGGAGCAGGCGGTGGGAGCGGGCCAAAACGATCTCCTTCGTCAGTTGTCCTGGTCCCAGGCTACCGGCCCGCGGGCGTGGTATGCGCCGTCACGGGGGTCCGAAGGGGCCCGTCGGGGAGGTCCCACGACCGTGCCACATCTCCGGAATGGCGGCATTTCACCGTGCTAAAATCGGAACCTCGCGACCAAGGAGCCTTGCCACCATGACCTTCACCGTCGGTGAGACCGTTGTTTACCCCCACCACGGAGCAGCCCTGATCGAGGCAATCTCGAAGAAGGTCATCAGAGGCGAGGAGAAGCTCTACCTCAAGCTTCGCGTCGCCCAGGGAGACCTCACCATCGAGGTCCCGGCCGACAACGTCGACCTCGTGGGCGTGCGTGACGTCGTGGGCAAGGAAGGCCTGGAGCGGGTGTTCGAGGTGCTGCGCGCGCCGTACACCGAGGAGCCGACCAACTGGTCGCGCCGCTACAAGGCGAACGTCGAGAAGATCGCCTCCGGTGACGTCATCAAGGTCGCCGAGGTCGTCCGGGACCTGTCCCGTCGCGACCAGGACCGCGGCCTGTCCGCCGGTGAGAAGCGCATGCTCGCCAAGGCCCGCCAGATCCTCGTCTCCGAGCTCGCACTTGCCGAGCGCACGGAGGAGGAGAAGGCCGAGGCCATGCTCGACGACGTCCTGGCCTCCTGACCCAGGTGCGCTGCGCCGCGGTCCTCACGGCTGCCGGCTCCGGCACCCGCCTCGGGCACGCGCTGCCCAAGGCCCTCGTCCCGCTCGCGGGGACCCCGCTCGTCGTCCGCGCCGCGCACGGGCTCGCGGCCTCCGGCGTCGTCGACGGCGTCGTCGTCACCTGCCCGGGTGACCACCTCGACCAGGTGCGCGGACTCTTCCCCGGTGGACGCGTCCCCGGCACCGAGGTGCCCGTCGAGGTCGTCACCGGCGGCCCCACCCGGCAGGCCTCCGTCGCCGCCGGCCTGGCCGCGCTCGACGACGTCGCGCCGGGCGCCGGGCTCGTCCTCGTCCACGACGCCGCCCGCTGCCTCGCCGGGCCCGGGCTCGTGCGCCGCGTCGTCGCCGCCCTCGAGGACGGCAGCCGGGCCGTCGTGCCGGGCGTGCCCGTCGCCGACACGGTCAAGCGCGTCCTCGCGCTGCCGGACGGCGGGGAGGTCGTCGTCGAGACGCCGGACCGCGCCGCGCTTCGGGCGGTCCAGACGCCGCAGGGCTTCACCCGCGACCTGCTCGAGCGGGCGCACCGCGCCGCCGCCGACCGGGCCGGCGACGAGCGCACCGCCGTCTCCGACGACGCCGGCCTCGTCGAGCTGCTCGGCGAGCAGGTGCACGTCGTCCCGGGCGAGGACGCGGCGCTGAAGATCACCACCCCCGCCGACCTCGACCGCGCAGAACGGCTGCTCGACCGCTCCTGAGGTACGGCTCAGCGCGCGACGAGCGCGGTGGCGATCGCGAGCAGACCCTCGCCGCGGCCGGTGAAGCCGAGGCCGTCCGTCGTCGTCGCCGAGAGGCTGACCGGGGCACCGAGGGCCGCCGTCATCGCCGCGGCCGCCTCCTCGCGCCGCGGCCCGATGCGCGGCCGGTTGCCGACGACCTGGACGGCGACGTTCCCGATGGTGAACCCGGCCTCGCGCACGAGCCGGGCCGTCTCGGTGAGGAGCTGCGCGCCCGACGCCCCCGCCCAGCGCGGGTCGGAGGTGCCGAAGCGCGACCCGAGGTCCCCCAGGCCGGCGGCCGAGAGCAGCGCGTCGCACGCCGCGTGGGCCGCGACGTCGCCGTCGGAGTGGCCCTCGAGGCCCACCTCGCCCGGCCACTCGAGGCACGCGACGAACAGCGGGCGCCCGCTGCCTGCGGCGGCGAAGGCGTGGACGTCGGTCCCGATCCCGGTGCGTGGCAGCATGCCCGTCAGCGTAGTGCGGCTCAGGTGAGCGGCGGCTCGCGCAGAGCGCTCTCGCTGCGCAGCGTGACCTTCACGGGCAGGAGGAGCGCGAGGCCGACGGCGAGGACGAGGCAGATCCCGAGGATGCCCCAGTGGTCCGCGTCCCCGACGGGCACGCCCGAGACCGCCGCGCCGAGCGTGATCGCGAGGGAGAACATCGCCGGCGCCAGGAAGCTCACCGCCCGCCCCGTCGTGGCGTAGAGGCCGAAGAGCTCGCCCTCCTTGCCCTTGGGGATGAGCCGGGCGAGGAAGGTCCGCGAGGCCGACTGCGCGGGGCCGACGAACACGCACAGCACCAGGCCGAGGCTCCAGAAGACGACGGCGCCGCGGTCGTGGAGGAGGAAGACGCCGAGCCCGGCGACGATCATCGCGACCAGCGCGCCGATGATCACCCGCTTGGGGCCCAGGAGGTCGTCGAGCGCACCGAACGCGATCGTCGCCACCCCGGCGACGAGGTTCGCGGCGACGCCGAAGATGATGATCTCCCCGGCGGCGAAGCCGAAGACGGTCCCGGCGATGACGCCGCCGAAGGTGAACACCCCGGCCAGGCCGTCGCGGAAGACCGCGCTGGCGAGCAGGAAGTAGACCGTGTGGTGGTCCTCGCGCCACACCCGACGCACCGAGGTGACGAGCAGCTTGTAGGAGCCGGTGACACCGAGGCGGGGAAGCGTGCCGCGGGCGGACTTGTCGTCGCGCACGGTGAGCAGCACGGGGACGGAGAACACGAGCGTCCACACCGCGCAGACGAGCGTCGTCACCCGCACGTCCATGCCGTTCTCCGACGTGATCCCGAAGACGCCGACGTCGGGCTCGATGAGGCCGAAGTAGACGATGAGGAGCAGGACGATGCCCCCGATGTACCCCAGGCCCCAGCCGAGCCCCGACACCCGGCCCACGGTCGACGGCGTCGACAGGTCGCCGAGCATCGCGTAGTAGTTCACCGACGCGAGCTCGAAGAAGATGTTGCCCGCGCCGAGGAGGATGAGACCGAGCCACAGGTAGCCCGGGTCGGGCTGGACGAGGAACATCGCCGCGGAGATGACGACGACCGCCATCGTGTTGAACCCCAGCCAGAACGTCCGTCGTCCGGAGCGGTCCGAGCGCAGGCCGGCGACCGGGGCGCAGATCGCCACCAGCGCGCCCGCCCCGGCGAGCACCCAGCCCAGCTTCTGCGCGGCGCCCGCACCGAAGAGGTCCTTGTTCGTGAGGTAGACGGTGAACACGAACGTCGTGATGACGGCGTTGAACGCCGCCGAGCCCCAGTCCCACAGGCTCCAGGCGTAGACCGGCCAGCCGAAGCGACGGCGCGCGGGGCGCGGGGTCGAGGTCACCGACGATGTGCTCACCCGCGAACGGTAGCGCCCCGTGGCCCCCGGAACTCGGTCCTTCCGGCCCTGGGGCGACACGCCGGTAGCCTGGGGGCGTGAGCCTGCGACTTCATGACTCCGCCACCCGGTCGGACCGCGAGCTGGTGCCCCTCGTCCCCGGACGGGTGAGCATCTACCTGTGCGGTGCCACCGTCCAGGGCGCGCCGCACGTGGGCCACCTGCGCTCCGCCATCGCCTTCGACGTCCTCGTCCGCTGGCTGCGTCGTCGGGGGATGGAGGTGACGCTCGTGCGCAACGTCACCGACATCGACGACAAGATCCTCGCCAAGTCCGCCGAGGCCGGCGTGCCGTGGTGGGCGTGGGCCTACCGCTTCGAGCAGGAGTTCACCGCCGCCTACGACGCCGTCGGCGTCCTGCGTCCGACCTACGAGCCGCGCGCCACCGGCCACGTGACCGAGATGGTCTCCCTCGTCGAGCGCCTGGTCGAGCGCGGGCACGCCTACCAGGGCGAGGGCGCGAACGTCTACTTCGACGTCCGCTCCTTCCCCGAGTACGGCGCCCTCACCCGCCAGCGCATCGAGAACATGTCGACCGTCGAGGAGGAGGAGGCCACCGACAAGCGCGACCCGCGCGACTTCGCGCTGTGGAAGTCCTCCAAGCCCGGTGAGCCCGAGTCGGCCGCCTGGGACACCCCCTTCGGGCGCGGGCGGCCCGGCTGGCACCTCGAGTGCTCCGCGATGGCCCACCGCTACCTCGGGGAGTCCTTCGACATCCACGGCGGCGGCATCGACCTGCGCTTCCCCCACCACGAGAACGAGCTCGCCCAGTCGCGCGCCGCCGGTGACGCCTTCGCCCAGCACTGGATGCACAACGCGTGGGTCACCGTCGGCGGGGAGAAGATGAGCAAGTCCCTGGGGAACTCGCTCGTCGTGGCCAACGTGCTCCGCCAGGTCCCCGCCGTCGTGCTCCGCTTCGCCCTCGGCACCGTCCACTACCGCTCCACCGTGGAGTTCTCCCAGGCCTCCCTCGCCGAGGCGAGGAGCACCTGGGAGCGCATCTCCGGGTTCGTCGCCCGCGCCGTCGAGCGGGTCGGGGCGGTGGGCGCCGAGGAGGTCACGAGCCGTCCGCTCTCCGCCCTCCCCGAGGCCTTCGTCGCCGCGATGGACGACGACCTCAACGTCTCCGCGGCCCTCGCCGTCGTCCACGAGCAGGTGAAGGTGGGCAACAACGCACTCGTCGCGGGGGAGGACGGCGTCGTGCGGGAGGCCCAGCTCCAGGTACGCTCGATGCTCGACGTCCTGGGCCTTGATCCGCTGGCGGCCCCCTGGGCCACCTCGAGCGGGCCCGACGACACGGCGCGAGCAGCCCTCGAGGCGCTCGTGCCGGCCGTGCTCGCCGAGCGCGCCGAGGCGCGCCGCACCAAGGACTGGGCACGGGCCGACGCCCTTCGCGACCAGCTCCAGGACGCAGGGATCATCATCGAGGACTCGCCGGACGGTGCCCGGTGGCAACTAGGAGGGACGCGCTGATGGCAGGCAACTCCAAGCGTCGTGGCGCGGTGCGCAAGGCAGGGTCGAAGAAGGGCCCCCAGGTCGGCAGCGGCGGGCAGCGGCGACGCGGCCTCAAGGGCCGCGGACCCACGCCCAAGGCGACCGAGCGCGAGTACCACCCGGCGGCCAAGCGGGCCGCAGCGGCGGCCAAGCGTGACGAGCGTCAGCCCAGGCGCGCCCAGCCGCAGCGGCAGACGACGCCCGACCTCGAGCTCGTCACCGGGCGCAACGCCGTCCTCGAGGTCGTGCGCGCCGGGACGCCGGTCGAGCGGGTCTACCTCGCCGCCCGCGCCGAGTCCGACGACCGGCTCAGCGAGGTGCTGCGCACCGTCACCGCGCGCCACCTGCCGCTCGTCGAGGCGACCAAGGGTGAGCTCGACAAGCTCACCGACGGCGCCAACCACCAGGGCATCGCCATCCAGGTGCCGCCCTACGAGTACACCGACCCGGCCGCGCTGCTCGACCGCGTCGCGGGCGGCCCGCCGCTCATCGTCGCGCTCGACGGCGTCACCGACCCGCACAACCTCGGCGCCGTCCTGCGGTCCGCCGGGGCGTTCGGGGTGCACGGCGTCGTCGTGCCCGAGCGCCGCGCGGCCGGCGTCACCGCCACCGTGTGGAAGGTGTCCGCCGGAGCCGCGGCCCGCGTGCCCGTCGCCCGGGCGACGAACCTCGTGCGGGCGCTGCAGGACTACAAGAAGGCCGGCTGCTTCGTCGTCGGCCTCGACGGGCAGGCGTCCACCTCGGTGAGCGACCTCGAGCTCGCCACAGAGCCGCTCGTCGTCGTCGTCGGCTCCGAGGGCAAGGGGCTGTCCCGGCTCGTGCGCGAGACCTGCGACGCGATCGCCGGCATCGAGATCTCCTCGCGCGTGGAGTCCCTCAACGCCGCCGTCGCCACCGGCATCAGCCTCTACGAGATCGCCCGCATCCGCGCCACCCGCTGACGCGGCCCGTGCCGCGTGCCGCGCCCCGGCGGCGTCCGGCGCGCGTTTCCTGCCACCAAGTCGGCGACACGCCAGCGACACGCCGCCGAGGGAGCGCTTCCCGGGCCATCTGAGACGACTTCGTGGCAGGTTCCTGCCGCCGGTCAGGCGGACTCGCCCTCCACGTGCGGGCGGAGCGCGCCGGACGCCCCGTGCCGCGTGTTCTGCCACAAAGTCGGGGACACGCGCGCGACACGCCGCCGGGGGAGTGGTTCCACGGCCTCCGAGGGTGACTTGGTGGCAGGTTTGGGCGGTCGGACGGCGCCGCGGTGTCGTAACTGCGGCGCCCCGGGGTGCCGGGGTGCTGCACGGGGCCCGTTCGCGGCGAGGGGCACACAGGGAGGGGCGCGCGCGACCCGGCTCCGGGCGCGCCGGTCGCACCATCGGGTGATGGACGTGACGGACCGGATCTGGCACTTGGGGGGCGCGGCCAAGCGGTCCCAGCTCGTGCGCACCGCGGCCGACCGCCGTGCCCTGGCCGACGGGCTTGCCACCGGCGTCCTGCGTGAGCTCGGCGCAGGCTGGCTCGCGACGGCCGGCGCGGACCCGGCCGTGGTGGCCGCCCGCCGCCTCGGCGGCACGGTCACCTGCGTGAGCGCCGCCGCGTTCTACGGCCTGCGGGTCATGCACCCGCCCGAGCGCCCCCACGTCGCCCTGCCCAGGGCGCGCGGCGTACGGCAGGTTGCCCTTCCCGCTCGTGTCCACCGCGAGCGCTGGTGGTCGGCGCCGCCAGACCTCGGACTGCCCCTCGCCCCGCTCGACCTCGTCCTCGCCCGCGTGCTGCGCTGCCTGCCGGCGGACCTGGCGGCCGTCACCGTCGACTCCGCCCTCACCAAGCGGCTCGTCACCACGGACGAGGTGGCCCGTGCGCTCACCGGGCCCGGGAGTCCGGCGGCGCTCGCGGCGCTGGCGCGGTGTCGTCCGGGCAGCCGGTCGGGCATCGAGACACTCGCCCGGCTGGCGCTGGAGGAGGCCGGCCTGCAGGTCGACCCGGCGGTCACCATCGCCGGGGTGGGGGAGGTCGACCTCGTCGTCGAGGGGCACGTCGTCGTCGAGTGCGACGGCTTCTCCTACCACTCCGGGCGGGTGGAGTACCGGGAGGACCGGCGCCGCGACCGGGTGCTCATCGCGAAGGGGTACCTCCCGCTGCGGTTCACCTACGAGGACGTCATGACCGACAGTGCGACGGTCGTCCGCGCCGTCCTCGAGGTGCTCGGCCGGGCGTGACGGCGACCGGAACCTGCCACCAAGTCCGCCGCCGGAGCGCGGGAAGCGCTGCCCCGACGGCGTGGCGGCGGCGTGTCGGTGACTTGGTGGCAGGATCGGCGCGGGCAGGCGCCCGGGACGCGCTACGGAGGGCTAGAACTCGATCCGGGGGATCGTCTCCGTGTCGGCGCCGGGGTCGAGGACGGCGCGCTCGTCGGGCCGGTGGCGCAGGACGTTGTCGATGTAGGAGGCGACGGCGTCGGGCAGCGGGACGTCGCGCTGCTGCTGCTGGGAGATGAACCAGCGGTGCTCGAGCACCTCGTGGAACACCTCGGCCGGCTCGAGCTTCCCGCGCAGCTCGCGCGGGATGGCCCGGACGGTGGGCTCGAAGACACGGGCGAGCCAGTCGTGGGCGACGAACTCCTCTTCCTCCCCCTGCCGGTCGGTCGCGGCGCGGAAGGCGTCGAGGTCGTTGAGCATGCGGCGCGCCTGGTTCTCCTGGACGTCCAGGCCGGTGAGTCGCATGAGGCGGCGGTGGTGGTGGCCGGCGTCGACGACCTTGGGCTGGATCTGGATGCGGGTGCCGTCGACGTCCGTGGTCATCGACAGCTCCCCGACGTCGTACCCGAGCTCGTTGAGCCGGTGGATCCGGGCGGACACACGCCAACGCTCGCCGTTCTCGAAGGACTCCGAGGAGGTGAGCTCCTGCCACAGGGCGGTGTACCGCTCGACGATCCGGTTGCCGACCTCGATGGTGTCGACCTCCTCGGAGACGAAACCGCCGGCCTGGAGGTCCATCAGCTCGCCGATGATGTTCGTGCGTGCGAGGTCGAGGTCGTACTCGCGCTGGCCGACGGTGAGCGTGGGCTGGAACTCGCCCGTCTCGGCGTCGACGAGGTAGGCGGCGAAGGCGCCGGCGTCGCGGCGGAAGAGCGTGTTCGACAGCGAGACGTCGCCCCAGTAGAAGCCGAGCAGGTGCAGCCGCACGAGGAGGACGGCGAGCGCGTCGATGAGCCGGGTCGCGGTGTCGCGCCGCAGGTACTGGGAGAACAGCGCGCGGTAGGGCAGGGAGAACTGGAGGTGCTCGGTGACGAGCACGGAGTCCAGCGGCTCGCCGAGCGGCGTGGACCGGCCGGTGATGACGGCGAGCGGCTGCACCGAGGGAGCCTGCAGCCGGTTGAGGTTGCGGAGCATCTCGTACTCGTGGAACGCGACGGTCTCCCCGATCTCCTTGATCGCGATGACCCGGCCGGACAGCCGCACGAAGCGCACGACGTGACGGGAGATGCCGCGCGGCAGCGCCGCGAGGACCGACTCGGGCCACTCCTCCAGCGGGATCTCCCACGGGAGGTCGAGGAGGGCGGGATCGAGCCGCGCCGCGGTGATCTCAAGGGAGGTAGGCATCGTGCTCCTCATGATGCAGGGGCGGACCCGACGCTACGGGCCCGCCCCTGCATGTGCGACTTTCGGGTCAGTCGGGAAGACGCTCACCCGTGGTGACGGCGAAGTTGTGCTGCTCGCCGGGACGGATGCGGGCGTAGACGGTCTCGCCCTTCATCGGCACCTCGCGCGGGTCGATGCGGACGATGATCTGCGCGTCGCCGGCGCCCGAGGAGATGTGCTCGGCCAGCTCCTTGGAGCCCGCGAGGCGGCCGTAGACGAACGCGTCGGAGCCGAGCTCCTCGACGAGGTCGACGGTCACCGGGATCGCGCCCTCGGTGCCCGCGGACACGCGGTCGAGGGACTCGGGACGGAAGCCGACGATGACCTCGCCCTTGCTGTCGGCGCCCATCGCGTCGATGGTCGCGCGGCTCAGCGGGACGCGGGCCTCACCGAGCACGGCGGCGCCGTCCTGGATGTGGAAGGTGCCGAGGTTCATCGCGGGGGAGCCGATGAAGCCGGCGACGAACACGTTGGCCGGGCGGTCGTACATGTCGCGCGGGGTGCCGACCTGCTGGAGGACGCCGTCCTTGAGGACCGCGATGCGGTCGCCCATGGTGAGGGCCTCGGTCTGGTCGTGCGTGACGTAGACGGTCGTGACGCCGAGGCGGCGCTGGAGCGAGGCGATCTGGGTGCGGGTCTGGACGCGGAGCTTGGCGTCGAGGTTCGACAGCGGCTCGTCCATGAGGAACACCTGCGGCTGGCGGACGATCGCGCGGCCCATGGCGACGCGCTGACGCTGACCACCGGAGAGCGCCTTCGGCTTGCGGTCGAGGTACTCGGAGAGGTCGAGGATCTTGGCAGCCTCCTCGACCCGCTGGCGGATCTCGGCCTTCGGCTTGCCGGCGATCTTGAGCGCGAAGCCCATGTTGTCCGCGACGGACATGTGCGGGTACAGCGCGTAGTTCTGGAACACCATCGCGATGTCGCGGTCCTTGGGCTGGATGTCGGTGACGTCGCGGTCACCGATGAGGATGCGCCCGGAGTTCACGTCCTCGAGCCCGGCGAGCATGCGCAGGGAGGTGGACTTGCCGCAGCCGGAGGGGCCCACGAGGACGAGGAACTCGCCGTCGGCGATCTCCAGGTCGAGAGCGTCCACCGCCGGGCGCTCGGTGCCCGGGTAGGTGCGTGTGGCCTTGTCGAACGTGACTGATGCCATCGTTGGTCGTTTCCCTTCACCGGCAGGTACGTGCCGGACGATCCGTTGTGAAGAGTGTCAGGTGTCTGCCTTGACACTGGTCCGGCCCCGCCGACCGGTGGTCGCCGGGTCCGAGCCGTCATCAGTGTCGCACAGGCGGGAATGTGGCGACGTGGCCTAGGTCCTGCCTTGTGTGGCGGGTCACACCGACTCGCGCAGCTCCAGGAGGCGCAGGAGCACGGCGGCGAGCTCGTCCGGGTCGGCCACCCGGTACTGCGCCGCGGTCGGCCCGTCGCCCACCTTGATGCCGACGTCGTCGGGGCCCAGGACGGCGAAGGCGTCCTCGTCGGTGACGTCGTCACCCGCGAAGAGGACCGCGGACGGGGCGACGTCGGCGCGCAGCTCGGCGATCGCGTCGCCCTTGGTCGTGTGGAGCACGGCCATCTCGACGACGTCCTTGCCGTGCTGGACGCGCAGGCCTGGCCGGGTGGCCGGCCCGGCGAGCACCTCCTCGGTGAGGGCGGCGGCGTCCTGCGCGCCGGCGAGCCGCGAGTGCACGACGACGGAGACCGGCTTGACCTCCACCCAGGCACCCTCGTAGCGCTCGGCGAGGGTGCGCGCCTCGCGCAGCACGGCGGCGTGCAGGGCCTCCTGCTCGGCGGTGAGCACGAGCGGCTCGGCGACGAGCTCGCGGGTCTGCTCGGCCGTCATCCCGACGTGTCCGCGCTGGGCGCCGTGGCTGCCGACGACGCGCGTCCCGGCGGGCACCTCGGCGATCGCGACGAGCCCGGTCGCCTCGCGCCCGGAGACGAGCGCGAGGTGGATGCCGGGCAGCGCGTCGAGGCGGGCGAGCGCCTCGGCGGCGGCGGGCACCACCTGGGACCGGGAGGGGTCGTCGACGAGCGGGGCGAGCGCGCCGTCGAAGTCGAGGGCGACGAGGACCGAGGGGCGCGCGGCGAGTCGGCGCAGCGCCTGGTCGAGCTCCTCGGCGAGGTGCTGGACGAACAGCGGGGCGTCGACGCCCGGGCCGGGGACCCCGGGGTCTTCGGTCGTGCTCATGACTCGCTCCTTCGGGCAGACAGTGCGTCGAGGAAGTCCCCCGCCCAGCGCTGGACGTCGTGCTCCAGCACCCGGCGGCGCAGCGCGCGCATCCGACGGCGCCGCTCGCGCGGCTCCATCCCGATCGCCCGCATGATCGCCGTCTTCGTGCCGTCGATGTCGTGGGGGTTGATGAGCAGCGCCTGGCCGAGCTCGTCGGCGGCGCCGGTGAACTCGCTGAGGACGAGGACGCCGCCGAGGTCGCCGCGGGCGGCGATGTACTCCTTGGCGACGAGGTTCATCCCGTCGCGCAGCGAGGTGACGAGCATGACGTCGGCCGCGAGGTAGAGGGCCGCCATCTCCTCGGCGGGGTAGGAGTGGTGCATGTAGTGGATCGCGGGCTTGCCGAGGACGCCGTAGTCGCCGTTGATCCGCCCGACGGTCACCTCGATCTCGTCGCGCAGCTGGCGGTACTGGTCGACGCGCTCGCGCGAAGGGCTGGCGATCTGGACGAGGGTCGTCTCCGGCGGCGTCACCCGGCCGTCGGAGAGCAGCTCCCCGAACGCCTTGAGCCGGTGCCGGATGCCCTTGGTGTAGTCGAGGCGGTCGACGCCGAGGAGCAGGACGTCGGGGCTGCCGAGCTCGTTGCGGATCTCGACGGCGCGGCGCTGCACCGGCTCGCTGGCGGCCAGCGCGTCGAAGGACTTGGTGTCGATGGAGATGGGGAAGACCCCGGCGCGCACCTGGCGCTCGGGACGCGACCAGCGGGCACCGACCGTCACCGTGTTGCCCTTGGTGGTGAGGGGCGTGAGGCGGCGGACGGCGCGCATGAAGTTCGCGGCGTCGCCGGCGCGCTGGAAGCCGATGAGGTCGGCACCGAGCAGACCCTCGACGACCTGCCGACGCCAGGGCAGCTGGGTGAAGATCTCCACCGGCGGGAAGGGGATGTGGTTGAAGAACCCGATGCGCACGTCGGGGCGGAGCATGCGCAGCACCGACGGGACGAGCTGGAGCTGGTAGTCGTGCACCCACACGGTGCCGCCCTCGGCGACGGCCTCGGCGGCGGCGGCCGCGAAGCGCCGGTTGACCGCGACGTAGGCGTTCCACCACTGCCGGTGGTACTCCGGCGGGACGATGACGTCGTGGTACAGCGGCCACAGGGTGCCGTTGGAGAAGCCCTCGTAGTACTGGTTGACCTCCTGCTCCGTCAGCGTCACCGGCCACACCCGGATCCCGTCGGAGTCGAACGGGTCCAGCGAGAGGTCGGGGCTGCCCGCCCAGCCGACCCAGGCACCCTCGTGCTCGCGCATGACCGGCGCCAGTGCGGTGACGAGCCCGCCGGGTGAGCGGGTCGCCTCGACGGAACCGTCGGGGGCGAGGGAGATGTCGACCGGGAGGCGGTTGGCGACGACGACGATCTGGTGCTCACCTGCTGGCATGGGAAGCTTCATCCTCCTGTGGGGGTCGTTCCCGAGGCTACCCAGGGATGTCGCGGCGCGCCTGGGTAGGTTGAGGTCATGCAGGGGATCGAGGGCTACCGGCTCGTGCGGCGCATCGGCGCCGGCGGCATGGGCACGGTGCACGAGGCGCTGGACGCCGACGGGCGCCGGGTCGCGGTCAAGGTCCTCCACGAGGCGATCGCCGCTGACCCCGCCGCCCGGGAGCGGCTGCGCCGCGAGGTCGAGCTGCTCCACCGCGTCCGGGGCCGCGGCGTCGCGCGCGTGCTCGACGCGGAGGCCGACGCCGCGACCGCGTTCGTCGTCACCGAGCTGATCGACGGGCCGACCCTCGAGGACGACGTCCGCGAGCACGGCCCGCTCACCGAGGACGAGCTCGCCGAGCTGGCGCACGGTCTGGCCGAGGGCCTCGACGCGATCCACGCGGCCGGCATCGCCCACCGCGACCTCAAGCCGGGCAACGTCATGCTGTCCGCCGACGGGCCGGTGATCATCGACTTCGGGATCGCCCAGGTGGCCGACGACGTCCGGCTCACCCAGACCGGCATGGTCACCGGGACACCGGGCTACCTCGACCCCGACGTCCTCGCCGGGGGAGATCCCGGCCCGGCGGGGGACTGGTGGGCGTGGGCGGCCGTCCTCACCTACGCCGCCACCGGTCGCCCGCCGTTCGGGCGCGGGGGCATGCAGGCGGTGCTCGGGCGGGTGAGCACCGGCGTCGTCGACACCGACGGGCTGCCCGACCGGCTCGCGGCGGTCCTCGGGGCCGCGCTCGACCCGGAGCCGGCCCGCCGCCTGCCCCCGGGCGACGTCCTCGCCGCGCTCGACGGCGACTGGGACCGCCCGGCGCTGCGCGCACTGCTCGCCTCGCCCCCCGACCCGGTGACCCGCACCGACGTCCTGCCGCCCTCGGTCCCGCCGGCGCACACCCGGGCGCTGCCGGCGCAGGAGCCCTGGTACCCGCCGCCTGCGCAGACCTACGAGGCACCGGCCGTCGAGCCGTGGGACCGGCAGGCGCCCGAGCAGTGGCCGCCGCAGCCCGTGGCCGGGACGGCCGTCGCCCCGGCGGGGTGGGGCCTCACGCCGCAGGAGGTGCCCCCGTGGGCGGTGCCCCCGCGCCGCCGGGGCGGCACGCTCGCCGCGCTCGGCCTGGGACTGACGGCGCTCGCGATGCTGGCGCCGGGCGCGTGGGCCGTGGGGGTCCTCGCGCTCGTCGTCGTCCTCGGCGCCGTGGGGCGCGGTGCGGTGCGGCTGCGCACCGGGAGGCTGCGGCGCGGCCTGCGCCGCGGCGACACCGCGCGGGCCTGGCTCGCCGCGCCGGTCCACCTGCTCGGGGCGGCGCTCGCGACCGTCCCCGGCTTCCTGCTCGCCGCGCTGGTCGCCGGGGTGGGCGGGTGGGCGGTCCTCACCTTCACCTCCCCGCCCGCGGACATCCGCCCGTGGCTGCTGTGGTGCGCGGCGGCCCTCGCGCTGTGGGCGCTGTGGAGCGTGCCGCCGGCCGAGGGGACACGGGAGGGGGCGCGCGTCGTCCTCGGCGCCCTGCCGCGGCAGGCCCGCGTCGGCCTCGTCCTGCTCGGGCTCGGGACGGCGGCCGTGCTCGCGACCCTCGTCCTCACCGGTGCGCCCCCCGACCCGGTGTGGTCGCCGCTGCCGTCCCCCGCCTGAGCACCCGTCCGGATCCCGGGATCCCCGGCGGATCGTCGCCAGGCGGGCAGGGCGCCGCGTACGCTGACCCGGTGCGCCGCTCCCGCCTGGACGTGCGGCCCGGCCTCGTCGTGGCCGTGGCCGCACTGCTGCCTGCGCTCGCGGCGGTGCTCAGCGGCGCGGTCCAGGTGACCCGGTGCGTCTCGGTGCCCGGCGGGGTGGCCCGCATCGGCATCGACCTCGCGCTCCTGCGTCACTCCGAGGAGTGCCCCACGACGGGCCTCGCGCTCGGCGGGGAGAGCGACCGCGTGCTCGCGGTCGTCGTCCTCCTCACGGCGCCGATGCTGCTGCTCCACGCGGGCGTCCTGCTCGGCACGTGGGGGGCCGGCGCCGCGCTGCGCCGCTCCCTGGCCCGGCTCGCACGGCTGACCCCGTGGCGGCGGGTGCCTCGGCCCCGGCTGCTCGTCGTGCCTGCCCGGCGCGCCGCCGTCGGCCGTCTCGCCTCCTTCGTCTCGCGCGCGCACGTCGCCGTCCCACTCCTCCGCGGACCCCCGGCACCGCTGCCGGCCTGAGTGGTGCTCGCCCGCACGGGCGCGCACCGACGGTCACGCGACCACACCCCGAGGGCGCCGTGCGCCCGCCACAACCAGGAGCCATCCATGTCCAACGCCAAGGTGAACAAGCAGGAGCGGCGCGACGCCGCCCGTGAGCAGGCGCGCAAGCTGCGTGAGGCGCAGAAGCGCCGCGAGAAGCGCAACCGCCTTCTCATCATCGCCGGTGTCGTCGTCTTCATCGGCATCGTCGCCGCTGCGCTGTTCACGATCATCAGCAACGCCAACCGCTCCCCGCTCGAGGGCGTGGACGCCGAGCCCGCGGGCGTCAACGCGAGCGGCGCGATCCAGGTCGGCGCCGACGGCGTCGGGTCGGTCAACGAGGGCGCTCCCGTCGTCGACATCTACCTCGACTACCTGTGCACCTACTGCGCCCAGTTCGAGGAGCTCAACGCGGGCGTCCTCGACGAGCTCGCCGCGAACGGTGAGGCGACGGTGAACTACCACCCCGTCACCTACATCGGGGCCTCCGACTTCAACCTCCGCGGGGCGAACGCCCTCGGCGAGGTCGCGACGCAGTCGCCCGAGCACTTCAGCGCCTTCAACGAGCAGCTCTTCGCCGCCCAGGGCGAGGGCGGGGCCACCCCGCTCAGCGACGAGCAGATCGCCGAGGTCGCCCGCGAGGTCGGCGTGCCCGAGGAGGTCATCGAGACCTTCGGTGAGGGCCGCTACAACGACTGGGTCGCCGCCGTCACCGAGCAGTCCCGCCGTGACGGCGTCGGCGGCACGCCGACCGTCCTCATCGACGGTGAGGAGTTCACCGGCTGGCAGCAGGAGGGCGCGCTCGCCCAGGCCGTCGCCGACGCCGGGGCCTGACACCTGGCAGACTTTGCCGGGGCGGGACCGCACGGTCCCGCCCCGGTGCCGGTGAGTCCGGCACCCCGCCGCCTTAGCTCAGCTGGTAGAGCACCCGCCTTGTAAGCGGACGGTCGTCGGTTCGATTCCGACAGGCGGCTCCACGTTGTGCTCGCCCGCGCCCGGCGCCGTCGTCCGCGGGCGGCGCTTCTGCCCCGTCGCTCCGCCCGGGACTCCGGCACCGGCGGCCTCCCGGTGTGCCCAGGCCGGCCGCGCGTCCGGCCGTTCCCGACGGGTATCGCCGAGGAGCGTCGCGCTGTACCGTCCTCGGCATGGCGCCGACGGCGCGCCCACGGCCCGAGCTCGTCGATGAGGAGGGTGGTCCGGACGACTCGGGGCCGGGCGGGGGAGGACGAGGAGGACCTCGTCGAGGGGGAGAGCCTTGTCTCGGCTCACCCTCGGTCGCCCGGGTGGGCAGAGACGACTGCGAAACGCAAGGGAGCGTATCCAGATGGAGAAGCGAACCGGGATGCGCGGGCGTAGGCCCGTGACGTCGTTGCTTGCACTGCTGCTGTTGGTCGCGTCCGCTCTGGCCCTCGGGCCGGCCGCGGTCGCGCAGGTGTCGCCGATGGTGGAGGGGCCGACCGTCACGGCGGACCCGAGCTCGCCGACGGGGTACACCGTGACGTTCGTCTATCACAACCCCGATGCCACCCAGGTGCGCCTTGCCGGCGACCTGACCCTGCTCGACGTCGACACCGGCCGCACCACCCGGTACCAGCCGGAGGAGTGGGAGCCGGGGCGCTACCACGCGGGTGGGACGGAGTTCCTGCAGGACATGACGAAGGACGAGAACGGCTACTGGTCGGTCTCCGTCCCCCTGCACGCGGGGGGCCTGAGCTACTGGTACCGCGTCTGGGACCCGACGCAGGGGTGGGAGAACAAGCGCATCTGGGACCCCGCCTCCCCGCACCCGCGGCCCCCGGGCGACTCCTCCTTCCGGGTGAGGAACAACGACGTGCTCGACACGGTGTACGTGCCGTACGCGCCGGTGCAGGACGACCCGGTCCTCGAGGCGCGGGCCGCCTACGAGCTGCCGGCGGCCGACCCGGCGCAGCGGGGGACCGTCCAGTACGTGCCCTACACGACCATCCTCGGCGACGAGGGTCACCACCTCGGCGTCTACCTGCCGGCCGGCTACGACCCGGACCGGGCGGAGCCGTACAAGGTCGTCTACCTCTCCCACGGCATCTTCGGTGACGAGACCGACTTCATGGTCCCCGTCAACGTCCCGAACATCCTGGACAACATGACGGCGCGCGGCGAGATCGAGCCGACCGTCGTCGTCACCATGGGCAACCACTTCACCGGGACCGACCTCGGCTTCGGCTCCTACGACCGCCTCAACGCGGCGAACAACCTGGTCGAGGTCATCCTCCCGTTCGTGGAGGAGCGCTACAACGTCTCCGACGAGCGTGAGGGGCGAGCCTACGGCGGGTTCTCCTACGGCGGGTCGACCGGCGGCTTCGTCATCGCCAACCACCCGGCGGCCTTCGGGTACTTCGGGTTCTTCTCCGGCAACCCCACTCTCACCGAGGCGAACTACGACGACCTCGAGGCTGCGGTCGGCACCGGGGACCTCACCGTGTTTCTCGGCAACGGGGTCTTCGAGGGCGGGCCGGACGCGCACAACGCCATCGCGGAGAGCTTCCGCTCCCGGGGGTTCACCGCCGCGACCGCCCAGGTCCCCGGTGCCCACGACGGGATGACGGCGGGCCAGCTGTTCACGATCTTCGCCAGGGACCACCTGTGGAAGCAGGAGACGCCCGGCGGCGCGGTGGACGTCTCCCTCGAGACCGACACCCGGTGCGTGGTCGGGCGCGCCGTCCAGGTGGTCCAGGTGACGAACGGCTCCGACGCGCCCGCCCAGGTCACGCTGTCCTCGGCCTACGGCTCGCGGACGGTCACGGTGGGGGCCGGACGGTCCACCGCCGTCACCTTCAGCACCCGGCTCGCGTCGGTGCCCGCGAGCGAGGTGACGGCGACCGCCGTCGCGGACGGGTACGAGGGGACGACGGTGACCGCGCCGTACGCCGCCTACGACTGCGGGCTGCAGCACGGGATCCAGGGGGTCGTCCCCATCACCGAGATCCTCGCCTACGGGCAGAAGGTCACGGCGGTGGCCGTGGAGTACTCGGTCGACGTCGACCCGCGCGGGCTCGACCTCGACACCTTCACCGTCTCGGACAGCCTGTACAACTTCCGGTTCAACCCCATCGCCGACCTCACCGACCCGACCAAGAGGGCCGACCGGACGATCACGGCGGTCTACACGAACGACACGCCGTCGCTCGAGGCCGACCAGGAGTCCGACCGCGGCCGCTACGTGATCATCGAGCTGGACCCGATGGACCCGGGCGGCAGCACGGTGATGGCGTGGCAGGGCGGCGTACGGGTCAACCCGGACCTGCAGACCCGCGTCCTGCAGAACGAGGCCGTCCACGTCTGGGCAGCGGATGGCGACGGGCAGGGTGCCGTGCTGGCCCGGGCGTCGGACGTCGCGCGCGCGCCCACCCAGCCCGCGGTGAACCTGCTCTACGACGACTTCGTCCACGAGCGCTTCACGACGAGCACCGGTACCGAGGTGCCCTACGCCTACTGGCTGCCGGAGGACTACGACGCGACCAAGGAGTACCCCGTCGTGGTGATCCTGCCGGGGCACGGGCAGGGGTACATCGAGAGTGCCGACGGCACGAACAACGAGGGGGTCCAGATCGCCTCCGACATCCCGGCCGTCGCGTGGCTGCAGGAGGAGTGGACGGAGTCGGAGGAGGACGTCGTCGTGCTCGCCGTGCAGAACCGGCGGACCGGCAGCGGCACCGACCAGGCAGAGGCGATGGTCGAGGTCGTGAACGCGTTCGTGGACGAGTTCTCCGTGGACCCCGACCGCATCTACGGGTCGACGGTGTCGTACGGGTCGGTCCTGGCCTGGGCCGCCCTGACGGACCACCCGGGGCTGTTCGACGCCATGCTCGTCACCGGAGGCTTCGGTGCGAGCGAGGAGCAGGCGGCCGCGATCGCGGCGTCGCGCACTCCGGTGTGGGTCACCCACGGCACCGGTGACCACCTGCTCAACGTGGTGACCACCGGTCAGGCGTCGTTCAACCGGATCTGGAACGCCTACATGGCAGCGGGCCTGACCCCCGCGCAGGCGACCGCGCTCGTCAAGTACACCGAGTACCCGCTCTCGGCGTTCTACGAGCCGGACCAGCACCTGGCTGCGGCGCCGACCTACGAGGACTCCTCCATCCTGAGGTGGCTGCTCGACCAGTGACCGGCAGGGCGCACGCATGAGGGGCCCCCGGCGGGTGACGGACGGACACCGTCCGTCACCCCGCCGGGGGCCCTCTTCGTGCGCGTCCGGGTGACGGCTCGGCTCACATCGTGCGGGAGTCGCCGTACTCGACGCCGCCCGTGATCGACCATCCGCCGTCGACGAGGAACACCTGGCCGGTGATGAAGCTGCCCTCGCGCAGGACGAAGGCGACGGCGTCGGCAAGCTCCTCCGGCTGGCCCCACCGACCGATCGCGGTGGTCCCCGCGCTCGCGGCGGCGCCGGCCGGGGTCGCGAGCGTGGCGGCGTTGATGGTCGTCTCGATCGTGCCCGGGGCGACGACGTTGATGAGGACGCCCTGTCGCCCGTACTCGACGGCGGCCTGCCGCGTGAGTGCCTCCACCGCTCCCTTCGCGGCGGAGTAGGACGCGAGACCCTGGAGGCCCTTGTGGGCGGCGAGGGAGGAGATGTTGACGATCCGGCCGCCACCTCGCGCGATCATCGAGGGGATGACCGCCTGCATCCCGAGCCAGACGCCCTTCGCGTCGACGCCGAGGACGTGGTCCCAGGCCTCCTCCGTGAGGTCGACGACGGTGTCGGCGCTGATCCGGTTGACGACCCCGGCCGACGCGGCGAGGTAGTCGACGCCGCCGAACTCCGCGACGACCTCGTCCATGAGCGCCGCCCAGTCCGCGGGCCGCGCGACGTCGAGGGTGCGGCTCACCGCGGTGCCGCCGTCCGCGACGATGGCGGCCACCGTCTCCTCGGCGCCCTGGATGTCCGTCGCGACGACGACGACGCCGTCGCGGGCGAGCCGTGCGGCGACCGCACGGCCGATGCCGCCGAACGCGCCGGTGACGATGGCGACCGGTGCTGATGTGCTCATGGTTCCTCCTGCTGGAGTGGTGGGACCTCCAGTCCTATCAACAGTTGTAGGAGGAACTCCGGGACCTTCAGGGCTACGCCGTGCCTCAGCCCTGCGGCCGCACGAGCCCGCTCTCGTAGGCGGTGATGACCATCTGGGTGCGGTCGCGCAGACCGAGCTTGCCCAGGATGCGGCTCACGTGGGTCTTGACCGTCTGCTCGGCGACGAACAGCTCGCCGGCGATCTCGCTGTTGGACTGGCCCCGGGCCACCAGGCGCATGACGTCGAGCTCGCGCTCGGTCAGCGGCGTGAGGGAGTTGTCGGCGCGCGGCGGTCCGACCGGCCGGGCCGCGAAGTCCGCGATGAGCGCGCGGGTGACCTTGGGGGCGAGGAGGGCGTCCCCGGCGGCCACCACCCGGACCGCGTGGACGAGCTCCTCGGGCGGTGAGTCCTTGAGGAGGAAGCCGCTCGCGCCCGCGCGCAGCGCGGCGAAGACGTACTCGTCGGCGTCGAAGGTCGTGAGCATGATGACGCGCGGCGGCTCGCCCGGCGCCTCGAGGATGGCTCGGGTGGCGTCGAGCCCGTTGACCTTCGGCATCCGGATGTCCATGAGGACGACGTCGGGCCGGGTGCGGCGCACGACGTCGGTGATCCCGAGCCCGTCCTCCGCCGTGCCCACGACGGTCAGGCCCGGCTGGGCGTCCAGCAGCGCGGCGAACCCGGCCCGGATCATGGACTGGTCGTCGACGACGAGCACGCGGACGGGCGTGTCCTCGTCGGCCGGAGGATGAGGGAACATGGCCCCAACCTAGTCGGCACACTCGCGGCGAGACGTGTCGAGCCAAGGTCTGCCTCCCCGGTAGGGGGAGTGCCTGGCTCCCGGGAGGGACGCGAGAGGAAGGCGGTGACCGTAGCGTGCCGGGTATGGAAGGTGCGACCGTCACGACTGCCGCGCGGGTCAGCCGTGTGCGCATCCTCGTCGGGCGGCTCTGGCACGACCTCGCCTACGTCATGCCCGGCCTGCCCCTCGCCGTCGTGAGCTTCGTCGTCCTCCTCACGCTCACCACCGTGTCCCTGGCGACCGTCGTGGTCTGGGTGGGCGCCGTCCTCATGCCGCTGGCACTGGCGGTTGCCTCACGGTTCGCGGGGCTGTCCCGGCGCCGGCTCCGGGCGTGGGGCGTGAGCATGCCCCCCGCGCGCTACCGACCGGTCGGCAGCGGACCGCTCGGCACCCTCCGGCTCCTCACCGACTCGCGCCGCTGGCTCGACTTCGTCTTCGAGTCGGTCGTCGCACTGCCGCTACGGTTCCTCACCTTCGTCGTCGCGGTGGCGTGGGCGGGCGTCGCCCTCGGTGGCCTGACCTTCTGGATCTGGGCGCTCGTCATGCCGGAGGCGGCCTCCGGCTGGCCCCACCTGCTCGGCTCGGTGCTCATCGGGGTGCCGCAGGGCGGGTGGGGGGCCTACCTCCTCGACTCGGGGATCAACCTCGTCCTCGGCGCCCTCGCCCTCCTCGCCCTGCCGACCGTCGTCCGCGGCCTGGCCGTCGCGGACGCGCTGGTGACCTCGGCGATGCTCGGCGGTGACGTCGAGCAGGACCGCGGGGAGGTGCCGGGGGACGGTGCGCGGCTGCCCGCGGTCAGCGCGACCGCCTGGGCCTGGGTCGGCGCATCCTTCACGGGTGCCGCGCTGCTCGCCGTCGAGTGGCCCGTCCTCGTGATCGTCTACGGGCTGAACCCCGCGCTGGCGATGGTCCTGGCCGCGGGCCAGAGTGCCGCGCTCGTCCTGGCCGTGCGGTGGGCCTGGCCCGCCATCGGGCTGTCGACCCTCTCGGCTCTCGGCACCATGGTGGCCACGTCCGAGGTCGCCACCGACTCGTCGGCGCCCTGGCCCTGGCCGGTGCCGGCGCTGGTCGGGTACTGCCTCCTCGTGGCGCTCATCGGGCTGCGGCACCGGTGGTTCTGGGCAGCCGTGGCCTGGACGGCCGGCGCCGCCGCGACCGTCGTGGCCTTCCTCGTCGTGGGGGAGGTGCCCGACGCCGGACTCGCGAACGGCATCGTCCTCCTCGCGGTGAGCGGCGGCCTCGCCCTCCTCGGTGCCCTCGGCAGGCTGTGGACCAGGAACACCGACCGGGCCGAGGAGGCCGAGCGGCTCGGTGCCGAGGAGGCCCAGCGCCGTCGCGACCTCGAGGAGCGCAACAGGATCGCCCGCGAGCTCCACGACGTCGTGGCGCACAGCATGTCGGTCATCAACGTCCAGGCATCGACCGCCCGGTACCGCAAACCCGGCATGAGCCAGGACGTCCAGCAGGAGTTCGACGACATCGCCGCCTCCTCACGCCAGGCGCTGGAGGAGATGCGGGCCCTGCTGTCGATCCTGCGCAACGACCATGACGCCCCCACGGCGCCGGCGCCGCGGTTGGGCGACATCCCCGAGCTCGTCGAGGCCACGCGGGCCTCCGGTGCCGCCATCACCTACGCCGGGACGGGCCCGGACGTGCCACCCACCGCCGGGCTCACCGTCTACCGGGTAGTCCAGGAGGCGCTGAGCAACGCCCTGCGGCACGCCCCCGGCGCGACGATCGACGTCACGACCGCCGTCGGGAACGGGGTGGTGGCGGTGAGCGTGGTCAACGCGGCCCCGAAGGGCAGGCGGGAGCCCGCGCCGGGCTCCGGGCTCGGCCTGGCAGGCATCCGGGAGCGGGTGACGGCGCTCGGCGGCACCGTGTCCGCAGGGCCCACGGCCCACGGGGGCTTCGCCGTCGAGGCCGCGGTGCCGCTCGCCGGTGCCGACACGGACGGGGCCTGACCCCGTACCCGGGTAGGGGGCGAATGTGGCTCCTCAGTGTGACGCGCGCGACGACACCTCGTCCGTACTGTCCGACCATGACCACAACGCCGACCACTCGTCCGCCTCGCCAGCGACCCGTGAACGACTTCCTCGAGCTCTCTCGCCGGGTCAAGGCCGCGGGACTCACGGGACGCAGGTACGGCTGGTACGTCGGTCGCGTCCTCGCCCTCACGGCCGCCTTCGCGGGAGCGTTCGCGCTCCTGCTCACCCTCGGGCGCACGCCGTGGCAGCTGGCCGTCGCGGTCCTCTTCGGTGTGCTGTTCACCCAGGCGGCCTTCCTCGGCCACGACGCCGCGCACCAGCAGGTCTTCAACTCGAGCCGGCGCAACGAGCGGATGTCCCAGATCGTCGCGAACCTCGTCGTCGGCCTCAGCCACGGCTGGTGGGCGCGCAAGCACGGCAAGCACCACGCCGACCCGAACACGATCGGCAAGGACGGCGACATCTCCACCGGCGCGCTCGTCTTCAACCCTGAGGACGCCCCTGGGCGCACCGGCGTGCTGGGCTGGATCACCCGGCGCCAGGGGTGGCTGTTCTTCCCCATGCTCACGCTCGAGGGGCTCAACCTCCACTACAGCGCGGTGCGGACGGTCGCCGGCCAGCGTGACCTGCCCGGCCGCGGGCTGGAGATCGCGCTCCTCGCCGTGCGACTCATCGGTTTCCCGGCGCTGCTCGTCGTCGTGCTCGGCCCCGGGCTGGCGGCCGGGTTCCTCGCGATCCAGCTCGTCGTCTTCGGTGTCTACATGGGGGCGACGTTCGCTCCCAACCACAAGGGCATGCCCCTCATCAGCGAGCGGGACACGGTCGACTTCCTCCGCCGTCAGGTCCTCACCTCCCGCAACATCCGCGGGGGCCGGCTGACGACGTGGGCGATGGGCGGTCTCGACCACCAGATCGAGCACCACCTGTTCCCGCGCATGCCCAGCGTCAACCTGCGCCGGGCCCGGCCCCTGGTGCGGGAGTACTGCGAAGAGAAGGGGATCCCGTACAGCGAGACGGGACTCATCCAGGCCTACGGGATCGTCGTCCGGTACCTCAACCGCGTGGGCCTCGGGGAGGCCGACCCCTTCGAGTGCCCGATCGTCGCCAAGTACCGGCCGTACTGACCCAAACGCGGCGCCCCCGGCCAATGATGGCCGGGGGCGCCGTCGTGGTGAGGCAGGATGGAGGGCCGTCTGACGAGAGGACTCATCCGTGGCCGCATGGTCGACACAGACCCAGCTGGGCAAGCAGATCGGGCTGGACGCCCGCCAGGTGGGGGCGCGGCTCAGCGAGCTCGGCCTCAAGTCGGGATCCGCGGCCACCGAGGCCGCCGTGACCAAGGGCCTGGCGCGCCTGACGACCATGCGGGACGGCACCGAGTTCTACGTGTGGTCCACGGCCGAGGTGCTCACCCTCCTCGGCGGTCCGCGGGAGACCGCGCCCCCCGCCGCGACAGCGGCGGAGTCGGCCTTCGACCTCGTCTACGCCACCGACGGCTCGGCGATCCGCAACCCCGGTCCCACCGGCTGGGCGTGGGTCAACCAGCGCACCGGTGAGACGGGCGCCGGTGGCCTGAGCCACGGCACGAACAACATCGGCGAGCTGCTCGCCCTGCAGTACGCCCTCGAGCACGCCGGGCCGGAGGGTGACCTCCTCGTGCGGGCGGACTCCCAGTACGTCATCAACATCGCCACGACGTGGGGGCGCGGCTGGCAGCGTCGCGGCTGGAAGAAGGCCGACGGCAAGGTCCCGGAGAACCTCGAGATCGTCAAGGCGATCCTCGCGCTCCTCGACGCGCGCACCGGACGTACCGAGTTCCAGTGGGTCAAGGGCCACGCCGGGGACCACTTCAACGAGATCGTCGACCAGCTCGCCAACGCCCAGGCCCGGGCCGCGGGCGCGGCCTGATCCGCGGGCGTCCGCCGGCTCGAGGAGCGAGGAGACCGTGAGCATCGACGAGCAGGTCGAGCGGGCGGGGCGTGAGCGGCGCGTCCTCGTCGTCGTCGTGCTCCTCGTCGTCGGGGCCACCGTCGTCGGCCTCGCGACGTCGGTCCTCCTGGCTGTCGCGTCCGGGGACGGGGACGCCGTCGCGGGTGCTGCCGGAGCCCTGTGGTTGCTCGGGCTCCTCCTGCCCGTCGCCGTCGTGGCGCTCGCTGCCGCGCTCCGCCGCGATCCCGGCTCCTGGCTGTGGGCCGCCCTGGCCGCCGGGGCCGTCGTGGTGGCCGCGGGGCCGGTGCTCGCGCTGGTCGCGCACGGCGGCTGGGACGCCACGGTCCTCCTCGCCGGCCGGTGGGGCAGCAGCAGCGAGCTGAGCCTCACCGCGTTCGCGTGGCTGTCGTGGGTGACCGCGGCGGCACTTCTCGCCGGCGCCCTCGTCGGCCACCGGCGCCTGCCTGCCCCGCCGCCGAGCGCTGGATCCTGAACCGCCCGCGAGCCTGCGCTCCGGGGCGTGCAGGATCCAGCTCTCGGCGCGGGTGGGGCGGGGGCGCCGCATCAGGGGGAGAGGGCGGGTCGGCCGGGCGACGGCTGGGTCAGCCGGGCGCGGCGGTGCGGTGGAGGACGGCGCGGGCGGTGAGGGAGACCGAGCGGTCCTCGTCGCGGGCCAGGGCGGTCAGTGCCCGGCGGGCGCCCGGGCACGGCAGCTCGGCGAGTGCCTGGGCCAGCCGCCTGCGGACGGCCGGGGCGCCGTCCCGCGCCGCTGCGACCAGCGCGGCGACGACCTCCTCGGCCCCGACGGCCATCGCGGTGAGAAGACCGAGCGTCTCGGCGGCCTCGACGTCGAGGCGACCGTCGACCACCATCGCGACGAGCACCGGCACCGCCTCCCGGCCCCCGCGCGCACCGACCGCCAGGGCGGCACGGTCACGGACGTCCTCGTCCGGGTCCGCGAGGGCGGTGACGAGCGCGTCCGTCGCGGCGTCGTCCTCCACCGTCGCCAGGCCCGCCACCGCGCGCCGGCGGACCTCGGGGTCCGGTGAGCGGAGGCCCTCGGCGAGGGCGGTGAGCGCGCCCTCGCCGGCCCGGGCCAGCGCCCAGCCCAGCGCCCCCGCGACGTTCGTCTCGGTCTCGCCGAGGTAGGCATCGGCGAGTGCCTCGGCGGGCAGGTCGTGCGCGGAGCTCAGCGCCAGGCGCTGGCGCCGCCCGGCGCGCGGGTCCTCCAGTGTCCGGAGCAGGGGGAGGACGCGCAGCACCTCGTCCCACGCCCCCGGCGAGGTCGCGTCCACCCGGCGCAGCCGGGCGAGCAGCTCCTCGCCCTGCGCCACCCGCCGCTCGGTCTCGGCGACGAGCCCGGCGAGCAGGCCGGCGGGTGTGGACGACGGGTCGTCGAGCGCGCGGCGGACCTCGGCGAGCGACAGGCCGAGCGAGCGCAGGCTCTCCACGTGGAGGACCCGCCGGACGTCCTCCTCGGAGTACTCGCGGTACCCGCCGTCCGTGCGCCCGGTCGGCCGGACGAGCCCGAGGCGGTCGTAGTGGCGCAGCATCCGCGCGCTCACCCCCGAGCGGCGGGCGACCTCCCCGATCAGCACGGCGGCCGGGGAGCGGCGGCGAGCAGGACGGTGCGCGTCGCCTCGTCCAGCGCGTGGGAGAGGTCGGCGTCCGGGTCGGCCAGGAGCCGTGCCGTCGCCAGGGCGTGGGCCCGCGCCGCGTCCGTCCCGCTGCCCGCCGCGGTGGCCAGCGCGTGGTCCACCGGGGCCACCGGGGCCAGCGCCACCAGTGCGCGGCTCAGGCTCAGCCGGGTCTCGTGGTCGCCCCGGCCCAGCTCAGTCACCAGCTCCTCCACCAGCGCGGCCTCCTCACCCGGCGGGACGAGGACGACGGCGGCACGCCAGGCGCTGCGGGCCGCCTCGTCGTCGGCGTCGTGGAGCAATCCTGCCGGAAGCTCGCGCCACGCACGAGGGTCGCGGACCTTCGACAGGGTGTGCAGCGCCTGGCTGCGTGCCTGTGCGCCGCCGGAGCGGACCTCCGCCAGCAGCCGGGGCACCGTGAGGCCGGCCGGGTGGCGGGTGAGCGCCCAGGTGAGCATGTCCCGTACGAAGAAGTCCGGCTCCACGGCGCAGCGCCCGACGAGCGGGTCGACGAGCGCCGGGTCGGGCCGGGTCCCGGCGCCGAGGGCGGCGCGCAGCCGCGTCGAGGCGACGGGCGCCGAGAGCGCGGTGAGCAGCGGGCCGTGGCGGGTGGTGTCCATGACCCCCACCCAAGGCGTTGTCACCGTGTCAAGGTCAACGCCCGTCGCACCGGGTCAGCCGTCCGCGCGGGCGGTGAGGACGAGCGGGCCGTCCTCGGTGACGGCGACCGTGTGCTCGCTGTGGGCGCCGCGTGAGCCGTCCGCGCTGCGCAGCGTCCACCCGTCGGGGTCGGTGCGCAGCTCGTCCGTGCCGGCCATGAGCCACGGCTCGATCGCCACGACGAGACCCGGACGCAGCCGCAGCCCGCGGCCCGCGCGTCCGTCGTTGGGGATGTGCGGCTCGCCGTGCATCGTGCGCCCCACGCCGTGCCCGCCGAACTGGAGGTTGACGCCGTAGCCGTGCTCGCGCGCGACGGCGCCGATGGCGGCGGAGATGTCGCCGATCTTGTTGCCGACGACGGCGGCGGCGATCCCCGCCTCGAGGGCGATCTCGGTCGTCCGGATGAGCCGCAGGTCCTCCTCGCGCGCCTGGCCGACGACGACGCTCACGGCCGAGTCGGCGACCCAGCCCTCGACGGCGGCGGCGAAGTCGAGGGACAGGAGGTCGCCGTCGCGCAGCCGGTAGTCGTGGGGCAGCCCGTGCAGGACGGCGTCGTTCACCGACGTGCACAGCACGTGGCCGAAGGGTCGCGCGCCGAAGGAGGGGTGGTAGTCGATGTAGCAGGACTCCGCGCCGGCGGCGCGGATCATCTCGTGCGCGAGGGCGTCGAGCTCCAGGAGGTTGACCCCCACGGCGGCGGCGTCGCGCACCGCGCTGACGACCTCGGCGACGAAACGGCCGGCCGGGCGCATGGCCTCGACCTCCGTGGGGCTCTTGAGCTCGATCACCGCCTCAGGTTACGGCGCGACGGCGCGGTGCGCGGGGTGGGCCGCCGTGCGCCGGGCGGCGGCTGGCACACTGGGCCGATGCGCAGCCTCGGGCTCGACGTCGGGACGACCAACGTCAAGGCCGTCGTCGTCGAGCACGGGCCGCTGCGGACCGTGGCCCGCGCGGCGGCCCCCACCCCGGTGAGCGGCCGGGAGCTCCTCGCCGTCGTCCGGCGGCTCGTCGAGAAGGTGGGCGCGGACGTCGACGTCGTCGGTGTCGCGTCGATGGCCGAGACGGGAGTCCCGCTCGACGACGAGGACGCCCCCCTCGGGGACCTCGTCCGCTGGGACCCCTCCCGGGCCGCCCGGCACGCCGCGGCGCTCGCCGCGACCTACGGCGCCGACGCGCTCTTCGCCGCGACGGGCGTGCGGCCGAGCGGCAAGGTGCCGCTCGCCACCTGGGCCCACCTGCGCGCCGAGGACCCGGCACGGTGGGCGGCGATGTCCCGCTGGGCGGGCGCGGCCGACCTCGTCGTCCTCGCGCTCACCGGCCGGCTCGTCACCGACCACACGCTCGCCGGCCGCACGATGGCCTACCGGCTGCCCCCGCCCGGGACCGACCTGCCCGCCGGGTTCGACCCCGACCTCGTGTCCGCCGTCGGGATGCGACCCGAGCAGCTCCCGGAGGTCGCGCTGCCCGGGGCGCCGCCCGCGCGTGTCCCGGCCGGTGGCCGGTGGGGGCTGCGGGAGGGGACGCCCGTCGTCGTCGCCGGGCACGACCACCAGGTCGGGGCGTGGGCGGCGGGGATGCGTGAACCAGGCGACGTCGCCGACTCGGTCGGCACCGCCGAGGCCGTCGTCCGCGTCCTCGGCGAGCTGCCGCGTGCAGGATCCGGCTCTCGGCGGGAGGGGGCGGGGGCGCCGGAGGGGGCGGGGGCGCCGGTGGGGGCGGGGGCGCCGGTGGGGGAGGACCGGGCGGCGGTGGCGGCGGCGGGGATGAGCCTGGTGCGGACGGTCGAGGGGCGGCACGAGGCCCTCGTCGCCGGGTCCTCGAGCGCGGGCGCCACGCTCGCCTGGTGGGCCGGGCAGCTGGGCGGGTTCGACGCGCTCGGACCGCTGCTCGCGGCCGCGGCGGACCGGCCCCGCACCGCTGCGTCCCCGTTCCTCCTGCCCTACCTCCGCGGGCGGCAGACGCCCGAGCCCGACCCCGCGGCCCGCGCCGTCGTCGTCGGGCAGGCATCCGACGACGTCGACCGCACCGCCGCCGTCCTCGACGGGCTGGCCCTCCAGGCACGCTGGATGCTCACGGCGCAGGCCGGGCTCGCCGGGGCGGACCCGGCCGCGGGCCACGTGCTCGTCCTCGGCTCCGCGGCCCGCGCCGGGTCCGCGTGGCTGCGGGCCAAGGCCGCCGCCGGTCCGGCGCCGCTGCGGGTGGTCGGTGAGGGGGAGGCGGTGGCGGTCGGCGCGGCGCTGCTCGCGGCGCACCGGGCAGGACTGGCGGAACCGGTCCTCCTGCCCTCGGCCCAGGCCGGCCACGACCACCTGCCCGTCTACGACGAGCTGTTCCGCAGCTTCGTCGCCGCCGCGCGGGCGAGCAGCCGGTCCGCCGAGGGTTAGGCGAGGAAGTCGAGCAGGCCCTGCCGCAGGACGCGCCCGCGTGCGGTGGCTGCCTTGCGCCCGATCTCCTGCAGCTGGAGCTCGACGGCGGCGTCGGCCGGGTCCTCGTGGGTCAGCTCGGCGGCCGGGATCGCGGTCAGGTCGTCGTCCTGGGAGGTGCCGGCGCGCACACCGGTGAGGGCGGTGATGCCGGCGAGGAGCTCGCGCAGCGCGGTGCGGTGCTGGTCGAAGATCTCGCCCCACGGAGCCGGGGCGCGCTGGGCGATGGTGGCCAGGGTGGCGTCGGGCCCGAGGCCCAGGACGCTGGTCGCCCCCACGGCCTCGCTCGCCCGGGCGAGCTCGGCGACGTCCAGGGCCTCCAGGGCGGTGTCGACCTCCCGCGAGGCGAGCGGGACGCGCGCCGTGCGGCCGGTCTCGAGCAGTGCCCGCTCGCTCTCCAGCCGGTGCAGGAGGAGCTCCAGCACGTCACGCTCGTGCCACAGGAAGTCCGACAACGCGCGCATCGCCCACGTCCTTCGGTTCGGTGCGGGCCGCGCCGGCGGTGGAGGGCGGGCGGGCCGCAGGTGGAGGCGGTCTCTACCCCGAGCGTACGCCCTCGGGTCACGCGTCAGAGTGCTAGGGACAGACCGGTGCGCGCAGCGGGTAGGAGCTGCCCTCGAGGATCGTCTGGACCGCCGCGCCCGTCTCCGGGTTGAGCAGGACCGGCGCCAGGAGGTTGGCGGTGGGTGCCTCGCCGTCACCCGGACGGACGACGACGAGCACGGCCGGCTCCTGCGTGCCGAGCTCGGCCAGCGCCTCCTCGCTCACGCGTGGGGAGTAGTCGGGGAAGAACGGGCGCGGGTCGAGGAGGAACAGGCGCACGCCCTCGGCGTCGGTCGCCCGCAGGGAGTACAGCTCCTCGGTCACCGCGCTGAGGGTGAAGTCGGTGAGGGAGCCCAGACCCGGGGGCGGGACGAGGAAGCGGACGCGGGCCTCGGTGACGACGGCGCTCATCGCAGGAAGTCCAGGAGGCTCGGCTGCAGCACGCGGGAGGTGGCCCCGAGCGCCGCCTGGTAGCTGACCTCCTGGATCTGGAGGTCGACGATCGTCTGCGCGAGGTCGGCGTCCTCCACCGAGGACACCTGGTTGGTCAGCGTGACCTGCCGGGCCGAGATGGCGTCCTGCGCCTGGAGCACCTGCTTGTGCCGGGTGCCGACGCTGCCCACCTCGCCGAGCACCGCGCCCAGCCGCGAGTCCAGGTCGTTGAGGAAGCGGCTGACGTCCTCGTCGCCGGCCTCGACCTTCGCCGCGATCTCGCGCAGGAGGGAGAAGACCGACATGCCCGCCGGCTCGCCCGTGGCGTCGCGGACGAGCTCGCCGTTCGCGTCCACGACGTCGACGCCGAAGACGTCCGCACCCGCGGAGTCGACCCGGACCGACGTCGTGTCCGAGACCTGGCGCAGGACCTCGGCGCCGGTCCGGCCGGTGTAGCTGACGGTGCCGGCCGCCGTCGTCGTGTACGCCGCCTGGGTGGAGGTGCCGGCGAAGACGGAGCGGCCGAGGTAGGTCGTGTTGGCGACCTCGAGGAGGCTGTCCGCGGTGGCCCGCAGCTCGTTGGCGATGGCGGAGCGCGAGCTCGGCCCCTGGGAGCCGGTGTTGGCGCCCTGGACGGTGAGGTCGCGTGCCCGGCGCAGCGAGGTGAGGGCGTCCCCGAGGGCGTCGTCCACCGTGGTGAGCCAGGCGTCGCCGTCGGCCGCGTTGCGGGCGTACTGCGCCGTCGTGCGCTGGTCGGCACGCAGCCGCATCGCGTCGACGGTCGCGGCGGGGTCGTCCGACGGACGAAGGACGACCTTGCCGGTGGTGAGGCGCTCCTGCAGGTGCGCCATGCGGGAGATGTTCTCCTGGAGCTGGACCAGGGAGGCTCGCTGGAGCCCCTGCTGCGTCACTCGGCCGATCATCGTCGTCCTACCTTCCCACCACGCCGGTGCGGTTGATCAGGGTGTCGAGCATCTCGTCGACGGTCGTGAGGACCCGGGCGGCTGCCTCGTAGGCGCGCTGGTACATCACGAGGTTGACGCTCTCCTCGTCGAGGTCGACGGCGGTGTGGGAGAGCAGCTGGCCCTCGGCGATGCCGCGCGTGTGCTCGGCTGCCTCGGCGCGGCGCACGGCCGCGCGGGTGCTGACCCCGAGGTCGACGACGGCCCCGCCCCACAGGTCCCGGGCGCCGGAGAGCTTGGAGATCGCGGTGGCGATCGAGCCCTCGACCTCGCCGGGGACGCCGGTGGTGAGGTGAGCGATGTCGGTGACCGCGACCCTCAGGCCGAGAGCGGGGTTCAGCCCCGGCGCGAAGGAGAAGAAGTCCCGGGTGACGCCGTCGTGGCCGGGCAGGGAGGAGTGCAGCGCGTTGACCTCGGCGGCGATCGTCGTCACGAGGGCGTCGTAGGAGGCCGCCATGCCCGCGAAGGGGCCGTCGGTGGCGAGCGTGTCGACCAGGCCGGAGAGCCGGCCGCCGGTGGCGCCCGCGGTGTCGCCCGACGCCGCCCAGACGAGCCGCGGTGGGCCCGCGTGGGCGCCCCAGCCGTCGTCGGGCATGGAGCTTGCGCCGGCCAGGCCCTCGAGCGCGGACGTGCCGTGGACGGCGACGGCGTAGGTCTGGTCGCCGCGCACGAGGGCGTTCCCGCCGACCATGACGTCGATCGTGCCGTCGGCCCGCGCTCGCACCTCCCCGCCCACGAGTGAGGCGAGGTCGGTGAGCAGGACGCCGCGCTGGTCGATGAGCTCGTTCGCCGGGACCCCGGAGACCTGGGCGTCGCGGATGCGCGCGTTGAGGTCGGCGACGGCCACGGCGGTCGTGTTGACGTCGTCCGCGATGGCCGAGGCCTGGTCGCGGGTGGCGACCCACTGGCTCTCGGCCGCGCGGTAGGAGTCGGCGACGGCCGCGACGAGGGAGTTTGCGTTGCCGAGGAGGACGGCCTTCGCGGCGGTGTCGTCCGGACGGTTGGCGACGTCCTGCCAGGAGGTGAAGAAGGTGTCCAGGCCGGCGGCGAGACCCTTCTCGCTCGGCTCCTTGACGCTCGTCTCGACGAGGCGCCAGCCGGCGGCGACCGCGCCGAGGCGGGAGGCGGAGGAGGTCTGCGTGCGGAGCTTCGTCTCGGCGAACAGGTCACCGAGCCGCTCCACCGAGGTCACCCGCACGCCGAGGCCGCGAGCCGTGCCCGTCATCGTCGGCTGGGTGCCGCCGGTGATCGCCTCGAGGTTGACGCGCTGGCGCGTGTACCCCGGGGTGTTGACGTTGGAGATGTTCTGCCCGACGGCCTCGAGCGCGATGCGCTGGGCGTTGAGGGACGTGTAGGCACCGTTGAGTGCGGAGAAGGAGCTCATGAGGGCCTCTACAGGGACTTGTCGACGAGGTGGGTGTCGGCGGCGCCGCGGGTGGTGAGCCCGCGGGCGTCGTAGACGTCGACGCTCTCGCTCAGGGACATGAGCGTCTCCTGCGTCGCGTGGTGGGTGGACATGAGGAAGTCGCGGTTGGTCCGGGCGACCGAGGCGATCTCCGACGTGAGGGTGAGGAACGCGGCGCGGTGCTCGCGGAGGATGCCCTCCCAGGGCGCGGGAGCCGCGGTGGCGATGTCGAGGAGGCTCGCGCCGTCGGGCAGGTCGAGCTCGGCGACGAGGGCGGCGACCTCGACGGTCCGGGCGAGCTCGGCGGTCCGCACCTGCGCCAGGACGGCGTCGACGTCGCGGACGGCGCCGGGCAGGAGATCGGTACGCCCCGCGTCGAGCAGGAGGTGCTCCACCTCCAGCCGGTAACGCAGCGCGTCGAGCAGATCCCGCTCGCGCCAGAGGAGATCCGAGAGCGAACGCAGCATGGTGTCCACTCCCTCCTGTGCCTGCACGTTGACCATCACGTCCATCCCATCGGCGCGGTCGGCCGCCGTATGAGGAAAGCGAGAGGCGGATTTGAGGGCCCCCAGGTGGTCGGTTGGTCCCGAACATCCCACTTTCGGACGAGAGTCACTGTGATCTGGCTCACGTACACCGGGGACGAACGTCCCAGAATCCGTGAAATCTACAGTTGAAGTGGTGAATGGTTTCCTGATAGGGGAGCCAATGACGGAAATAGGGGCTTGTACTTTTGGAGGAGTCGGCCCCATGCTGAGGTCGTTCGCTCCCGTCGGGGCGACCCGGAGACGGGAATCGGCGGGAACGAGCCCAACGATCACGACTAAGGGTGGGCCGGGGCTGGCCGCACCCGCTTTGGGGGTATGGCCATGGCGCTTGCGCGTCACGAGCAGGACGAGCTCATCCAGCAGCACCTCTCACTGGTGGGCTACCACGTCAGCGAGATGATCCGGCGGGTGCCCGCCCACGTGCAGCGTGACGAGCTCGCCGCTGCCGGCTCGCTCGCCCTGGTCCAGGCAGCCCGCGCCTTCGACGCGGAGCTGGGAGTCCCGTTCGGGCGGTACGCCTCGACCCGCATCCGCGGCGCGATCCTCGACGAGCTGCGGGGCATGGACTGGGCCTCGCGCGGTACTCGCCAGCGCGCCCGCCGCCTCGGTGAGCTGACCGAGCGCCTCACCGCAGAGCTCGGCCGGGCCCCGCGCCCAGAGGAGCTCGCCGACGCCATGGGCGTCGGGGTGGAGGAGGTCCGCTCCATCCGCGACGACGCGCAGCGCCGGATCGTCTCCCTGGACGCCGACACCACGACCGGCGCGGCGACGCTCGCCGACCAGTCCCTGAGCCCCGAGCAGCGCGTCGTCGTCGCCGAACGGCTGCGCTACCTCGCCGCCGGCGTGACCGAGCTGCCCGACAAGCTCCGCGTCGTCGTCGAGGGGATCTTCTTCCAGGAGCGCCCGGTCGTCGAGATCGCCGAGGAGCTCGGCGTCACCCAGTCGCGGATCAGCCAGCTGCGCACCCAGGCGCTCGGGATGCTGCGCGACGCGATGAACACCGCGCTCGACCCCGAGCTCGTCGCCGTGACGCCGGAGGTCCCCGGGGTCGCCGAGAAGCGCCGCCAGGTGTACTACGCGGCCGTGGCCCAGCGGGCGAGCACCTCGGCGATGCACGCCGCGGCGGTCGAGCTCGCGGTGCCGGCCGTCGTCAGCGAGGCGGTCTGACCCAGGGCCTCCGCCCGGGCTCAAGTCCGCGCGCGGCCGACCGATAGGCAGGTCGAGCAGACGACCGACCTCCTGGGAGCCCGCGTGTCACGCAAGCCCGAAACGACCATCTCCGCCGTCCTCATCGTCAAGGACGAGGAGGAGTGCCTCGCACGGTGCCTCGAGTCCGTGCGGTGGGTCGACGAGATCGTCGTCTACGACACGGGATCGAGCGACCGGACCGTCGAGATCGCCCGCCGGTTCACCGACACCGTCGTCGAGGGCTACTGGGACGACGACTTCGGCGCGGCCCGCAACCGCGCGATCGCCCGCGCGACGGGGGAGTGGGTGCTCGTCGTCGACGCCGACGAGCAGTTCGTCGGCAGCCCGCACACGGTTCGCAAGCACCTGGGCTCCGGGCGCGCGAACTTCTTCACCATCCCCGTCGGCACGCAGGTCGTGCAGCCGGGCACCATCGACCCGCCCGCGACGTCCGTGCGCTTCTTCCGGCGCTCCGACGGGCAGTACGCCGGCGCTCTCCACGAGCAGGTGGTCAACCGTCCCGGGGTGCGGCGGGTGCTGCGACCGCTCCCTGGGGCGTCGATCACGCACACCGGCTACTCCGAGGGGCCGGAGGCGATGGAGGCGCGCTTCCGCCGCAACCTCGAGATCGCCGAGCGGGAGCTGGAGTCAGCGCGGGACGCGGGCCAGGACGGGCATGAGGTCGCGATCCGGGAGAGCAACCTCGCGCGCTCGCTCGTGGGGGCCGGTCGCCGGGAGGAGGGCATGGAGCTGGGGGAGCGTGTCCACGACGGGGGCGCGCTGCCCGACATCGCGATGGAGAGCTTCGCCCGGGCGATGGCGATCACCGCAGCGGCCCACGGTGACACGGTCCTGGCCCGCCAGTGGGCGGGCCGGCTGCGGGCCGTGGCCAACCACCCGGTCTGGGCCGACACCGTCCTCGTGGAGATCAGTGCGGCCGAGCATGACCCGGTCGCCACGCTCGACGCCCTCGAGCTCGTCCCCACGACGATGGTCGACGAGCACGGCCGTCAGGTCCGGCGGGTCGAGTACTCCCGGTACGAGGTCTGGGCGCTGTGGAAGCTCGGCCGGGCTCGCGACGTCCGGCGCGCCGCCGTACGCGCGGCAGCCGCGGGCGTGCTGCCGGGACAGCCGTACGAGCTGTGGGAGTGGGTCGGTGAGGACGGCCTGCGCGAGGTGGTCGAGGCGCTGACCGAGGACGCGTGGCAGCTCCTCGGCGTGCTGTGCACGCACGTCGGGGCCACCGAGGCCGCGCGGAACGTGCTCGACCTCATGGCCCGGGTGCGCCCCGGGGACCTCGCGGTGCTGCTGTGCGCCCGCGAGCTGCGGTTCCCCGCCGACCTCGCCGGCCTCGAGGAGGCCGCGACGTGGTCCGCCCGGATGCGCACGGCGGGCCTGGAGGAGTACTGCACTCTCGTCGCCCTCGCCCAGGACGTCGGGACGCCGGCACCGCAGCGGGCGCGGGCCGCCGCGCTCGCCCACTTCGCCTACGGCGACCCGCGGGCCCTGCCCGCCCTGGAGGACGCGCTGGCGGCCGTCGCCCCGGAGGACGAGGCCGAGCTCGCCGCGCACCTCGACGTCCTGGCGCCGGGCCTCGTCCAGCGCGCCTGACTCCCGGCCGCGTCGTCCCGAAGTCTCCCGGCGAGATCTCTCAACATCGCTCCCACCCTGCCGATCAGTGCGGGTGTCCGCCCATGGATGGGCGGGTGATCTTGATCCTTCAGGAAGAAGAGGAACCACCATGGCTATGTCCGTGCAGAACAACGTGTCGGCGATGAACGCGTACCGCAACCTGTCGAACACGCAGACCAACCTCAGCTCCTCCCTCGAGAAGCTGTCCAGCGGTTTCCGTATCAACCGTGCGGCTGACGACGCCGCGGGTCTGGCGATCTCGGAGGGCCTTCGCTCCCAGATCGGTGGCCTCAACGTCGCCGTCCGTAACGCCCAGGACGGCATCTCCGTCGTCCAGACCGCTGAGGGTGCGCTCAACGAGACGCACGCGATCCTCCAGCGGATGCGTGACCTGTCGGTCCAGGCGTCCAACACCGGTGCGCTGAGCGACACCGCCAAGGGCAACATCCAGGCCGAGATCGGTCAGCTCGCCGAGGGCCTCACCGCCATCGCCGAGCAGACCAAGTTCAACGGCACCGAGCTGCTCGACGGCTCGTACGCCGGGACCTTCCAGGTCGGCGCGAACGTCGGCGAGACCATCTCCGTCTCGATCGCCCAGAGCATGACCGCGGGCGGTCTGGGTGTCGACGCGCTCAGCATGACGACGAACGCCACCGGGGCGATCACGGCGATCGACACCGCGATCGACACGGTCTCCAAGGTCCGTTCGGACCTGGGTGCCAAGCAGAACCGTCTCGACCACACGATCAACAACCTGCAGGTCTCGGTCGAGAACCTCACCGCCTCGGAGTCCCGCATCCGCGACACCGACATGGCCAACGAGATGGTCAGCTACACCAGCTCGAACATCCTCCAGCAGGCCGGCACCGCGATGCTGGCCCAGGCCAACCAGATGCCGCAGTCGATCCTCTCGCTGCTGCGCTGACCCCAGCACCACCTCCGCCTCAGCGGCTCGGCCTCACGGCCGGGCCGCTGAGTCGTGTGTGACCCGGATCTCGCGGCGCCGACCTCTCATCATCCGAGGGGGACTGCCGATCAGTGCGGGTGTCCGCCCATGGATGGGCGGGTGATCTTGATCCTTCAGGAAGAAGAGGAACCACCATGGCTATGTCCGTGCAGAACAACGTGTCGGCGATGAACGCGTACCGCAACCTGTCGAACACGCAGACCAACCTCAGCTCCTCCCTCGAGAAGCTGTCCAGCGGTTTCCGTATCAACCGTGCGGCTGACGACGCCGCGGGTCTGGCGATCTCGGAGGGCCTTCGCTCCCAGATCGGTGGCCTCAACGTCGCCGTCCGTAACGCCCAGGACGGCATCTCCGTCGTCCAGACCGCTGAGGGTGCGCTCAACGAGACGCACGCGATCCTCCAGCGGATGCGTGACCTGTCGGTCCAGGCGTCCAACACCGGTGCGCTGAGCGACACCGCCAAGGGCAACATCCAGGCCGAGGTCGACCAGCTCGCCGAGGGCCTCACCGCCATCGCCGAGCAGACCAAGTTCAACGGCACGGCGCTGCTCAACGGCTCGTACACCGGCACCTTCCAGGTGGGCGCGAACGTCGGCGAGGTCATCGAGGTCGAGATCGGTCAGAGCATGGACGCGACCGGCCTCGCCGTCTCCGGTCTCAACCTCACGACCGACCCGACCGCCGCGATCACGGCGATCGACACCGCGATCGACACGGTCTCCAAGGTCCGTTCGGACCTGGGTGCCAAGCAGAACCGTCTCGACCACACGATCAACAACCTGCAGGTCTCGGTCGAGAACCTCACCGCCTCGGAGTCCCGCATCCGCGACACCGACATGGCCAACGAGATGGTCAGCTACACCAGCTCGAACATCCTCCAGCAGGCCGGCACCGCGATGCTGGCCCAGGCCAACCAGATGCCGCAGTCGATCCTCTCGCTGCTGCGCTGACCGCCACCAGGCACCCCCTGGTAGCACCCCTGGAATCCGACCGGTGGCCCGACCTCGAGCGGGCGGGCCACCGGCCGGGGACCACCCCGAATCGACCTGGAGGACATCGCGATGACCATCGGCATCGACGGCATGGCCAGCGGCCTGGACACCGGCGCGATCATCGACGGACTCGTCGCGATCCAGCGCAACCAGCAGGTCCTGCTCAAGCAGAAGTCCTCGGTGGCCTCGAGCATCGTGACCGCGCTGCAGGCCCTCAACAGCAGGGTCGCCTCCCTCGCCACCGCCGGTGAGAAGGTGGCCGCGCCCGCGTCGTGGGCGGTGACCAAGGCGTCCTCCTCCTCCGACGCCGTCACGGTCAGCGCGGCCCCGAACGCCAAGCCGGGCGTCGTCGAGCTCCGGGTCGACCGGCTCGCCAGCGGGCAGGTCTCCCTCGTCGATCCCGCGGCCCTCACCGGCCCGTTCACGATCACCGTCGGCGGCACCGACCACGAGGTCGCGCCGTCGAGCCCGCACATCGACGACGTCGTCGCGGCGATCAACGACGCCCGCGGCACGACCGGCGTGAGCGCGACGAAGCTCCGCACCGGCACCGACGGGGACGGCAACGCCGTCTACGGCCTCCAGCTCACCGGCGCCACGGGCTCCGGCGGCGCGTTCTCGCTCACCGCCGGCGGCCAGGACGTCGCGGCGACGACCCTCGCGCAGGCCGGCGACGCCGAGGTCACCCTGTGGCCCTCGGCCGGTGGCAGCCACCGCCTCACGAGCACGACCAACACCTTCGACGGACTCCTCGACGGCGTCGACCTCACCGTCTCGACCGTGAGCGCGGACCCGGTGCGCGTCACCGTCGCCACCGACCCGGCCGCGCAGGTCGCGCTCGCCGACGAGCTCGTCGGCAACGTGTCGATCGTCCTGTCGGAGATCGCCTCCCGCACCCGCACGACGACGTCCACCGACGCCGCCGGCAACACCGTCGTCAGCGGTGGCGTCTTCTCCGGGGACTCCGCCATCCGGTTCCTCACGAGCGACATCCAGTCCGCCGTCACCCGTCCCGTCGACGGGAGGTCGCCGTCGAGCGTCGGCATCAGCCTGGACCGCTACGGCGCGATCAGCCTGGACAAGGCCGCCTTCACCAAGGCGCTGACCGAGGACCCCGAGGGCGCCACGGCGATGATCCAGGCCATCGCCGGCAGGGTGGCCGAGGTGGCCGAGCGCGCGTCGAGCTCGGCCGAGGGCACCATCACCCGCAAGATCACCTCCCAGGAGTCGGTGGTCAAGGACCTCGGCAGCCAGGTGGCCAAGTGGGACCAGCGACTGGACGCCCGGCGCGCCCAGCTCGTCGCGCAGTTCAGTGCGATGGAGGTCCGGCTCTCGCAGCTGCAGTCCACGCAGAGCTGGTTGACCAACCAGATCGCCGGCCTCACCGCGAGCAGCCAGCAGTAGGAGGAGCACGAGATGAACCAGACCGCACTGCTCGCCAAGTTCCGTCGCGAGTCACTCGCCACGGCGTCCCCGGCGCAGCTGCTCACGATGCTCTACGACCGGCTGCTGCTCGACCTCGACCGCGCCGTCGCGGCCCTCGAGGCGGGTGACAAGCCCGCCGCCAACGAGCAGCTCGGCCACGCGCAGGAGATCATCCACGAGCTGCGGTGCAGCCTGGACCCCACCGTGTGGGACGGCGGGCCGCGCCTGCTGGACCTCTACAACTTTCTCTACGGCGAGCTCGTCAGCGCCAACGTCACGCACGACGCGGACAGGGTCGCTGCCTGCCGCGCGCTCGTCCAGCCGCTGCGCGACGCCTGGCACCAGGCCGCCGCGATGCCGGGCACCGGCGTCACGACCAGCACGGCCGTCGGCTGATGGACGAGGACACCACGCCCGACACCTTCCGCCGGGAGTGGGAGGCCGCCCTCACGGAGCTCGAGCTCGACGTCGCCGAGATCGAGAGGATGCTCGCGGAGGACCACGTCCCCCTGGCTGCCTCCCGCTGGGAGCCGCCCGCCGGCCTCGGGCCGCTGCCCGAGCCGTTGCGTGCGCGCGCCGAGCTGCTCCTCGACCGGCAGGCCGACGTCGCCCGCCGGCTCAGCGAGGCGCTCGTCCTCAGCCGTCGCCAGGCGCGCCTGACCGAGACGCTCAAGGCCGGCGGCCCGCGCCGTCCGGTCTACCTCGACGCCGCCGGCTGAGCCTGCGCTGCGCCGGCGGCGGCGCGGAACTCCGCTGTCGCGCGGAAGTCGGCTGTCGCGCGGAAGTCGGCTGTCGTGCGGAAGTCGGCTGTCGCGAGGAAGTCGGCTGTCGCGCGGAAGTCGGCTGTCGCGCGGAAGTCGGCTGTCGCGGGAGCGAGGGTGGGGCTGGGGCTTTTTGGCGCCGACAGCTGGGGGCCCGGGGCGATGGGCGCTGCCAGCTGTCGGCGGCCGGGGGTTTGCAGGACAAGTCAGCCACGACCGCGCGGAACCCGCAATGGGGAGAACTCCCCATCAACCCCTCACGGCACGCGCGGAGCTGCCGATCAGGACAGGTTGAGCATGGATCGCTCGCCAGTGAGGCCACGGATCGGCCGTTCTGCCCAGGTGAACTGAGGGGTAAAGCCCGCTGTGCTCGATTCCGTGACCTCCGTGGCGATGAAGAGCGCGCTCGACGCGCTCTCGCTGCGCCAGCGTGTCATCGCCGACAACATCGCCAACGTCAACACCCCGGGCTTCCTCGCCGGCCGCGTCCAGTTCGAGGACGCCCTCGCCAAGGCGGTGCGCACCGGCGGTGACGCGAGCATCGCGCCGCAGGTGCAGCGGTCCCTCGAGCCCACCCGCGAGAACGGCAACAACGTCAACCTCGACACCGAGACGCTGGCCAACATCGACGCCAACCTGCGCTACCAGGTGGCGGTCCGTTCCGTCGACGGTGGCTTCAGCGCCGTCCGCACCGCGATCAGGAGCTCCTGATGGGCACCTTCGACGCCATCGGCATCGCCTCGACCGGCCTCACCGTCCACCGCAAGTGGCTCGACGCCGTGAGCGACAACCTCGCCAACGCGAACAACGCGACCTCCACCGACGGCGCCGCCTTCCAGGCGCGCTACGTCGTGGCCACCTCCATGGACTACGGCGAGCCCGCCGGCGTGCAGGTCGCCGGCATCGAGCTCGGTGACGCCGAGGGCCGCCTCGTGCACGAGCCCACCCACCCGCTGGCCGACGAGGAGGGGTACGTGCGCTACCCCGACGTCGACATGGCCAGCCAGATGACCCAGCTGATCATGGCGCAGCGCGGCTACCAGGCCAGTGCGGCCGTCGTGGACCGCGCCCGTGAGAGCTACCAGTCCGCACTTCAGATCGGGAGGAACTGATGTCGGTCCCCGCCATCTCCACCGTCACGTCCGTCGCCCCGGCCGGCTACCTCGACGGCCTCGAGGCCGGCGGTGCGACGGGCGGTGACGGCGGCGCGTTCGGCGCCGTGCTCGCCTCCGCCGTCGACGGCGTCAGCGCCAAGCAGGCGACCTCCTCCGAGCTCGCCCTCAAGGCCGTCACCGGTGACCTCGAGGACATCCACGACTACACGATCGCCGCGACCGAGGCGGCCGTCGCGCTCGAGCTCACCGTCGCCCTGCGCAACAAGGCCGTCGACGCGTTCAACGAGATCATGCGGATGCAGGCCTGATGCCCGCCGTGGTCACCGGCGCCTTCACGCGCCTGAGGCAGCGGGTGGCGGAGTTCAGCCTCCCGCAGAAGACCCTCGCCCTCATCGGGATCGCGGCCCTCGTCCTCGGCATCGTCCTCGCGGTGTCCTGGGCGAACCGGCCGACCATGAGCCCGCTGTTCACCGGCCTGGCCGGCAGCGACGCCTCCGCCGTCGTCGACCAGCTCACCGCCGCGGGCGTCGCCTACGAGATCACCGACGGCGGCGGCACGATCCTCGTGCCCGCCGAGTCGGTCTACGAGCAGCGCATCGCGCTCGCCGCCGAGGGCCTGCCCACCGAGGAGGGCGGTTACAGCCTCCTGGACGACATGGGCATGACCAGCTCGGACTTCCAGCAGCAGGTGAGCTACCAGCGCGCCCTCGAGGGCGAGCTCGCCAAGACCGTCCGGGCGCTCGACGGCGTCGCCGCCGCCACCGTGCACCTCGCCCTGCCCGAGGAGAGCGTGTTCAACGAGACCTCCGCCGAGCCCACCGCCTCCGTCTTCATCCAGGCGGAGACCGGCAGGACGATCGAGTCGGGCTCCGTCCAGGCGGTCGTCAACCTCATCTCCTCGGCGGTCGCCGGGATGGACCCGCTCAACGTCTCCGTCGTCGACTCCCAGGGCGAGGTCCTCACCACCTCTCCCGGCGGTGGCGGCCCCGACGGCGCGAGCGAGTACGAGCAGCGCATCGGCGGACAGGTCGAGATGATGCTCGGCCGCGTGCTCGGTGCCGGCAACGCCGTCGTCTCGGTCACCGCCGAGCTCGGCCGTGACTCGACCCAGCGCACGAGCGAGGTCTTCACCCCCGCCGAGGGGACCCCGCCGCTGTCGGAGACCACCTCGACCGAGGAGTACGAGGGAGGCGGCCAGGCGGTCGGCGGCGTCCTCGGCCCGGACAACATCGCCGTGCCCAACGGCGGTGACGCCGGTTCCTACACGCGCCAGGACCAGACGTCAAACAACGCCGTCAACAAGGTCACCGAGCAGACGACCGTCGTCCCCGGCGGCGTCGTGCGGCAGTCGGTCTCCGTCGTCGTCGACTCCGCGGCTGCCGCAGGAGTGACGACCGAGGAGCTCGAGGACATCGTCGCGGTGGCCGCGGGCATCGACCTCGAGCGCGGCGACCAGGTCGCCGTCGCGCAGATGGCCTTCGACACGACCACCGCCGACGCCGCGCAGCAGGCGCTCGCGGCGCAGGCCGAGGCCGAGGCTGCCGCGGCCGCGGCAACCCAGCGCGACCAGCTGCTCCGCTGGGCCGTCGTCGCCCTCATCGTCCTCGTCGTGCTCCTCGCCATCCGTCGCCGGCTGCGCCGCGACCGCCGCGAGGAGATCGACCTCGGCGAGCTCCAGCTCGAGCACCTGCCCGAGCCCGTCGCCCTCGAGCCGGGCGACACGACCCTGCTCGACGGGGTGCCCGAGCTGCGAGCCATCGAGCCCGACGCGAAGGAGACGGCCCGCCTCGGCGTCGTCGCGATGGCCGACGAGGACCCGGCGGCCGTGGCCGACCGGCTCCGTCAGTGGATGGCGGTCAAGTCATGAAGCTCACCAGCTCCCAGAAGGCGGCCGTCGTGCTGCTCCAGCTCGGGCACGAGCGCGCCACCAAGGTCCTGGCACTGCTCGACGAGAACGAGGTGGAGGACATCTCCGCCGAGATCGCCCGCATGGAGACGATCCCGAACGACGTCGCCGACGCGGTCCTCGTCGAGTTCTACGAGGAGGCCAACGGAGGGGTGCCCGTCGCCGGCCACGGAGGGCTCGAGTACGCCCAGCGGCTGCTCGAGGACGCCCTGGGCACCGAGCGGGCGAGCCTCGTCATGGGTCGCCTCGCCACGCTCCTCGCGGGACAGCCCTTCGACTTCCTCCAGCAGGCCGAGCCCCGCCAGGTGCTCAGCCTCATCAACGGGGAGCACCCGCAGACGATGGCGGTCGTCCTCGCCCACCTGCGCCCCGACCGCGCCTCGGCGATCATGGCCGGCCTCCCGCCCGCCGACCGCGCCGACGTCGCGATGCGGATCGCGACCATGGAGCAGGCCAACCCGGACGCCGTCGGGATCGTCGCCGACGCGCTCCAGCGCCGCGCCGGCCACCTGCTCACCGCGGGGGAGAGCGGGGCCACCGTGGGCGGCATCCAGCCGCTCGTCGACATCCTCAACCGGGCCGACCCGAACACCGAGAAGCAGATCCTCGAGGAGCTCGGCGCCCGCGACGAGGCCCTGGCCGACCAGGTCCGCAGCCTCATGTTCACCTTCGAGGACGTCGTCCACCTCGACGACCGCGCCGTCCAGCTCGTCCTGCGCCAGACCGAGGGCCCCGGCCTGGCGCTCGCCCTCAAGGGAGCGTCCGCGGACGTCACCGACAAGATCACCCGCAACCTCTCCGAGCGTGCCCGCGAGAACCTCCTCGAGGAGATGGAGATCAGCGGGGCGGTGCGCATCTCGGAGGTCCACGACGCCCGCGGCGCCATCGTCAAGACGATCCGTGCGCTCGAGGAGTCGGGCCAGATCGTCGTGCGCCGCGAGGGGGAGGACGAGTATGTCTCCTGACACCGCACGCTCGGTCTTCACCCCGCTCCACGTCATCCGGCCCGAGGCTGCCTCGGTCGCCGCGGGGTACTCCAGCGGCTACACCGCCGGGTGGTCCGCAGGGACCCGCGCCGCGGCCCGCGAGGCCGAGGAGCAGCGCCGGCTGGTGGCCGCGGAGGTCGCCGTGCAGGCGCAGCAGGCCGCGGCCGCCGCCCAGGAGGCGCTGGCCACCCTCGCCCGCGCGGCCACCGCCGCCCGCCAACGGGTCGTCCCGCCCCTGCGCGAGGCCCAGGACGGACTCACGAGGGCCACACTCGTGCTCGCCGAGGCCCTCCTCGGGGCCGAGCTCCGCGACGGTGACGCCTCCGCCCAGGCCGCCCTGCGGCGCGCGCTGTCCGTGTGCGACGACGGGATCGTGCGCATCCGCCTGCACCCGGCCGACCTCGCCGTCCTCGACGCGTCCCTCGCCACCCTGCCGGGTGACCTCCAGCCGCCAGCCGGCGTCGTGCTCGTCGCCGACGCCACGCTGGAGCCCGGGGACGCGGTGAGCGAGCTCGAGGAGGGGTACCTCGACGCGCGCATCGCGACCGCCGTCGAACGGGTCCGCGCTGCCCTCGGGGTGGACGCATGAGCGTCCACCTCGCCACCCCCCGCCCGACGGGCCGCTGGGACCAGGCACTCTCGGCCGCCCGGCCCCAACGGGTCGGGGTCGTGCGCTCGGTCGTCGGCCTCACCGTCGAGGTGACCGGTCTGCCGCTCGCCGTCGGCGACCTCGTCGAGATCGACTCCGGCGGCCGGACCGTGGGTGCCGAGGTCGTCGGGCTCGGGCGCGACTCCAGCCGCTGCATGCCGCTCGGCCCCGTCGACGGCCTGCGGATCGGCGCCCCCGCACGCTCCACCGGGCACCCGCTGCTCATCGGCGTCGGTCCCGGCCTGCTCGGCCGCGTCCTCGACGGGCTCGGCCGGCCGATGGACGGCAAGGGCCCCCTCGGGGTGAGCGAGGCCGTGCCCGTCACCGCCCAGGCGCCCTCCGCGCTGGACCGCGCACGCGTGGACCAGCCGCTCGCCCTGGGCGTGCGTGTGCTCGACACGCTCGTCACCGCGGGCCGGGGCCAGCGCCTCGGCCTGTTCGCCGGCTCCGGCGTCGGCAAGTCCTCGCTGCTGTCGATGATCGCGCGCGGCACCGACGCCACCGTCAACGTCATCGGGCTCGTGGGGGAGCGCGGCCGTGAGGTCCGCGAGTTCCTCGAGGACGACCTCGGCCCCGAGGGCCTGGCGCGCTCCGTCGTCGTCGTCGCGACGTCCGACGAGCCGCCCGTCGTGCGCCTGCGCGCCGCCTTCACCGCCACCCGCATCGCGGAGTACTTCCGCGACCAGGGGACCGACGTCGTCCTCATGATGGACTCCCTCACCCGCGCGGCGATGGCCCAGCGTGAGATCGGGCTGTCGGTCGGGGAGCCCCCGGCCACCCGCGGCTACCCGCCGTCGACGTTCTCCATGCTCGCCCAGCTCCTCGAGCGCGCGGGCACCGGGGCGACCGGCTCGGTCACCGGCATCTACACCGTCCTCGTCGACGGTGACGACCACAACGAGCCCATCGCCGACGCCGCGCGCTCCATCCTCGACGGGCACGTCGTGCTCGACCGAAAGCTCGCCGTCACGGGCCACTTCCCGAGCGTCGACCCGATCGCCTCGATCTCCCGCGTCGCCTCCCGGGTGACGAGTGCCGAGCAGCGGGCCGCGGCGACCACGCTGCGCTCGATCCTCGCCGCCCGCCGGCAGGCGCAGGACCTCATCGACGTCGGCGCCTACGTGGCCGGGTCCAACCCCCAGGTCGACGCCGCCGTCACGCACGCCGGCGCGATCGACGCCTTCCTCCGCCAGGACGTCGCCGACGTGGTCGGCGCCGAGCAGTCCTGGGCACACCTGAACGCGCTCGTCGCGGGAATGAGAGTGTCGTCATGAGGCCGTTCCGGCTGCAGAACGTGGCGCGCGTGCGCCAGATGGAGGAGGACCAGGCCGCGGCCGAGCTCCTCCGCCGGCGCGAGTTCCGCCGCTCCGCCGACCGCCGCTCCTCCCAGGCCTACTCCGCGCTGGAGGATCTCGCGCTGCCCGCCGAGGCCGACGTCATGCACTGGCAGGCGGCCGTCGCAGCCCGCGTCGCAGCCAGCGCCTCGGCGTTCGAGGCCGCCACCGCGGCCGAGCTCGCCCAGTCCGACGAGCTCGTCGCCCAGGGCCAGTGGTCCGCCGCGCGCCGGCGCAGCACGACCATCGACAAGCTCGCCGAGCGTCATTGGCACGCCGAGCAGACCGCCGAGAACCACGCCGAGCAGCTCGTGCTCGACGAGGTCGCCAGCCAGCGCGCCCGGGGCCGACGATGAGCATCGCGGCCGTGCAGAGCCGGATGGCCGAGATCCAGTCGGCTCTCACCGCCGTCACCGAGCCGCCCGGGGCCGCGGCCGCGGCCACGCAGCGCGGTGCGGACTTCGGCGGTGCGCTCGCCACCGCGCTGGCCACCGCTCAACCGGGTCTCGGTGGGGCGACACCGGCCACGCCCGGCGTGGGAGACTCCCTCGCCTCCGTGCTCGGCCTCCAGAGCGGGGCGGGAGCGCTCGCGAGCCCGCTCGCGGGTCTCACCGGCGCGCCGGGCGCGGGCACCGCCCAGTCCCCGGCGGCGGGCACCGGCGCCGCGCTCGTGGAGTCGGCGAGCAAGTACCTCGGCGTGCCGTACGTGTGGGGCGGGGAGACCCTCTCCGAGGGCGGCCTGGACTGCTCCGGGCTCGTCCAGCTCGCGATGAAGGACATCGGCGTCGACGTGCCGCGCGTGGCGCGCGACCAGATGCGGATCGGCACCGAGGTCCCCTCCCTCGCCCAGGCCCTGCCCGGTGACCTCGTCGTCACCCGCGGCGGCGGCCACATCGGCATCTACGCGGGCGACAACAAGTGGATCCACGCCCCTTACCCCGGTGAGCAGGTCAAGCTCGCCGAGCTGACGACGACGCCGACCACCATCCGCCGCGTCCTCCCGGCAGGTGCCTGATGACCCTCGTCATGCCCGCCGCCCCCGCGCCGGCCGGCCCGGCGCCCGGACGCCCCGCCGCGAGCAGCGGCGGCTCCGGGGACGCCTTCGCGGCGACCCTCGCCGCAGCCGCCGGCGAGACGCCGCAGGACTCGGCGGCCCCCGCCGGTGAGGAGCCGGCGCAGGACGACTCCGCCGGGACCGGGCCGGAGAGCGGCGCGACCGCGCCGTACCTGCCCTCCTTCGGCGGCGCCGCGCTGGTCCCGGCCCTCGCGACGCCCACCGCCCCGGAGGTGCTCGCGCCTCCCGTGCCGGTCGACGAGGCCGTGCCTGATGTCGCGCCCCAGGCCGGGGCCGCCGCCACCGTCCCGGGCCAGGTGCCCGCGACCGCACCCACCGGCGTCCCGCAGGTCGGGGCGCTCCCGGAGGGCGACCCGCCCACGGCCACGCCCGCCCCGCAGGGGGAGCAGCCGGCCACGGGCCCGACCGTCCCGACCGCATCCACCACGGCCGGCGCATCCGCCACGGCCGGCGCATCCGCCACGGCCGGCGTCACGAGCGCGACGCCGGTCGCGGCGCCGGCGCCCGGCCAGGTCCCCGCGGACCCGGCCGCGGACACCGGCGCGCCGACCGCGTCGGACGCCCGGCCCGCCGCCACGCAGCCCGCCGCCGCCCCGACCCTCACGCCCGTCGCAGGTGCGCCGACTGTCGCCGAGGCGCCCGAGGTGGGCGTGCCGGTGGTGGCCGAGCGACCCGGGCCGCCCACGGCTCCGGTCGAGACCGTCGTGCGCGCCGACGTCCCGTCCCTGCGCACCGAGGCCGCCGCGCGCACCGAGCCGGCCGCCGCGCCCGCACCCGCCTCCGCCCCGCCCGCACCGCAGCCGGTGAGCACCCAGCTCACCGGCGCCCTGGCCCGGCTGCGCACGGCGCCCGAGGGCACCCACGTCCTCCACGTCCGCGTCGACCCGGAGGACCTCGGTCCGGTCCGGGTCACCGCGCACATCGCCGCCGACGGCGTGCGCATCGAGCTCTTCGGCGTCACCGACGCCGCCCGCGACGCCCTGCGCGGCGCCCTGGCCGAGCTGCGCCGCGACCTCGCCGCGACCGGTCTGCACGCCGACCTCGACCTCGCGGCCGAGGACGGCGGGCACGAGCGCCCCGAGCACGCACCGGGCGACCGCCGCCCCACGGGTCAGCCGGCAGCCGCCGCGCCGACCACCCTCACCCCCGCGACGCCGGTGCACCCCGGCCGCCTGGACCTCCTCGCCTAAGGAGCACGACCATGACCATCAGCACCGTCGCCGGGGGCTACGGCACCTCGCCGCTGAGCCAGGCGCAGCCCGCACCGGCACCCAACTCGCTGGGCAAGGACGACTTCCTCAAGCTGCTCGTCACCTCGCTGCGCTACCAGGACCCCTCCGAGCCGATGTCGACCAGCGAGCTCATGGCGCAGACCACCCAGCTGTCCACGATGGAGCAGCTCACCGAGCTCACCTCGCTGTCCCAGGACGCCTTCCACCTCCAGATGCGGACGTCCGCCGTCCAGCTGGTGGGCCGGGAGGTCAGCTACGTCGACGCGGACGGCGAGGCCGTCACCGGCGTCGTCAGCGCCGTCGACTTCACCACCGCGCCCCCCGGCGCCGTCGTCGGGGACGTCGTCGTCCCGATGAACCTGCTCGCCACCCTGGGTCCGGCGACGCCTGCCGCGCCCGCCCCCACCGCCCCCGTCGCCTGACCCGAAGGACACGACACCATGCTGCGCTCTCTCTTCTCCGGCATCTCGAGCCTCCGCTCCCACCAGACGATGCTCGACGTCACCGGCAACAACATCGCCAACGCCAACACCACCGGCTTCAAGTCCTCCCGGACCCAGTTCGAGGACACGCTGTCGCAGATGATCCAGGCGCCCGGCGCGCCCCAGGGCCAGAACGGCGGCACCAACCCCGCGCAGGTCGGGCTCGGCGTGCGCGTCGCCGGCATCAGCACCGACTTCACGCCCGGCGCCGCCCAGCAGACCGGTCGTAGCCTCGACATGATGATCGACGGCGACGGCTTCTTCGTCGTCAACGGCGGTGGCGGCGAGCAGCTCTACACCCGCAACGGCGCCTTCTCCCTGGACGCCACCGGACAGCTCGTCACCGCCTCCGGGGCGCGCGTCATGGGCTGGGCCGCGGACGCCAACGGCGTCGTCAACGCCAACGGGCCGCTCAGCCCGCTGTCCCTGCCGGTGACGACGACGATGGGCGCGCGCGCGACGAGCACCGTGACCTTCGGCGGGAACCTGCCGGCCGACGCCAAGGTCGCCGACCCGACCGCGACCCCGCCGGTCGAGGCGACCACGCTGCTGCGCAGCATCGAGGTCTACTCGGCCGACGGCACGCCCACCCCGGTGGACGTGAGCTTCACCCTCCAGGCCTCCTCGCCCTCGGCGACCTGGGCCGTGAGCGTCGCCGACCGCAGCGGCACCCAGCTCGGGACCGGGACCGTCACCTTCAACGCCAACGGCAGCCTGCAGAACGTCACGCTGCCCCCGGTGACCGTCGGCGGATCCGCCGTGACCCTCGACCTCGGCGCCCTCACCGGGTTCGCCGCCCTCACCACCGTCGAGGCCTCCGGGCAGGACGGCCAGGGGGCCGGTGTCCTCCAGTCCTTCGCGATGGCCTCCGACGGCACCCTCATCGGCTCCTTCTCCAACGGCCTCAAGCGCGCCGTCGGCCAGGTCGCCGTCAGCACCTTCGCCAACTCCGGCGGCCTGGAGAAGGCCGGCGGCTCGATGCTCCGCGCCTCGGTCAACTCCGGCGACCCGCAGGTGGGCGTGGCCGGACAGGGTGGCCGCGGTGACCTCACCGGCGGGGCCCTGGAGATGTCCAACGTCGACCTCTCCCAGGAGTTCACCAACCTCATCGTCGCCCAGCGTGGCTTCCAGGCCGGCTCGCGCGTCATCACGACGTCCGACGAGCTGCTCCAGGAGCTCGTCAACCTCAAGCGCTGAGGCCGTGCCGGCCGGGACCTCTCATCATCGTGAGGTCCCGGCCGATTGACAGAGCGCAGGGCTCATGGATGGGCCCGTCGTCACCAGGATGGAACCGACCCTTGATCACCGTGACCCGTCTGACAGGACAGCAGTTCGCGATCAACCCTGATCTCGTCGAACGCATCGAGTGCACACCAGACACGATCCTCGTGCTCATGGACGGCACGCGCTACCTCGTGGCCGAGACCATGCCCGAGGTCGTCGCCATGGTCCAGGAGTACCGCGCCGGCGTCATCGCCCGCGCGCTCCAGCCCCCAGCGCCGGTCGCCACGCGCACGGAGCTCGGCTCCGTCGTCCCCCTGCCGACCCGTCCCCAGGGAGAATGATGGATCCCGCAACGCTCATCGGCCTCGCCATCTCCTTCGGTGGCGTCGTCATCCTCATGAACATGGAGAGCGTCCACCTCTCCGCGATCCTGCTGCCCGGCCCGGTCGCCATCGTGTTCCTCGGCGCGATCGGTGCGACCGTCGCGGGAGGCGCGCTGCGTGACACGGTCCACGCGGTCAAGAGCCTGCCCAAGGCCCTCACCGCCACGGCCCCCAAGCGCGGTGCCACGATCGCCACGATCATCACGCTCTCCGACCGCGCCCGCCGCGAGGGTCTCCTCGCGCTCGAGGAGACCGCCCACGAGGTGGGCGACGACTTCCTGCGCGACGGGCTCATGGCAGCCATCGACGGCACCGACCCCGAGGACCTGCGTGTCATGCTCGAGGACCGGATCGACACCAAGCGTGCCCAGGACCGCGTCGCCTACGGGTTCTTCAACTCCATGGGCGGCTACGCGCCGACGATCGGCATCATCGGCACCGTCATCTCCCTCGTGCACGTGCTGGAGAACCTCTCCGACCCGAGCACGCTGGGCCCTATGATCGCCGCCGCGTTCGTCGCGACCCTGTGGGGCATCCTCTCGGCGAACCTCATCTTCCTGCCCATCGGCGCCCGCCTCAAGCGGATCTCCGACCTCGAGTGCGGCCAGATGGAGATCAGCCTCGAGGGGCTGCTCGCGCTCCAGGCCGGTGCCAACCCGCGCGCCGTCGGCGAGCGGCTGCGCAGCCTGGTCCCGGCGAGCGAGCTCATCGGGCCGGGCGAGGGGCGGGCCGCGTGAGCACCCGCCGCCGCCGTCGCGCCTCCGCCCACGAGGAGGAGCCGGAGAACATCGAGCGCTGGACCGTGAGCTACATGGACATGGTCACGGTCATGATGTGCCTGTTCATCGTCCTCTTCGCGATCAGCCAGGTGGACTCCGCGAAGTTCCTCCAGCTGCGCCAGTCCCTGGCCTCCGGGTTCGGGGACGCCGCCCCCGCCGTCAACGTCGTCGAGGGCTCCACCGGGCCGCTCGAGGGCGGGGACGTCCGGCCGGTCGACATCGCGCCGATCGAGGGTGGGGAGGACCTCAAGCCGCTGCAGAGCGGGCAGGTCCAGCAGGCCGCCGAGCAGGAGGTCGAGTCCCTCATCGAGCTGCGCGAGGGGATCCGCTCCGACCTCGCCCAGGCCGGCCTCGAGCAGGAGGTCCGCTTCAGCATCACCGAGCGCGGCCTCATCATCGGGCTGGTCAGCGAGCACACCTTCTTCTCGCCCGCCAGCGCCGTCATGCCCGCGACCACGCTCCAGGTCGTCGACACGATCGCCGCGACGCTCGGCACCCTCCCCAACCAGGTCCTCCTCGAGGGGCACGCCAACCACCTCCCGCAGACCGAGCCCTACCCGACGAACTGGGAGCTGTCCGCGGACCGGGCGACCAAGGTGCTGCGCCGGATGGTCGAGCACAGCGGCATCGCCCCCGACCGGGTCCGGGCCATCGGTTACGGCGACGCCCACCCGACGGTGACCGAGGGCCCCGACGCCCTCGACCTCAACCGTCGCGTCGACATCGTCGTCATGAGCGACAAGCCCGAGTCCGTCCGCCAGCTGCTCCCCGGGCTGGCCGCGAGCAGGGAAGGAGCCTGACGTGCCCGAGACCAGGGTCATCGGTGCCCCCGACCGCAAGATCGGCGGCGCGCAGCGCCCGCCGGCACCCTCCACCCGCCCTGCTGCTCCCCAGCCGGCCGCCCCCAAGCGCCGTAAGGGCAAGACGCTCGCCGTCGTGCTCGTCCTCATCGTCGGGGTGGCCGCCGTGGCCTTCCTCCTCACGCGGCCCGAGGACAGCGCCGCCACGCCGCAGGACCCCGAGCCGGGCATGACGATCATGGTCGAGCCGCGCAACATCAACCTCGCCGACGGCCGCTACCTGCGAATGGGCTTCGCCATCGAGCTGGTCGCGGAGGCCGAGGAGGTCCCGGTCGCCCAGGCCACCGACATCGCCATCGCCCTCTTCTCCGGACGGTCCGTCGACGAGGTGAACGACGCCGCACACCGCGCGGAGCTGAAGGACGAGCTGACGCGGCAGCTCACCGAGGCCTACGACGGGGAGGTGCACGCGGTCTACTTCACGGACTTCGTCACGCAGTAGCGCGCACCCCGGCACCACCGCCGCACGCGGACGTCTCAACTTCGCCCCGCAGCCGCCGATGGGTGGGGCGTGACCGTACCCCCTGTGGCCCAGAGCGCCGGCACCCCGGTGGTCTACGACTTCCGGCAGCCGATGACGCTTCCGCGTGACCACGCGCGCGTCCTCGAGGTCGCCCTGACGACCTTCGCACGGCAGTGGGCCAACCAGCTCCTGGCGCGCCTGCGCGTGCCCGTCCAGGTGTCGCTGGACCACCTGTCCATGTCCACCTACGACGAGTTCGTCAGCCGCCTCCCCGCCCCGACGACGCTCATCCAGTTCACCGCGGGCCCCAACCGCCGTCCGGCGATCATCCAGATCCCGCTCGAGGTGACCCTCTCCTGGGTGGACCAGATGCTCGGCGGTCCCGGCACACCCGGGGCGGTCCCGGTGCGTGAGCTCACCGAGATCGAGCAGAACCTCGTCTCGGACGTCATGTCGCGCGTCGTCGCCGACCTGAACTACGCGTTCGCGGGGATCCTCAAGGTCGACCCCGAGCTGCGCCGCATCCAGCACTCCCCCCAGCTCGTCCAGGCGGTCGCCGCGACGACGACGGTCATCAGCGGCACCTTCCACATCACCCACGGCGACCAGTACGCCGTCGCGGCCTTCATGGCGCCCGCCGAGGGGCTGCTCTCCGCGCTCCGCGAGCGCCAGTCGGCCGACCACCGGACCACCGCCGAGCTCGCCGCGGAGACCGAGCAGCGCCAGTCGCTCGACCGCGCCGTCCAGGAGGTGCCGGTCGAGGTCGCCGTGCGCCTCGGCCCGGTCGCGCTCCACCCGCGGGAGGTCGTCGGGCTCGCCGTCGGTGACCTCCTGGCCCTGCGTCACCCCCGGTCCCAGCCCATGGACGTCGTGGTCGGGGACCGTGTCCTCGCCCAGGCGGTGGCCGGTACCAGCGGCTCCCGGCTCGCCGGGCTGGTCGTCAACGTCAAGGAGAACTCATGAGCACGACCACCATCGACACCCACGCCGTCGCCGACGAGCTGGCGCGCCTGCTGCCCTCCTCCCAGCCGCTCGTCGCGCGGCCCGCGGAGCCCGGTGAGCGCCCGGCACCCAGCGCCACCGCCGTCGTGGCGACGTTCGTCGGGCAGACGAGCGCCGAGCTGCTCGTCGTCGCCCAGGACGCCGTCGCCGAGGCCATGGCCGGAGCCGGGGCGCTGACCCTCGCCGAGGCCCTGCGCCCCGCGCTCGAGGCCGCCGCGCGCACGCTCGGTGCGGGCGTGCTCGGCGCCGCCGAGGAGCGCCCCGCGGGCGAGGCCGTCACCGGCGGGGACGTCACCGTCTTCGCCCTCGTCGGCGGCGGGACCGTGCAGGCCTGGTTCGGCATCCGCTCGATCAGCCAGCGCGCCTCGATGCCGTCCGCTCCCCTCGAGGCAGGCAGCATGCGCGTCCTGTACGACGTCGAGCTCACCCTCACCACGGAGATCGGCCGCACCCGGATGCCGCTGCGCGACGTGCTCGGCCTCACGCCCGGCACCGTCCTGGAGCTCGACCGCGCCGCGGGCAGCCCCGCCGACGTCATGGTCAACGGGCGGCTCGTCGCCCGCGGCGACGTCGTCGTCGTCGACGAGGACTACGCCGTGCGCATCACCGAGATCGTCTCGGAGACCTCGGCCCAGTGACCGACACGCTCGGGCTGGCGCTGCGCGTCGCGCTCTCCCTCGGGGTCGTGCTCGCCCTGCTGTGGTTCCTCGCCCGGCGCGTCGGCGCCGGCGCGGGGACCCCGCGGCGGCTGCCGATCACCGTGCTCGGGCGTCAGACGCTCGGGCGCCGCTCGGGCATCACGGTCGTCGACGTCGCCGGTCGCACCCTCGTCCTCGGGGTGAGCGACTCCGAGGTCCGTCTGCTCACCGAGCTCGAGCCCGGTCCGCTCACCCTCCTGGAGGACGGCGACGGGGGCACCCCGCAGTCGCGGCCCGCCGCCCCGCTCTCCGGATCGGTCCTCGCGCCCGGCACCTGGCGCACCACCTGGGAGACCCTGCGGACACGGACCCGCGGGTGAGCGCCGCACCGGCCCAGCCGCGCGGGGGAGCGCGGACCGGTGCACGGCGCCTGCTGCTGCGCCTGCTGGTGGTCCTCGTGGTCACCGCCGCCGCTGTCCTGCTCGGCGCGGCGCTCGCCCAGGCGGCGCCCGTCCAGCCCGAGGAGCCGGTCGCGCCGACCGAGCCCGCAGGCCTCGGCTTCGACCTCGACGTCGAGGCCGGGACGCCGTCGACGTCGATCGTCGCGCTCCTCGCGCTCACCCTGCTCGGCGTCGCGCCCTCGCTGCTCCTCATGATGACGAGCTTCACGAAGATCTTCGTCGTCCTGTCCCTCACCCGCAACGCCCTCGGCCTGCAGGGTGTGCCCCCCAACCAGGTGCTCGCCGGGCTCACGCTCTTCCTGTCCCTGTTCATCATGGCGCCCGTCCTCGGGGACGTGAACACCGTCGCCCTCCAGCCCTACCTCGACGGGTCGACCGACTTCGCCGGCGCGTTCGGGGCCGCGCAGGGGCCGCTGCGCGAGTTCATGGTGGGGCTCACCCGCGAGGAGGACCTCGCGCTGCTCACCCGCGCGGCCGGGATGCCCAACCCGGAGAGCCCCGAGACCGTCCCGATGCAGACGCTCATCCCGGCGTTCATGCTCTCCGAGCTGCGGGCCGCGTTCATCATCGGCTTCGTCATCTTCGTGCCGTTCCTCGTCATCGACCTCGTCGTCGCCTCCGCGCTCATGGCGATGGGCATGATGATGCTGCCGCCGTCGATGATCTCGCTGCCCTTCAAGATCCTCCTCTTCGTCCTCGTGGACGGCTGGGGGCTCATCGTCACCCAGCTGGTGGGGAGCTACTGATGGACACCGCGAACGTCATCGACATCGCCACCCTCGCCCTCGGCCTGGCCGCGAAGCTCGCCGCCCCCCTGCTCATCACCGCGCTCGTCGTCGGCTTCACCGTCTCCCTCCTCCAGTCGGTGACCCAGATCCAGGAGATCACCCTGAGCTTCGTGCCCAAGGCGATCGGCGTGGCCGTGGCCATCGTGCTGTGCGGCAGCTGGATGATCTCCGAGCTCGTCGTCACCACCCACGAGCTCTTCGACCGCATCCCCGGCCTGCTGGGCGGCTGACGTGGACGCTGCCCTCGTGGTGGTCCCGGTGGCGCTCGCCGCGCTGCGGGTCACCGTCTTCCTCGTCGTGGCGCCGCCGTTCAACCACGGCGCCATCCCGGGGACCGTCAAGGCGATGCTCGGCGTCGGTCTCGCCCTGGCGATGGCCTCCACCCTCACCGTGCCGGTCGACCTCACGGCGACGGCGTTCATCGGCATGGCCGTCTCCGAGGCAGTGATCGGCGGAGGTCTCGGCGTGCTCGTCGCCCTCGTCTTCTCCGCGGTCCAGACCGCCGGCCGGCTCGTCGACATGCTCGGCGGGTTCGAGCTCGGCCAGGCCTTCGACCCGATGACGATGACCCATAGCGGCCCGTTCGGCCGCTTCTTCCAGCTCATCGCCGTGGTCCTCCTCTTCGCCTCCGACGGCTACCAGCTCGTCGTGGGTGGCCTGGCCCGCAGCTTCCAGGCACTCCCGCTCGGGGCCGTGCTCGACCTCGGCTCGCTCGCCGAGAACCTCGCCGGCGGGCTCACCCAGCTCTTCCTCGCGGCCATCCAGGTCGCCGGACCGCTCATCGCCGTCCTCTTCCTCGCCGACGTCGGCCTCGGCCTGCTCACCCGGGTCGCCCCCGCCCTCAACGCCTTCGCGCTCGGCTTCCCGCTGAAGATCCTCATCACCCTCTCGCTCGGCGCGATCACCGTCGCGGCGCTCCCCGGAGTCGTCTCGTGGCTGTCCGACGAGGCGTTCCGCGGCATCGGGGAGGTCGTGCGATGAGCCAGACCGCCGGTGAGAAGACCGAGAAGGCCACCCCGGAGCGGATGAGGAAGGCCCACCGGGACGGGAGCCTGGGCAAGTCCCAGGACGTCAGCGCGTGGGTCGTCGTCGGGGCCGCCGCCCTCACGCTGCCGACCGTGCTCGACCGTGGTGCCGAGGCCGCCGGGAACCTTGTGCTCCGGGTGCGCGAGGTCATCGGCAACCCCGAGCCCGCGGTCGCCGTCCAGGCGCTCGGCGAGGGCCTGCTCGCCGCCGCGCTCGCAGTCGCGCCGATGCTCGCCGTCGCCGCGCTGGCCGCCGTCGTGGCCGGCGCCGCGCAGGGCGGGGTCCACATCTCGACGAAGAAGCTCAAGCCGCGCCTCGAGCAGTTCAACCTCGTCAAGGGCACCAAGCGGACCTTCGGTGCCCAGGCGTGGTGGCAGGGCGCCAAGGCGTTCCTCAAGACGCTCGTCGTCGGCACGGTGCTCTACTTCACCGTCGTCGGCCTCGTCCCGCTCGTCATGCAGTCCGGCGCCCTCTCCGTCGCCCAGATCCTCGGCGAGGTCGGGTCGCGGATCAAGTCCCTCATCACGTGGGGAGTCGCCGCCGGCCTCGTCCTCGCGGCCATCGACGTCTTCGTCGTCCTCAAGCGCAACCGCAAGACCACCCGCATGTCCAAGCAGGAGCTCAAGGACGACCACAAGCGCTCCGAGGGCGACCCGCTCATCAAGAGCCAGCGCATGGCCAAGGCGCGGGCGCTGAGCCGTAACCGGATGCTCGCCGCCGTGGCCGACGCCGACGTCGTCGTCGTCAACCCGACGCACGTCGCCGTCGCGCTGCGCTACGAGCCCGGCAAGGGCGCGCCGCGCGTCGTCGCCAAGGGCAAGGGCCACGTCGCCCGACGCATCCGCGAGAAGGCCGCCCAGCACAAGGTGGCCGTCGTCCAGGACATCACCCTGGCGCGCACCCTCAACTCCGTGTGCGAGGTGGGCCACGAGGTCCCCGAGTACCTCTACGAGGCCGTCGCCCGCGTCCTCGCCTTCGTCATGTCCCTGCGCCGGCGCGGCAGCGCCGCAGGGAACCACCGCATGTCCCAGTCCCGGAAGGACGGCCGATGAAGAACGGCAAGATCACCCAGCTCGCCGTGCCGGCGGGCGTCGTCGGGATCATCCTCCTGCTCGTCGTCCCGCTGCCCGCAGCGCTGCTCGACGTCCTCATCGCGGTGAACATCATCGGCGCGATGGTCGTCCTGCTCACGACGATGTACATCAGGAAGCCGCTCGACTTCTCGGTCTTCCCCTCCCTCGTCCTCGTGATGACGCTCTTCCGGCTCGGGCTCAACGTCGCCTCGACCCGCCTCGTGCTGCGCGACGGCTACGCCGGGGAGGTCATCAACGCGTTCGGCCACTTCGTCGTCGGCGGCTCGCTCGTCATCGGCCTCGTCATCTTCCTCATCCTCGTCGTCATCCAGTTCGTCGTCATCACCAACGGCGCCGGACGCGCCGCCGAGGTCGGCGCCCGCTTCACCCTCGACGCGATGCCGGGCAAGCAGATGGCCATCGACGCCGACCTCAACGCCGGCGCGATCGACGACGACGAGGCGCGCCGCCGCCGCAGCGAGGTCGCCGCCGAGGCGGACTTCTACGGCGCGATGGACGGCTCGTCGAAGTTCGTCAAGGGTGACGCCATCGCCGGCATCGTCATCACGATCATCAACCTCGTCGGTGGCTTCGTCATCGGGATGGTCCAGCGCGGCATGAGCGCCGGCGAGTCCATCGAGACGTACTCGCTGCTCACCGTCGGCGACGGCCTCGTCACCCAGATCCCCGCGCTCCTCATGGCCGTCGCCACCGGCCTCGTCGTCACCCGGGCCACCTCCGACGACGACATGGGCACCCTCGCCGGCTCCCAGCTCACCCAGTCCCGCTCGGCGCTCATGATCGCCGGTGTGGCCGCGCTCGTCATGGCCGCCATCCCGGGCATCCCGAAGCTCCCGTTCGTCCTCGTGGGCGCGCTCCTGCTCGTCGCGGCCCAGCGGATCAAGGGCGGGGAGAACGCCGCCACGCGGGCCAGCGAGGCGGAGGAGGCAGCCTCCGCGCTCCAGCCCGCCGCCGAGACCCCCGAGATGCTCATCGAGCAGATGAGGGTCCACGCCCTGGAGGTCCTCCTCGCCCCCGACCTCGTCGACATGGTCGGCGGGTCGGCCGACCAGGACCTCCTCGGCCGGGTCAAGGCGCTGCGGCGCAAGACGGCGCTGGAGATGGGCTACGTGCTGCCCCCCGTCCGCACCCGCGACTCCGTCGACCTGCCCTCCGCCACCTACGCCATCCGGCTCTCCGGGGTCGAGGTGGCACGCGGCACCGCGCCGCGCGGGCGGGTGCTCGCCCTGGGGGAGGGGCTGGACGGACTCCCGGGCACGACGGTCGTCGAGCCGGTGTTCGGGCTGCCCGGCAAGTGGATCGCGCTCGAGCTGCGGCACAGCGCGGAGATGGCCGGCGCCACCGTCGTCGACAGGGTGTCCGTGCTCATCACCCACCTGTCCTCGGTGGCCTCCTCCCACGCCGACCGGCTGCTCGGCCGCGAGGACGTCCGCGTCCTCGTCGAGGGGCTCAAGCAGACCAACCCGTCCGTGGTGGAGGAGCTCGTCCCGGGGCTGCTCAGCCTCGGTGAGGTCCAGCGCGTCCTCCAGGGCCTGCTCGCCGAGCAGGTGCCGATCCTCGACCTCGGCCGCATCCTCGAGGCGCTGACCCTGCGCGCGAAGGTGTCCACCGACGTCGAAGGGCTCGTCGAGGCCGCCCGCCAGGCGGTCGCGGACGTCATCGTCGACCGCCACCGCGAGGAGGGCGTCCTGCGGGTCCTCACCCTCGAGCCGGCGACCGAGCAGCTGCTCCTGGAGTCGCTGCGCCCCGGGGAGCACGGCACCCAGCTGTCCCTCGCGCCCGACCGCGTCGAGGGACTGCTCGAGGCGCTGCGCGCCAGGCTCGAGCAGGTCGAGTCGACCGGCCGCCAGGCCGTGCTCGTCTGCGCCCCGGCCGTCCGGCCGGCGCTGCGGCGCGTGGCGGCCCTCGCCGTCCCGCGCCTCCCGGTGCTGTCCTACAACGAGGTGACCGGGACCTCCCTGACCATCGAGACCGTGGGAGCCGTCGGTGTCGGACACGCGATTACTGCTTGACGGGACCGACCTGGACGAGCTCCTCGCCCGGGCGGCCCGTCTGGGTGGACGGGTCGTGCGCGCGGAGCGTGTGCGCTCAGGGCTGCTCGGGCGCCGGCGCTACGAGGTCACCGTGGCGGTGCCCGGACTGAGCCGGCCCGTCCCCGACCTCGGGGGCACGGCCGCCGCCGCTCGCCGTCCACCTGCCCGGCAGCCTCGCCCGGCGGGCATCGGCGACCTCATCGCCGCCGCCGAGGCGGCGGAGCGGCTGGAGAGCGCCGCGGCGCGCCAGGCGCGTGCCGCCGCCGGGGCGCTCGCCGAGCGCGGCCGGCCGAGCGCCAGGACGCGATAGGGTCGGGCGCGTGCTGGTACTGAGCCGCAAGGTGGGCGAGCAGATCGTCATCGGGGAGGACATCGTCCTCACCGTCGTCGACGTGCGCAACGACACCGTGCGTCTGGGCATCGCCGCACCCCGCCACGTCGCCGTGAACCGTGCCGAGGTGCTCCGCGCCGTCGAGGAGGCCAACCGCGACGCCGCCAGCGTGGCCGACGAGGACCTCGACTCCCTCCGCGCGCTGCGCCCCGCGAACCCCGAGGACTGACCGCCCGCCGCGGCCCCGGGCCGCGCTCCTCGCGCACCGCCGCGCGGACCGGGCGCATCGCCGCGAGCCCGGGCGGGGCAGCCCGGACCTCTCACAAACCCGCCACTCCTCCCGATGGTCTGCCGTGAGCGCAGGAAGCGCCGCAACGCCGGACTCATGGAGGGCCACCCGGTGGAGGGTATGGATGAGATCGTCCACGAGTTCCTCGTCGAGAGCCACGAGAACCTCGACCAGCTCGACCAGGACCTCGTCGCGCTGGAGGGGGACCCCGGCTCACGCGAGCTGCTGAGCAGCATCTTCCGCACCGTCCACACGATCAAGGGGACGAGCGGCTTCCTCGGCTACGGCGACCTCGAGCGGGTCTCCCACACCGGGGAGAACCTGCTCGCCGAGCTGCGCGACGGCGCCCGGCACATGGACCAGGCGACCACCGACGTCCTGCTCGCCCTCGTCGACACGTTGCGCGCCATCCTCGCCTCGATCGAGGCCGGCGACGGCGACGCCCACGACGTCGAACCGACGATCTCCCGGATCCGCGCCCTCCAGGAGGGCACCGCCTCGCCTCCCGCCGCCCCGGCGCAGCCCGTCGGTGCCCCGGCCGCTGCCGAGCCGGCCGCCGCGCCGGCCGTGGCTCGCAAGGTCATCGGCAGGCCGCGCCCTCCGGCCCCCGTGACGCCGGCCGCCGTGACACCGGCCCCCGTGGCGCCCGCCGAGCAGCACGCGGAGCCCGAGAGACGCTCCGAGCCGGAGCGCCACCGCAACGCGGCCGAGAGCTCGATCCGCGTCGACGTGGAGCTCCTGGACTCGCTCATGCGCCAGGTCGGGGAGCTCGTGCTCGTCCGCAACCAGTTCGACCGCCTCGCCGACCGCGCCGCCGAGCCCGAGCTCCACCGCTCCGCCCAGCGCCTCAGCCTCATCGCCACCGAGCTGCAGGAAGGCGTCATGAGGACGCGCATGCAGCCCATCGAGAACGTGTGGAACAAGATGCCGCGCGTCGTGCGCGACCTCGCCTCCACCCTCGGGCGGGAGGTCGCACTGACGATGCTCGGTGGGCAGACCGAGCTCGACCGCTCGCTGCTCGAGGCGGTCAAGGACCCGCTCACCCACCTCGTGCGCAACGCCGTCGACCACGGGATCGAGTCGCCCGCCGAGCGCCTCGCCGTCGGCAAGTCCGCGCAGGGCCACGTCACGCTGCGTGCCCACCACGCGGGGGGCCAGGTCCTCGTCGAGATCACCGACGACGGCCGCGGGATCGACCGCGACGCCGTGGCGGCCGGGGCGCTGGCCAAGGGGCTGCGCACCGAGGACCAGCTCCGGGCGATGTCCACCCAGGAGATCCACGAGCTGCTGTTCATGCCGGGCTTCTCCACCGCCAGGGCAGTGACGAACGTGTCCGGCCGCGGCGTGGGGATGGACGTCGTCCGCACGAAGATCGAGGCCATCGGCGGCTCCGTCGACGTCGAGTCCCGTCCCGGGCAGGGCACGACCTGGCGCCTGCGGATCCCGCTGACGCTCGCGATCATGCCCGCCCTCACCGTCCGGTGCGCGGACCGCACCTTCGCCCTCGCGCAGGCGAACCTCCTCGAGCTCGTCGCCGTCGAGCGGGCCCGGCTCGAGTACGTCGGGACGGCGCCCGTCCACCGGCTGCGCGGCACCCTGCTCCCGCTCGTCTCGCTGGCCGAGGTGCTCGACCTCGAGCCGCCGACCGCGGAGTCCTGCACGATCGCCGTCCTCCAGGCCGACGACCAGCGCTTCGGTCTGCTCGTGGACCGGGTGCTCAACAACGAGGAGATCGTCGTCAAGGCCGTCTCCAGCCGCATCAAGCAGATCGGCCTGTACTCCGGGGCGACCGTCCTCGGCGACGGTGACGTCGCGCTCATCCTCGACGTCCAGGCGATCGCGCGCCGCGCGCTCGTCGGGGAGGTCGGCCGGCTCGTCGGCGCCGGCACCGCCACCGGGGCCGCCCGCCGGGAGGAGGGCCGCCAGCTCCTCGTCGTCGCGATCGGTGGGGACCGGCAGGTGGCCATCCCGCTCGCCGACGTCACCCGCCTCGAGCGGATGCGCGCCGACCGCCTCGAGCGTGTCGGCAGCCGCGAGGTCGTCCAGTACCGCGGGGACCTCCTGCCCGTCGCCCGGCTCGACCGGCTGCTCGGCGCGAGCACCGTGGACCAGCCCGAGGAGCTCCTCGTCACGGTGCTCACGAGCCAGGACGTCACGGTGGCCGTCGTCGTCGGCGAGATCGTCGACATCGTCACCGACGACCCGGACGCCCACAGCGACCTCCAGGACGCCGGCCTCACCGGCTCGACGGTCATCAGGGACCGGGTCACCGAGCTGCTCGACGTCGGCCGGCTCCTCCGCGGCGTCGGCCTCGCGCCGCTCTCCGCCCTCGACCAGGACCTGGTGAGGATCACATGACCAGCCAGTACGTGACCTTCACCCTCGAGGAGAACCTCTACGGGATCCGGGTGGGCAACGTCCAGGAGGTGCTGCCCTTCCGGAGGACCACCGCCGTCCCCCTCGCGCCGCCGGACGTCGCGGGCCTCGTCAACCTCCGGGGCCAGGTGGTCCTCGCCCTCGACCTGCGCACGCGGCTCGGTCTGCCGGCGCGGACCGGCGCCGAGCCGATGATGGTCGTCGTCAGGCTGGGGCACGAGCCCGTCTCCCTGCTCGTCGACGCGATCGGCGACGTCGCCGTGGTCGACGACGAGCAGTTCGA